>NZ_MDZA01000407.1 GCF_001816125.1 Hymenobacter coccineus | reverse complement strand
GGGGGCCCCCCGCAAGTAGCACCGCTTCGCTTGGCGGCTGGCCAAGCGGTGGGCCTAAGTAGTTACTGCTGTTACGCAGCGCTCAGTAGCGCGAACTTTGTAGTTCGCGTCTTTGCGCCATTAAGGCCAAGAAGGGCGTAGCGCGAACTACAAAGTTCGCGCTACGCCCTTCTTGGCCCCCAAACCAAAGCACTGCGTAACAGCAGGTAGCTAGCAATCGAATTTATCCATCGTTAAATGCAATAATACGCGCAATAAGGGGTGCTGAAACATTTTAGCTTTGCCGCTAAACTGCCTTGCCGATCCGTTGCCTGGGGCCCCAGGGCGGTGGAGATCAAAGCCCCATTTTATTAGCCTGATGCCTTTGCGCCACTTATTCACGTTGCTACTCCTGCTGGCAGGGGCCGTTTCTTCTTCGCCCGGCCACGCCGCGCCGCCCGCCAGTCGCGAGCATTTATTGATGGATTTTGGCTGGCGCTTTGCCTACGGCCACCCTTTCGACCCCAAGCAGGACTTTGGCAACGGCGTGGGCTACTTCTCCTACCTGGCCAAAACCGGCTACGGCGACGGGGCCGCCGCCGCGAACTTCGACGACCGTGCCTGGCGCCCGCTCGACCTGCCCCACGACTGGGCCGTGGAGCAGCCGTTTGACGAAAAGGCCAGCTTCAGCCACGGCTTCCGGGCCATCGGGCGGCCGTTCCCCAACGCCAGCGTGGGCTGGTACCGCAAGTCGTTCACGGTGCCGGCCAGCGACCTGGGCCGCCGCATCAGCCTCGATTTTGATGGGGTATTTCGCAACTCCATTGTGTGGGTGAACGGGCACTACTTGGGCACCGAGCCCAGCGGCTACCAGGGCTTCCAGTACGATATTTCCGACTACCTCCACTACGACGGCAAGCCCAACGTGATTGCTGTGCGCGTGGACGCCACGCTGGAAGAAGGCTGGTTTTACGAAGGTGCCGGCATCTACCGCCACGTGTGGCTGACCAAAACGGCCCCCGTGCACGTGGCCCCCAACGGCACGTTCGTGACCACGCAGGTGGCTGGCGACGCGGCCACCATCACGGCCCAGGCCACGCTCACCAACGGCAGCGCCACCGCTCAAACGGTTGACGTCGTGCAGGAAGTACTGGACGCTGCGGGCAAAACCGTGGCCACTGGCCCGGCCAGCCCGGTGCGCCTATCTGGGGCCGGGCAGCAGGAAGTGCGCGTGCGCGTGCCGGTGGCGGGGCCCCACTTGTGGTCGCTGGAGTCGCCCTACCTCTACACGCTGGTGACGCGCGTGCGGCAGGGCGGCCAGGTGGTGGACGAGTACCGCACGCGCTTCGGCGTGCGCACCATTCGCTTCGACGCCAACGAAGGCTTTTTCCTGAACGGGAAGCACCTGAAAATCACCGGCACCAACAACCACCAGGACCACGCCGGCGTGGGCACGGCCATGCCCGACGCCCTGCAAGACTGGCGCATTTTGCAGCTTAAGTCGTTCGGCTGTAATGCTTACCGCATGTCGCACAACCCGCCCACGCCCGAGCTGCTCGACGCCTGCGACCGGCTCGGCATGCTCGTCATCGACGAGAACCGGATGATGGGCAGCACCCAAACCAACTTGGGCGACTTGAAGCGCATGATCGTGCGCGACCGCAACCACCCGAGCGTCATCAGCTGGTCGATTGGCAACGAGGAATGGGCCATCGAGGGCAACGCGCTGGGGGCCCAAATCGGGGCCACCATGCAGGCCTTTGCCAAAACCGTGGACTCAACGCGGGCCATTACGGTAGCCGTGAGCGGGGGCTGGGGCCAGGGCACCTCCACGGCCATCGACGTGATGGGCTTCAACTACATCGGCCAGGGCGACACCGACGCCTACCACGCCAAATTTCCGGATAAGCCCAGCTGGGGCACCGAGGAGGGCTCGACCCACGCCACGCGCGGCATCTACTTCGTCGACAACGATAAACACTACAGCGCGGCCTACGACGAGAAGCCGAGCCCCAAGTTTTACAGCATCGAGGGCGGCTGGCAGCACTACGCCGCGCGGCCCTACCTGGCGGGTATGTTCATCTGGACGGGCTTCGACTACCGCGGCGAGCCCACGCCGTTCGGCTGGCCATCCATCACCTCGTACTTCGGCATGATGGACCTGTGCGGCTTCCCGAAGGACAACGTGTGGTACCTGAAATCGTGGTGGACCAACCAGACCACCCTGCACCTGCTGCCCCACTGGAACTGGCCCGGCCGCGAGGGCCAGCCCATCGCCGTGTGGGCCTACAGCAACTGCGACGAGGTGGAGCTGTTCCTCAACAAGAAGAGCCAGGGCCGCCAGAAAATGCCCAAAAACGGGCACCTCGAATGGCAGGTAACCTACGCGCCCGGCACGCTGGCGGCCGTGGGCTACCGCAACGGCAAGCAAATTGCCACCGACGTGGTGCGCACCGCCGCCGCGGCCGCCGCCATTCAGCTGCTGCCCAACAAGCCCGCCGTGCAGGCCACCCGCGAAGACCTGGCCATCGTCACGGTGCAGCTCACCGACAAGAACAAGCTGCCCGTACCGACGGCCAACCAGGAAATTACCTTCCGCCTCCAGGGCCCCGGCCGCATCATCGGCGTGGGCAACGGCGACCCCACGTCGCTGGAGCCCGACCGCTACATCGACAAAATCAGCGTCGTGCAAATCGAAAACCTGAAGGAGCGCGCCGCCAAAAGCATGGCCCAGGGCCCCGAAACCACGGCTGCTTTCGACGACGCTGGCTGGGGCCCCGCCTTCACGCCGCGCCAGTACGACGCTGCCCAACTCGTGCCCACGGCCAAGTACTACGTCACGCGGGGCAGCTTCGAGCTGCCGCCGACGCTGGCCGGCGCCACGGTCACGCTGTTCTACCAGCCCATCGGCCGCGAGCAAACCATTTACGTCAACGGCCGCGCCATTGCCCAAAACCTGACCGGCGAGCAGGCCGTCAAAAACGGCTTTGTGCTGGACGCGGCGCTGCTGAAGCCCGGCAAAAACAGCGTAGTGTTCGTGGCCACGCCCCTGGTCAAAAATAAGCCGTGGGACGTGCTCAACGCCCTGCCCGGCTCCATCCAGGTGCGCACTCCTGCGGCCGACTGGCAGCGCAAAACCTTCAACGGCCTGGCCCAGGTGCTGGTGCAAACCACCCAGGACGCGGGTGAAATCACGCTCACGGCTACCGCGCCCGGCCTTAAAACCAGCGTATTAAAGATTCGCTCAGCCGCCGCGCCCCAGCGACATTCCAATTAAGCTGTCCGTTAGCAGTTGCTCGTTAGCGAATTATGAATCAGCTAACCAACAACTGACAACGGGCAGGGGCCCCAGCGCCGGCTTACATGGATAGGGGCCCAGCGCCGGCTTATAGCGAGAGGGCGACGGTGCCTTATGAATCAGCTAACCAACAACTGACAACGGGCAGGGGCCCCAGCGCCGGTTTACATGGATAGGGGCCCAGCGCCGGCTTATAGCGAGAGGGCGACGGTGCCGGTGAGGTTGCCGTAGTTGGTAGCGGGTCCGCCGCTGCCGTTGCTCGGGAAGCGGGCATTTTTGGAGTTCAGCACCTTGCCTTCCAGACGCACCAGCACGTGCTTGCTGGGGGCGTAATCGACGTTGAGCGAGCCGCCGCGCACGAAGAAGTTGCGTTGCGCGGGCGTGGGGTCCAGGAAGCGCACCACCACGCCGTACTGGGCGTAGTAGTACTCGGCGCGGGCCGCCAGCCACCAGCGCGGGGCCAGCTGGTGGCGCGCAATCAGGGCCGCCGTGTGCCAGGGTGTAACCGGGGTGCCGGGCCGCCCGCGCTGCTGCCAGCCCACATCAAACAGCCCCAGCACCGACCAGCGGGCGTTGGGCGAGTAAGTGGCGTAGAAATCATGGAAAAACCGCGCCCGCGGCACCGAATCCTGCGGCTGCTCGTTGCCGTAAAATGTGCTCGAATTCAGTAGCCACTTATCCGAAGGCCGCCACTGCACCTGGGTGCCCACCGATTTTGCCCGGTTATTGTCGCGGATGTTCTGCCAGCCATTCAGCACCAGCCCCGTCACCGTTACCTTCGAGGAGGCCGCGTAGCTGAGCTTGGCCCCGGCCTCGTAGTAGGGCGAGCCCTCGGCGGCCAGCGAGTGGGTCACCGTCCAGTTATCCTTCGAGATGGCCGACTCGAAGCCGATGTGCGAGCCAAACACGCCCACGTCGAGCCAGGCCTTTTTGAACGGCCGGAAGCCCACCCAGGCCTCGTAGATGTTGCGCAGCAGCACTGGCTCGGCGGCGTAGTTGGCCTCGGGGTAGGTGCCGCCCTGCACGCCCAGGGCCCCGCGCACTTGCCCGTTGTCGTAGCGCAGGCCCACCAGGGCCTGGTTCACGGTAAACTCGTCCTGCCGATTGTGGGAGTAGAAAAACTCGGGTCGCTGGGTACTGTTAGGGTGCGGGAAATCGAACCCGTAGTATCCGTCGATGTAGCCGTACACGGTAATTTTGGCCGAATCGGCCGCGGCCGCCTCCTGCGCCGCCGCGGGCCGAACGGTCAGCCCCAGGGCCATTGCAACCAGTATAGGAGTAAAATTCTTCATAAAAAACAATTGATTTACAGGAGGTTAATTTCGCGCCACTCGTAGGGCCCTACCTGGGCCAGCTGGGGCTAAATGCCACCGGCAACGCAAGACGTGCGCCAGCCCAAAGTAATGAAAAGGGGGAGGGGAGGCCGAGCGGGAGCGGTGCGCAATGGCTTCTGGTAGCATGGGTTCCGGCAGGGC
This sequence comes from Hymenobacter coccineus, assembly GCF_001816125.1. GTDB lineage: Bacteria > Bacteroidota > Bacteroidia > Cytophagales > Hymenobacteraceae > Hymenobacter > Hymenobacter coccineus. The sequence continues at coordinate 23,955 of NZ_MDZA01000407.1, read as the reverse complement.
GTAGGGGCAATTCCGAACTGGCCCGGATGGGGCGGCGAATGGCCGGGGTGGTGCGGGCGCTGCCAGGAAGTACTTGTTCCACGAACTTGCACAAGAGTTAGAAACCCCATTTATGACATGACTCCCCAGGACCATACACGTAGTGCTTAAAAAGCCGTGCTTTAGTGGCCAGGCACGTAAAGCGGTGCCCGCGCCATATGTAAAGCCTTCTATAACTGGCTTATACTGGCAGAAGACGAGTATTCAGGCTGTGACGCGCTGTCGCTCCAGCAGGGCTAAACTACCTTGCCGCTACTCAAAAAATAGCAGTCGATGGCCGATTAAATGCGCAGCCACCTTACTAAAACACTACTTTGCCATCTATCAACCATGTCAGCTTTTGGTTAAAAGAGTGGCGCCTACCTTAGGGTCATGAAGCACTTTGCTGGATGGAAAAGTTGGCTACTGTGGAATTGCCTGCTGCTAAGCTGCTGGCAAGCTGGGCAAGTGAACGCCGCCCCCGCGCCGCACTATGTCATTGGCTTTTCGCAGTGCACCATGAACGATGCCTGGCGTCAGGCTATGCTAGCGGGCATGAAGAAGGAACTGAGCTTCTACCCCAACGTAGAGTTTCGCCTCAAGGATGCGCACGATAACAGCACGCTGCAACAGCAGCAACTGGGCGAATTTCTAAGGGAGAAGGTTGATTTACTGATTGTTTCGGCTAATGAAGCCGAGCCCATAACGCCCCTGGTAGAAGAAGCCTTTAACCGGGGCACCCCGGTGGTTATCCTCGACCGGCGCACTACCTCTAAACTTTACACGGCCTACGTGGGGGGCAATAATCAGGAGGTTGGCCAGGCGGCGGGCCGCTACATCGGCAGCCTGCTGCGGGGCAAAGGCGAGGTGCTGGAAGTGCTGGGCGCGGCGGGCTCTTCGCCGGCCCGCGACCGCCACCAGGGGCTGATGCGGGCGCTGGCGGCTTTTCCGGACGTGCGCGTAGTAGCCGAAGTGCAGGGCACCTGGCAGCGCCCTTCGGTGCTGGCCGCGCTGCCGGCCATGCTGCGGGCGCACCCCGCGGTGCGGCTGATTTTTGCCCACAACGACCGCATGGCGCTGGGGGCCTACCAGGTTTGCAAGCAGCTGGGCCTGGCCCAGCAGGTACGGGTGGTGGGGGTAGATGGGCTGGCCGGGCCGCAGGGTGGCCTGCAGCTGGTGCAGGATGGCATTATCGAAGCCACGCTGCTCTACTCGCCGGGGGGCGAGGAGGCCATTCGCACGGCGATGCACATCTTACAGCACGAGCCTTACGCGAAGGAAAACATGCTGAGCACCATGGTAATCGACTCGACCAACGTGCTGACCATGAGGATGCAGACCGAAAAGCTGGCTAGTCAGCAGCAGGATATTCAGCGGCAGCAGGAGCTGCTCCAAACGCAGCGCCACACTTTTGCCAGCCAGCAGCGCGGGCTCTACGTGCTGGGAGCGGCGCTGCTGGGGGCGGCGGTGCTGGGGCTGCTGGTGTGGCGGGCGCTGCGCGCCAATCGTCGCATTACCCGAACGTTAGCGCAGCAGAACAACGAAATCCGCTCGCAGCGCAACCAGATTCAGGAGCTGGCCGAGCAAGCGCGGGTGGAGACGGAAGCCAAGCTGCGTTTTTTTACCAACTTCTCGCACGAGCTGCGCACGCCGCTCACCCTCATTCTAGGGCCCCTGGAGGAAGTGCTCACCGATGGGCCCCCGCTGGCCCCCAGCCAGCGCCACGAGCTGAGCCTGGTGCGCCGCAACGCGCAGCGCCTGTTGCAGCTAGTAAATCAGCTCATGGATTTTCGCAAAATCGACGTGGGCAAAATGCCGGTGCGCGCCACGGAGGGCAACCTGGTGGCCTTCGTGCGCGAAATCATGGATGTATTTGAAAAAACCGCCCGGCAGCGCGGCGTCAGCCTGCGGTTTTTGCCAGCCGAGCCGGCGATATGGCTGTGGTTCGACGTGAATATTCTGGATAAGGTCTTCTTCAATCTGCTGGCTAATGCCTTGAAATTCACCCCCGAAAAGGGCCAGATTACGGTGAGCATCGAGCCGGTGCCGGCCTCGGGGCAGGTGCGGGTTAGCGTGGAGGACACCGGCCCGGGCATCAGTGCCCACGACCAGGCCCACGTTTTTGAGTGGTTTTATCAAGGGCAGGCGCCCGGTGGAAAAGGGTCGGGCATGGGGTTGGCGCTGGCCCTCGGCCTCACGCGGCTGCACCAAGGGCAGCTCACGTTTCGGAGCCAGCCAGGCCAGGGCAGCACATTTGCGGTCACGCTGCCGCTCACCCTGCCCGACGCGCTGCACTCGGCCGTGCCCGTGTCGATGCCCGTGGCGGCGGCCTTTACCCTGGATGAAGACCTGGCCGAGATGCTGCCCGACGCGGCCTTTGCCACCGGCGACACCAGCGCCGCCCTAGTGCTAGTCATTGAGGACAACCCGGAGGTCAACGACTTCCTGGCCCGCAAGCTGCGGCCCCACTTCCAGGTGCAAACGGCCCTCGACGCGGCCACCGGCCTGCGCCTAGCCGCCGACACCATTCCCGACCTGGTGGTGTGCGACGTGATGCTGCCCGACCGCAGCGGCCTCGAAGTGGTGAACCAGCTGAAGGGCGACTGGCGCACCTCCCACATTCCGGTGGTGCTGCTCACGGCGCGCTCGGCTCCCGAACAGCAGGTGGAGGGCGTGCAGGCGGGGGCCGACCTCTACCTCACCAAACCCTTCAACCCCGCGTTTTTACTCGAAAGCCTGCGCACGCTGCTCGGCAACCGCCAGCGCCAGCGCGAGCACTTCCGGCGCGAGCTCAGTACCGACACCGCCACGGTGCCGCCCCAGCAGCGGGTGGACCAGAAATTCCTGGCCGACCTCACGGCCATTGTGGAGGCCAACCTGGCGCGGCCCGAGCTGAGCGTCGACGACGTAGCGGGCAGCCTGGGCCTCTCGCGGGTGCAGCTCTACCGCAAGGTGAAGGCCGTGCTGGGCACCGGCGTCACCGACTTCATCCAGGGCCTGCGCCTCACCAAGAGCCGCCAGCTGCTGCTCGAAGAAGGCCTCACCATCGCGGAAGTAGCCTACCAGCTGGGCTACTCGTCGCCCGCTTATTTCTCCACCAGCTTCAAGGGGCGCTACCAGCTGTCGCCCTCCGAGTTTCGGGCCCTGCATAGCACGCCCACCACGTGAATCAAAAGTGAAAACAGGGTGTAAAAAGTGAAAGCGCGTCTTTATTTTGAAAGGCATTTTTATTATAAATACTTGATTATTATCAATTTGTATTTATCAAAGATATTGATTCAAACTCGAAAGGTTTAGAATCAATCGTGTAAGCTGCAAGAGGAAAAGATAGCGGAATTTTGAGCCGTAAAGCCACCGGGGCTGTTTTGCTCCATTCGTTTTGCCGGGTTGCCTGAGGCCGTTGCGCCGCAGTTGCTACCAGCCCGGCAAGCGAATCTAAGCAAGACAGATGGATGCCCTGGCCGGTACAGACGCACTCTTTTTCCCCACCCATTTTTCTTAGGCACTTATGCGTAAAAGCGTACTCCTGGCGCGGCGGCTTTGCCTGCCCACGCTACTAGCCACCGCGCCGCTGGCACTGGCCGCGCTCCCTACCACCGCCCTAGCAGCCCTGCCAAAAAACCCGGCCGGCGTGCTGGCTGACATTACCATTACGGGCCAGGTAAACGACGAAAAAGGGGCTAGCCTGCCCGGCGTAACGGTCGTGGTAAAAGGTACTACCAACGGCACCTCCACCGACGCGGACGGCAAGTTTACCCTCACTGCTTCCTCCACGGCCACGCTCGTACTCTCATCGGTGGGCTACGCGCCCCAGGAGGTAGCTGTGGCGGGCCACACCACCATTACCGTGCAGCTCAAGCCCACCACCCAGGACCTGAGCGAGGTGGTGGTGACCGGCTACCAAACCCAGAAGCGCGCCGACCTGACGGGCGCGGTGTCGGTAGTGAAGACGGACGAAGTGAAGGGCATGACCTCGAACAACGTGGTCAACAACCTGCAAGGGCGGGTGCCGGGCGTGCAGGTTACCACCGATGGCTCGCCGAGCGGCGCCAACGCGGCGGTGCGCATCCGGGGCTTTGGCACGCTGGGCAACAACGACCCGCTCTACGTGATTGACGGCATTCCGACCAAGACGGGTATCAACCAGCTCAACCAGAACGATATCGAGAGCATTCAGGTGCTGAAGGATGCCTCGGCGGCCAGCATCTACGGGTCGCGGGCCGGCAACGGCGTGATTATCATCACGACGCGCAAGGCTAAAAAGGGCGTGACGCGGGTGGATGTTTCCACCTTCTTGTCAGCCCAAACGCCGGGGCCGCACATCAAGATGCTCAATACCAACGACTACGGCCGCATCTACTGGCAGGCGGCGATAAACGATGGTACGACGCCCAACATCCCGTTCTACAGCTTTCAGTCGCACCAGGGCCCCAACGGGCAGCCGGTGCTCGACAACGTGGCGGTACCGGAGTTTCTGGATGCGGCCAAAACGCAGCGCACGGCCGATACTGATTGGTTTAAGGAAACCCAGCAGACGGCCGTTGTGCAGCAATACAACGTGAACGTGAGCAACGGCGGCGAGCACGGCGGCGTCCTGTTTTCGCTGAACTACTACAAGAACTCGGGCACGCTGAAGTTCACGGGCGCCGACCGCTGGACGGGCCGCCTCAACTCGGACTACTCGCTGCTGGGCGACCACCTCAAGATAGGCCAGAACATGACGGTGAGCAAGTTGCAGGAAGCGCAGTACGACCTGAACCTGATACGTGACCGCAGCAGCCAGCTGCTCAACATCGTGCCCGTGCGCACCGTGGACGGCGTAGGCTGGGGCGGCCCGGTCAACGGCATTGGCGACCGCGACAACCCCGTGCGCCTGCTCACCGACAACCAGCAGAACCGCTCGGACCTGTACCGCCTCTTTGGCAACGGGTTTGCCGATGCCGAAATTATCAAGGGGCTGCACTTGCGCACCAGCTTCGGCATTGATTACTCGCTCTATAAGTACAACGAGCTGTATAAAACCTTCACGGCCGGCTACCTCTCCAACGCCAACAATCGGGTTACCAACAACCAAAGCACCTTTGGCAACTGGGTGTGGCAGAACACCCTTAACTACGACCTGAGCCTGGGCGGCGGCAACCACACGCTGAGCGTGTTGGTGGGCAATGAGCGTATCAGCTACAACCAGGAGGCTTTCTACGCCTCGCGCACCAACTTCGCCAGCCAGGACCCCAACTACATCGTGCTTGACGCCGGCTCGGCCAACAAGGACAACGGCGGCTCGGCTAACTCCTACCGGCTAGCCTCCTATTTTGCCAAGGTCAACTACGCGTTTAAGGACCGCTACCTGCTTTCGGGCACGGTGCGCCGCGACGGCTCGTCGCGCTTCGGAGCTGATAACCAGTTCGGTATCTTCCCGGCGGTGTCGGGCGGCTGGCGTCTCAGCGAGGAGAACTTCCTGAAGAATAACGTGGCGTTTATTTCCGACCTGAAGCTGCGCGCCGGCTGGGGACAGACCGGCAACCAGGACATTGCCAGCTACGCCTCGCGGGCCATCTACCAGTCGAGCCTGGGTACGCTCGACCCCAACTTTGCCTACGACATCGGCACGGCCTACGACATCTACGGCAACGACACCAACCTGCTCTCGGGCTACCGCCGGGTGCAGCAGGCCAACCCCAACCTGAAGTGGGAAACCACCACCCAGATCAACGTCGGGGTTGACTTTGGGTTTTTGGGCAACAAGGTGACCGGCTCGGTCGACTACTTCGTCAAGAACAGCAGCGACATCCTCGTAAACCTGCCCTTCCTGGGCGTGGTGGGCGAGGGGGGCGACAAGTTCGTGAACGGCGCGTCCATCAAAAACTCGGGCTTGGAATTTCTGCTGGGCTACCAGAACACGCTGGCTAATGGCTTGACCTTCAACGTTACCGGCAACCTTTCAACGTATCGCAACAAGCTCACCTACCTGCCCGCCGAGGTCATTAACGCCTACGGCGGCAACGGCCAGGACGTGACGCGCCTCGGCCATTCCATCAATGCCATATATGGCTACGTGGCCGACGGGCTGTACCAGACGGCTGCCGAAGTGAGCGGGGGCCCCACCCAGGTGGGCGCGGCCCCCGGCCGCATCCGCTATAGGGACCTGAACGGCGACGGCAAAATTGACAACTTCGACCAGACCTGGATTTCGGAGGCCATCCCGGATTTCAACTACGGCCTCAACCTGGGCGCGTCGTGGAAAGGATTTGACGTGCAGGTGTTTCTGCAGGGCGTGCAGGGGCTTTATGCCTACAACAACGCAAAATTCCGCACCGATTTCTCGTCGCTGGCCTCGGGCGAAAATTGGGGGCAGCGCCTGCTTGATGCCTGGTCGCCCACCAACACGGGCTCTTCCATTCCGGCCCCAACCCTCGTCAACTCCAACAACGAAGGCCGCTCCTCGACCTACTTCGTCGAGAATGCTTCTTACCTGAAGCTGCGCAACTTCCAGCTGGGCTACAACCTGCCGACCGCCTTGGTGAGCAAAATCCGGCTGCAAAACGTGCGCATCTACGTGCAGGGTCAGAACCTGTTCACCGTCAAGAGCAAGCACTTTACCGGCCCCGACCCCGAGGTGACCAACTACCAGTATCCGGTTCCGCACGTGTTCACTACCGGCCTCAACGTCTCGTTTTAATTGATACGCTAGCGCTACTTCCCATGAAATTTTTCCAAACCGGCCTGCTGGCTTTCTCGCTGCTCACCCTTACTGTGAGCTGCAACGACAAAAGCTTTCTCAACGTGAACCCGACTGGCGCGCTCGACGACGCGCAGCTCAATACGACGGAAAATATTGAAAAACAAGTAATTGCCGCCTACTCGCAGCTGGGCAACGACATTTACTACGTGCCCTACACCTCCATGTGGCCCTATGGCAATGTGCGCGGTGGCGATGCCTACAAGGGCGGCGGCGGCACGGCCGACGTGGATGCGTTTCACTTCTACGAAACCTTCGTCTTCAACCGCGTCGATATCAGCAACACCGACGAGTTCTGGTACCGCATGTACCTGAGCATCTCGCGGGCCAACGACGCGCTACGCCGCCTCAACGCCATCGACGTGGCGGCCATGCCCAATAAGGCCGTGCGCCAGGGCGAGGTGCGCTTCCTACGCGGGCATTTCTACTTCTTGCTCAAGGAGATGTTCAAGCACGTGCCCTACATCGACGAAACCCTGCCTACCGACCAGTACCCGACTATCTCGAACGTGGCGCTGACCAACGATGCGCTCTGGAGCAAGGTGGCCGATGATTTTCGCTTTGCGGTGGCTAACCTACCCGATACCCAACCCGAAATCGGCCGCGCCAACAAGTCAGCCGCCCAGGCCTACCTAGCCAAATCGGTGCTTTACCAAGCTTACACCCAGAACGATAACAACGCTGTGACGGGCATCGACGCGGCTAAGCTGGCGGAGGTGAACTCGCTGTGCGATGCCGTTATCAGCTCGGGTAAGTATGCACTGCACAACGACTATGCCACCAACTTCCTCACGGCGGGCGACAACGGCGTGGAGTCGGTATTCGCCATCCAGTTCTCGCGCAACGATGGCACGCCGAAGGGCCGCACCGACCGGGGCAACGAGCTGAACTACCCCATGAACCCCGACTACGGCTGCTGCTCGTTTCACCAGCCCAGCCAAAACCTGATTAACGCCTTCAAAACGGATGCCAGCGGCCTGCCCCGCTTCACCGACTTCAACACGTCGGGCGACCTCGTGACGGCTGCTGATTTCCTCAGCACCACCGTGGACCCGCGCGTTGACCACACGGTGGCGGTGGTTGGGCACCCATTTAAGTACAATCCTACGTTCGTGTTCGACAACTCGTGGGTGCGAGTGCCGGGGGTGTACGGCTACAACCTCTCGATGAAGGAGAGCGTGCTGCCCACCGACCCGAGCTTCCAGAAAACGCCGCCCTTCATGAGCAGCTCGAAGAACTGGGCCATCATCCGCTACGCCGACGTGCTGCTTTGGAAGGCTGAGGCCCTCATTGAGCTGAACCGCTCGTCGGAGGCGCTGCCGCTCATGAACCAGATTCGCCAGCGCGCCCAAAACAGCACTGGCCTGCTCAAAACGGCCAGCGGCGCGCCTACTTCCAACTACAAAATTGGGCTTTACCCTACCGCGGGGTTCTCGCAATCCTACGCCCGCGAAGCCCTGCGCTTCGAGCGCCGGATGGAGTTTGCGATGGAAGGCTGCCGCTTTTTCGACCTGGTGCGCTGGGGCATCGCCGCCCCGTACCTAAATGCCTACTTCGACAAAGAAAAGAACCTGCGCCAATACCTGTCCACGGCCAAATTCACGGCTGGCCGCGACGAGTACATGCCCATTCCGCTCAACCAAATCAACTTCAGTCAGGGGCTGTACAAGCAAAACCAGGGGTGGTAAGCACCTAGCCGTCAGGCTTCGGCGCTGCGCAGCGGGCGCTAAAGGGTGGGCCAGTGGTGGGCCACAGCGCAGCGCGCGAAGCCTGGCTGGCTTATAGCTTAGTGCTTATTAATCAACATCTTCTTTGTTATCATGAATAAAAATGTCTTATTCTGGTCGGTGGTGGTAGCACTGGGTGGCCTGCTGTTCGGCTTCGACACGGCCGTGATTTCGGGGGCCGAAAAGGCCATTCAGCAAATCTGGCACCTCAGTTCCTGGGAGCACGGCCTGACGATGTCCATCGCATTGATTGGCACGGTGTTAGGTGCCATTTTTGGTAGTATCCCCTCCGATGCGCTGGGCCGGCGCACCACCCTCACCTGGATTGCGGTGCTCTACCTGGTGTCGGCGGTGGGGGCGGCCCTGTCACCGGCGTGGGTGCCGTTCATGGTGTTCCGCTTCCTGGGTGGATTGGGAGTAGGGGCCTCGTCCGTCACGGCCCCGCTCTACATCTCGGAGGTGTCGCCGCCCGCCTCGCGGGGGCGCATGGTGGGCATGTTTCAATTCAACGTAGTGTTCGGCATCCTGCTGGCTTACCTGTCCAACTTCCTGCTCAAAGGCATTGGCCCCGACGCCTGGCGCTGGATGCTGGGGGTGCAGGCCGTGCCGGCCATCGCGTTTTTCCTATTGCTGTTCCGCATTCCCGAAAGTCCGCGCTGGCTGTTACGCCACGGCCGCACGGCCGAGGCCCGTGCCATTTTTGAGCGCATCGACCCGGCCACCGCCGAGGCCAACGTGGCCACTATCCTAATAGCTAACGCGGCCGAGCAGGGCCCCGGCGAGTCGCTTTGGGCCCCGCAGTACCGGCGGCCGGTACTGCTGGCGGTGCTTTTTGCGGCGTTCAACCAGCTGGCAGGCATCAACGCCATTATCTACTACGCCCCGCGCATTTTTGAGCTCACGGGCCTGGGCCAGGGCGCGGCGCTGCTATCGTCGGCTGGCATTGGGCTGGTCAATTTTTGCTTTACCCTGCTGGCAGTCAATATCATCGACAAGTTTGGTCGGCGTAAGCTAATGCTGGTGGGCTCGGTGGGGCTCATCGCCACGCTGGGGCTGGTGTCCTGGGCCTTTTATAGCCAGCAGCGGGGCATGCTCGTGCCTGTGCTACTGTTTATGTACATCGCATTTTTTGCGTTTTCGCAGGGGGCGGTCATCTGGGTATTCATCTCCGAGATTTTTCCGAGTGCCGTGCGGGCCAAGGGCCAGGCGCTGGGTAGCTCGACCCACTGGGTGCTGGCGGCCGCCATCACGTTCGTATTTCCGGTACTAACCGAAAAGCTGGGGGGCGGCAATACGTTTGCCTTCTTTTGCGCCATGATGGTGCTCCAGCTGCTGTACGTGTGGAAACTAATGCCCGAAACGAAGGGCAAAAGCCTGGAAGACGCCGATAAGGTGCTCGTGCTGCACTAGCAGGCGGCCCCGTTTTTTTGAACTTGCGTACCATCGTCTAATTACCTAATTCACTATGAATAAGTCTGTTATTTGCTTTGGCGAAGTATTGTGGGACATTCTGCCGACCGGCCAGCAGCCGGGCGGTGCCCCCTTCAACGTGGCCGTGCACCTGCACCAGCTGGGGCAGCCCGTGCAGCTCATCAGCCGCGTGGGCGACGATGAGCTAGGCCGCGAGCTGCTGGCTTTTATCGAGTCGAAAGGTCTAAGCACGGCCCACGTGCAGCGGGGCCATACCCACCTTACGGGCATCGTAAAAGCCAACGTGGACGATGCCAACGAGGTGGTGTACAAAATAGTGCAGCCCGTGGCCTGGGACTACATCCAGTACGAGCCCGACCTGGCCGAGCTTGTAGCCCAGGCCGATGTGCTGGTATACGGCAGCCTGGTAGCCCGCCAGACGGGCAGCCGCGAAACCCTCTACCGCTTGCTCGAAAACGCCCGCTTTCGGGTGTTCGACGTGAACCTGCGCCCACCGCACTACACTAAGGAAATAACCAAGTACCTGCTGAGCAAGGCGCACCTGGTGAAGATGAACCATCACGAGCTGGTCGAGCTGATGGAATGGTTAGGCTACGGCCCAGTGGCGGACCGGGAAGACCGCTCTGGCGCCATGCGCTGGCTGGCCGAGCGCTACCAGTTGCAGGCCGTGTGCGTTACCTGCGGGGCCGACGGGGCGATGCTCTACACCGGCGGCCAGCTTTACCGGGCCCCCGGCCTGTCGGTTGAGGTGAGCGACACCATCGGCAGCGGCGATGCCTTTTTGGCGGCGCTGCTCACGGGCTGGCTGGCGGGCAATGAGCCGGCGGCCATGCTGCGCTTCGCCTGCGCGGCCGGGGCGCTGGTAGCTACGCACCAGGGCGCCACCCCAGTGCTTACGGCTGCTGATGTAACCCAGCTGCTCAAGCTGCAAACTGCTTAGCCACTGTGTCTTCCCTTTCCCACCCTTTGTTAGTGTCTATGAAAAAGCTACTCGCGCTGCTTGGCTGCTCGCTGCTCACCACGGCAGTGCTTGCCCAAACGGCCCCAACGGCCCCGCCCCCCGCCACGCCCCAGTACCGCCCGGCCTACCACTTCACCCCGGCCGCGCACTGGATGAACGACCCTAACGGCATGGTGTATTATCAAGGCACCTACCACCTGTTTTTTCAGTATTATCCGGATGGTATGACCTGGGGGCCTATGCACTGGGGCCACGCCACCAGCCCCGATATGGTGAGCTGGCAAGAGCAGCCCATTGCGCTGGCTCCGGATAGCCTGGGCTATATCTTCTCGGGCTCAGCCGTGGTTGATAAGAACAACACGGCCGGCTTCGGCAAAGAGGCGCTGGTAGCTATCTTCACCCACCACGACCCCAAAGGCGAAAAGGCCGGTACCAGCACTTTCCAGAACCAGAGCCTGGCCTACAGCCTCGACGCGGGCAAAACCTGGAAGAAATACGGGGGCAACCCGGTGTTGAAAAACCCGGGCATCAAGGACTTCCGCGACCCGAAAGTGAGCTGGAATGAGGAAATCAAGACGTGGGTGATGACGCTGGCAACGCTCGACCGCATTACCTTCTACTCGTCGCCGAACCTCAAGGACTGGACCAAGGAAAGCGAGTTTGGGCAGAAGCTGGGCGCGCACGGCGGCGTGTGGGAGTGCCCCGACTTATTTCCGCTCACGCTCAGCGGCAAGACGTACTGGGTGCTCTTGGTCAACCTGAACCCTGGCGGGCCCAACGGCGGCTCAGCCACGCAATACTTTGTGGGCCAGTTTGATGGCCACAGGTTTACCCCGCTCAACGACCAGACGAAGTGGGCCGATTACGGCCCCGACGAGTACGCCGGCGTAACCTGGGCCAACACCGGCAACCGCCGGCTGTTTTTGGGTTGGATGAGCAACTGGGACTACGCCAACCAAGTGCCCACCTCGCCCTGGCGCAGCGCCATGACTATCCCGCGCGAGCTGGGCCTGCGCCAGGAAGGCCGCGAAATCTACCTCACCTCGCAGCCCGCCCCCGAACTGAACCGCCTGGGCAGTCAGGCTACTACCCTGCGAAACGTGGCTGTGAAAGGCTCCCTCGACCTCACGGCCCGCCTCAAAAGCACCACCGCTACGCATAAGCTCACCCTGAAAACTGCGCAGCTGGGCAGCTTCGAGCTGGTACTGGCCAACGCGGCTGGCGAGGAGCTGGTGCTGGGCTACGACAAGCCCGCCAACCAGTACTTCATTGACCGCAGTAAGGCCGGGCAGGTCAGTTTCAGCCCCAAGTTTGCGGGCCGCGCCACGGCCCCGCGCCTGAGCACGGCGGCCGGCACCGAGCTGACGCTGTATTTCGATGCCGCTTCGGTCGAGCTGTTTGCCGACAACGGCCTGACGGCAATGACCGATATCTTCTTTGCCAACAAGCCGCTGACCTCCATTAAGTTGCGCTCAGCGCCGGGCACTACGTTTCAGGAAATCAGCAATACCCCCCTACTGTCGAAGCCTGCCAGCAAAGCGCCGGTAGTTGGGCAACGGTAACTCATTCCCACCCAACTTTTTATGAAGACTGTTTTCAATTCCGCGCTGGGCGCGGCGGGCATCGCCTTGCTCTTTTTGAGCGCTTGTAAGAAGGACAACGGCGCCACGCTGGAGGTAGCCGACGCGACCAAGCCCCTCACGGCCTTCACCTGCGCCGCGCCGGCTGAGGGTACCAACTATTCTATTTACCCGCTCGGCAACGGCGGCGCGGGCGTGGGCGACGTGATGCCGTACTACGATGCGGCTTCCAACACCTCGTACATCTACTACCTGCGCGACATTTGGAATGATGCCACCCGGCAGCACCACCCGGTCAATGCATTCACCACCAATGACTTCGTTAACTACACGCAAACTGCGGCCGGCGAAGTATTGAGCAGCAATTCGGCGACCTGCGCCCAGGATTTTGCCATTGGCACGGGCAGCGTGGTGCAGCGCAACGGTACCTATTACTTTTTTTACACCGGCGACAACCCCAATGCCGCGGGCTGCACCAACCAGAAACAAGGCATATTGCTGGCTACGGCCACGGGCCCCGGCCAGAAGTTTACCAAGCAGGCCAGCTTCGCCACCATCTACGCGCCCTCGAACCAGGGGTACGATTTCAACGATAACTTCCGCGACCCCTATGTGTACTTCGACGCGCCCAGCAACCAGTACCTGATGCTGGTGGCGGCCCGGAAAGATGTGGGCGGCGGCAATTTTAAGGGGATAATAGCCAAGTACACTTCGGCTGACTTACTCAGCTGGAACTACCAAGGCGTACTCTACGATGGGGGGGCGGATAATTTCTTCAACATGGAGTGCCCCAGCGTTTTCAAGCTCGGTAGTCTGTATTATCTCCTGTTTTCGGACCAGGGCAGCCAACAGGTTTTCTATCGCAAGAGCAGCTCGCTCAACGGCCCCTGGAGCGCCCCCAGCGGCACCGCGCGCCTTGATGGCAACGGCTTCTACGCGGCCAAGTTTATCACCGACAAGTTTAATGATAACTACTTGATGGCCTGGGTAAATCGGCAGGACGGCAACTCCGACACCGGCAACCGTATGTTTGGCGGCAACCTGGTGGTGCATAAGCTCTACCAGCAAGCCAATGGCGACCTGGCCGTGACCATTCCGCACACGCTCCAGGCCAACCTGGAAGCCAAGGCGGTTCCCTTGGTGAAGAACGCCCAGGCCGGCGACGTCACCAGCGGAGCCAACAATACCTACACGCTGGCCTCAACGCCCACCTTCCTCAATAGCGTGGTTTTTGACCCCATCCAGGCTACACATTTCAAGGTGAGCACCACTGTTAACTACGCCAGCGCCGATAAGGATTTTGGCTTTATGCTGGGGGCCTGCGACAATTACAACGGCTTTTACAGCCTGCGCTTCATCCCGTCGCAGAACCGCTTCAGCCTCGACAAGACTGACCGCCGCAATGTTACCGTCAGTTCAACCACGGTCGATGTACCCTTCAAAATGAGCCCCAATACGGATTATACGGTGACTATTGTGGAGGAAAATTCGGTCGTCGTGGTGTACCTCAACAACACCGCGGCCCTTACGTGCCGCGTGTACCGCGCGCCGCAAAGCTCCTGGGGCCTCTTCGCCGATAACGCTACGGCGACTTTCAAAAACTTGACGGTTACTACATCCAACTAGCCAACCAAAGCGGGCTTAGTCTGACTTTTTGTAGCTGCCTGGCCAATTGGCTAGGCAGCTACTGCTTTTTGGGGGCAGTTGCAGCAGCGCCAACTGCCAGTAGCAGGCAAGAGGCGCTGCACGGCGGTGGCTTCCCGGTGCAACTCGGCAAAGGCCAGCTTGCTGGTGCAGTCGATGGCCACGAAGAGGTACTGCCTGCCGCCTTCGGTGCGCAATGGCTTCCGGCAGGGCGTAGGGGCAATTTCGAACTGGCCTGGATGGGGCGGCGAATGGCCGGGGTGGTGCGGGCGCTGCCAGGAAGTACTTGTTCCACGAACTTGCACAAGAGTCAGAACCCCCATTTATGACATGACCCCCCGGGACCATACACCTGCTCCGTAATTAGTGGCCCGACTGACCCTAATGGCCCACCCAGCTTTCCGCTGCCAGGGCCCCAATCCGCCTCATCAGTGGGGCCCCTGGGCAGCCGTTGCCAGGGGCCCCGAACAAAAAAAAGCTCCTCATTGCGAGGAGCTTTTTTTATCGGTGTGAGCTACTTACTTTTCAGGTAGGGCGGGGCCCCGTGCCGGAAACAAGGGAGCTTAGAAACCCAGGCCCACGGCCATGGCTTGTAACGGTCGGGGCAGGTCGGCGCCCTTGGCGGCGGCGCCCGTGGTCAGGTTGATGGTGTACATGCTGGCGGTGGTGCCCACGGTCAGCACGGCAAACCCGGTGCCGCTGGTGCCGCCAATGTCAAAGCCATTGACGCCGGTGGTGTTCACGCCCAGGGGCCCAAGCGCCACCAGGGTGCCCGCATTTGGCGGGTCTTGCCGGTAGAGCTGGTCTGCGTTAGAGTCAATGGCGTACAGCACGGTGGAGGTGGCGCCCGCGAAGCTGTTGGTGTAAGCGGCGGCCGTCACGCTGGGCGTGCCGGGGTTCAGGGTGCCGTCCACGATGGCTACTCCATCGGCCGGGTTCACGCGCAGGTTCACGCCGGTATCACTCACGATGCGGATGCGGTCCACGGTGGGATTGAAGTCGAAGCCGAAGCTGGTGCCGGTCAGCGGCAGGGTGCCCGTGCCCACGGCGGCGGCGGCCCCAGACGACAAGTTAATAGTGTAGAGGCGGTTGGTGCTGCCCAGGCCGTAGAGCTGCCCGTTGAGGGGCCGCATATCCAGGCCCACGATGCGCTCCCCGTTTTGCAAGCCGGTCAGGGGCTTGGCCACCTGCGTTTGGGGGGCGGTGGGGTTGAAGGCCACGAAGTTGTTGTCGGCATCGACGCCGTAGGCCACGGCCTGCGTCGGAATGGCTACCCCGATGATGTTCGTGCCGGTCGGGAAGTTGTCGTAGCGCGTGGCGCTGCCCGTAGCCAGGTCAATTTTGTACAGCCCGGCGCGGTTGTCCACGGTCAGGGCGGCGAAGGCGTTGTTGTCCACGGCCGAAACATCGAAGCCGGCCACGCCCGTCGCGTTCACGCCCAAATCGCCGATGGCTACTAGGGTGCCGTCGTTGGGCGGGTCTTGGCGGTAGAGCTTATCGGTGGTCGGGTCGATGTCGAAGAGCGTCGTGGTGCTGGCGCCCGACACCGAATTGGTGTAGGCCACGGCCGAAACGGTAGCCCCCGTCACGCCGTTGATGCTGCCATCGGTGGCCGCCACGCCGCCGGTTTCCGGGTTCAGGCGCAGGTTTTGGCCTGTGTTGGTCACCAGGCGCAGGCGGTCCACGGTGGGGTTGAAGTCGATGGTGGCCGAGGTGCCATTAATGGCTGGCGAGAAGGCCCCCGCACCTATCGCGCGGGCTACGCCGGTGGTGGGGTTGATGACGTACAGGCGGCTGGTGCTGCCCAGGCCGTAGAGCTGGCCAGTGGCCGGCCGGTAGTCCACGCTCAGGATGCGCTCGTTGGCCTGCAGCCCGGTAATGGTAACGGCCGCCGGGGCCGTGGCCACGTTGTTGGCATTGAATTGCAACAGCTGGTTGTTGTCGGAAAGGGCCTGGAAGGCCAAATCGATTTTGTTGACGGCAACCGTGTCAACATCGTCCTGGCAAGCGGTAAACAAGCCAGCCATGCCCATTAGCAATGAAAGCGAACCAACGCTACGGAAAGAAGAATATCTCATGCAAGATGAATGTTTGGTGAATAAACTTCCTCTACGACACCCTTTACTGTTCAGATTGGATGACCCCTATTTTGCTTGTAAAGAGCTGAAATACAAGGATTAAAATTAGATTAAAACTTGATTTTCCCTGATTGCCCATGCAGTGGCTGGGGCCCCCGTAGCCAAGCGCTCCTGTCCAAGTGGGGGCCCTGGATGGCCGGGGTTTCCTTGGCCCGACGGTTTGCTGCTGCGCTTCCCTTGGTTGCGGGCCGCCGGGGCCCCAGCCTTGCCGGAAGCCCCGCACCAGCCTGGCCAAGAGAATTCGTCGCCCTGCGCAAAGGGGCCCCCACCGGCCGCGCCACCGCCACTGAAAACGTGCAGGGCCCCCAGGGCCCACAACGCCACGCCCCCCAAAATGCCGGCGCTTCGGCCGGGCATTTTGGGGGCGGTGGTTGAGGGAGCGCCGGGAGCGGGGTGGGGCAGTAGGGGCCCCCGCCCCGGGCACAGCAGGGGCCCTAGTAGCCCGGGTTTTGCTTGAGCTGCGGCGAGGTGTTCAGCGCGTTCAGCGGAATGGGGAAAATCTTGGTGTGGTCGTCGGTATCGGCCTTTTTATCCCACCAAACGCCGCTGTTGTAGCGGCCGAAGCGGATGAGGTCAATGCGCCGGCGGCCTTCGCCGATGAATTCGCGCCCCCACTCATCCAAGAGCTCCTGTTCGGTCAGAGTTGCTCCACCAGTGGCGTAGAGGCTCGGCGAGCCCGTTGGGTAGTTCCGGCGGCGCACCGTGTTCAGTAGCTGCGCGGCGGTTGCCCGGTCGCCCGCCCGGAACTTGCACTCGGCCAGCATGTAGACCACTTCGGCCAGGCGCACCTCCGCGTAGTCCGCCTCAATCTTGTTCGGGTCGGAAGAAGGGTAGAACGGGTATTTTACCAGTGGAATACCCGAGTTCGAGTCGGCGTTGTTCATGTCCGACGTTTTGTTGGCCAGCACCTGGCCCGGTTTGGTGTACTTGAACAGACCCACTTGGTCGCGCAGGTACAGGTTGTAGCCACGGGTGCTTTTGATGGTGTCGCGGCCGTTGAGGTTTATCAGGTAGCCTTGCAAAAACATGCCTTCGCGGGTGCTGTTGCCCAGGTTTTTGTACGTTTTCAGGCGCACATCATCGGCGTACTTCTGAAACTTAATAAACGGCTTGCCGTCCGTAAAGCTGTACACGTTGTTGTCAACGTCGCGGCCCGGTTGTAGGGCATAGCGCGAATTGCCGCCGCCGAAATCCGTGAACCCTAAGTAGTTGACGGGCACGTTGGGCGGCAGCATCCAGAAGTACATGCCGCCTTCGTATTGCCAGTGCGAGCGGCCAAACGAGCCAGGAAAGGCGAAAATGGTTTCCGACGATTGGTCGTTGTTCCAGTCGAAGGGCGCGTCCCAACGGCTCTCGACGGCGTAGGGGCCATACTTGCCGCTGACGATGTCCTGGCACAGCGCGGCGCAGTCGGGGTAGTGGTCTTGCCCGACGTAAACGTTGGCGTTTAGGTAGAGGCGGGCCAGCAGCGTGGCCGCGCCCGCCTTGGTCCAGCGCCCCTGGAACTGTTCCGTACCCGGGTCGCCCTTGGCCAGCAGCAGCGGCAGGGACTCTTTCAGCTCCTTCTCGATGAAGGCAAACGTTTCCTGGGGCGTCGACTGGTCAGGGCCCTTCACTTCCCCCTTTACCTTGGTAATAATCTGAACGTTGCGGAACAGGTCGAGCAAGCGCACGTAGTACCAGGCCCGCATGACGCGTAACTCGGCAATTAGCTGGTTTTGCTCGGCCACCGTCATGTTGAACTGGGCCGGATCAATTGCCTGGATGTCCTCCAAAGAGTTGGTATCCAAGGTAATGCCTTGGTACATCAAATTCCACGTTGCGTTGATGTAGCCCTCCTGCACCGTCCAGGTGTGGTAATGGGCCCGGGCGTACTGCCCGCCGTCGAACCAGTCGCCCTCGCGGTTGGGGGTCATGAGCTGGTCGGCGCCTAGCTCCTGGAGCTGGAAAGGGGCGTCTTGCACCGTGTTGTAGCCGTGCTCGAAGGTGCGCAGGAAGTCGCGGTACACGTCGTCCTTGGTGCGCAAAAAGTTGTCGGGCGTGATGCGGTCGTAGAGCTTTTCGTCCAGGTTGGTGCAGCTGCCCAACCCAACCAGCACCAGGGCCAGCGAGAGGCGGGCGGATGTTTTAAAATAAGTCATGGCTACGGAGGAATATAATAGGATTACAGGCCCAACTGAAGGCCGAACATGACCTGCGTGGTAGAAGGGTAGTACTGGCGGTTGCCGTTGATGCCCGGGTACAGCCCATTGATGGGTAGGGTATCGGGATCGCCGCCGGTGTAGCTCGTCACCGTCAGCACATTTTTGGCCGCCGCGTACAGCCGTAGCGAGCGGGCGTACTTCGAGGCAAATTTGACGGTGTAGCCCAGGCTCACGTTGTCGAGCTTCACGAAGTTGCCCTTTTCCAGGAAGTAATCCGAGAGCACGTTGGCGGTGGCAGTGTTGGTGAGCTTGGCGTATTTGCTGTCGTCGTAAGCCGAGGTCAGCACATTGGCTTCGGACTGCGTAGCGGGCGTGCCCAGGTAAAAGGCCCGGGTGTTGAATACGTCGAATCCGAGCACGCTGCGAATGAAAACGGCGGCGTCAAAGTTCTTGTAAGTAAACGTGTTGCCTAGGCTGAGCGTGTACTTGGGCAGGCCGTTGCCCACCACTTGCCGGTCGGCCAGGGTAGCCTGGTTGCCTACGACGGTGGTACCATCCTTGGCGTACACCAGCAAACGGCCCTGGTCGTCGACGCCGGCCGACTTCAGCATGTAGAACGTGCCGATGCGCTGCCCTTCCTGGATGCGCTGCGCGTTGCCGGGCGAGCCCGGTGAAGGCAGGCCCACCACGTCGATGAACGTCTGGCCCTGGTAGGTATCGTTGGAAAAGGAAACGAAGTTGTTGCCGTTGGTAGCCCCGGCAAAGGAAATGGCGTACTGAAAGTTGGGCTTGCTGATAATGGGCGCATTTAACTGCACTTCCACGCCCGAGTTGTCCAGGGTGCCAACGTTAGCAAAGGTGCTGCCCTGCGTATTGGGCGGAATGGGCACGGCGTAGTTGCCGAGCAGGTCTTTGTTGCGGCGCGAGTAGTAGTTGATGCTACCGGTAAGCTTGCTGTTGAACAAGGCAAAATCCAACCCGATGTTCAAGCTCTGGGCTTCCTCCCAGCGCAGGTCCTGGTTGAGGTTTTGGGTGGGCCCGTACACTTGATAATACGAGCCGTTGAGCAGGTAGTAGCCGAAGCCACCGTAGAGATTCTGGGACAGGTAATTGCCGAAATCCTGGTTGCCGGTCACGCCGTAGTCGGCCCGCAGCTTCAGGTCATTGATCCACTGCTGGTTGGCCATGAAGGCTTCCTGGCTGATGCGCCAGCCCACGGACACGGCCGGAAAATTGCCCCATTTGTTGTCGGTGCCAAACTTCGACGAGCCTTCGCGCCGCAAGCTGGCCGAGAGCAGGTAGCGGTCCTTGAAGGAGTAGTTGACGCGCCCAAAAAAGGCAATCAGCCGGGAATCGTTTTTGTAGCTGCTGCCGTCGGTGCGCCCGGCCACCTGCCCGTAGAGCCCGGTGCCGATGTTGTTGTAGGTGAAGGCGTCGGACGGAAAATTGCGGTTGTAGATGGCGTTGCCCTCCGATACAAAATACTGGTACGAGTACCCCCCCAGTACCTGCAAGGAGTGGTCGTTCTTGTTGAGCGCGTAGTTGCCAATCCACTCCAGGCTGCGCTGGTCGCTGCGGTTGTAGTTGCGGCTGGCCGAGTTCATGCCCCCTTCGTTTTGCAGGGCAAACGTGGAGGTGGAAGGACGGAAAGCAAAGTCGAAGTAGTCGCTGGTAAACTGCCCGTACGTCACCTGCGTGGTGAGCGAGGGCAGGATGTTCACCTTGAAATTGGCGTCAAAGTTCAGGATTTTGCCCTCCGTGCCGTTCAGCTCCGTTTGCAGGCGCTCGGCGGGGTTGAACGGACCATCGAAGCCGGTTCGGATGTTGTAATAGAGGGTCGGGTTGCTGGGGTCCCGCACCGGGATGGTGGGGTTCAGGGTGAGGGCCTGCTCGAAGCTGGCGTAGTCGGCGTTGCGGGCGTTGATGTAGCGGGGCGCAAAGTTGAGGCCGATGGAGTAGAGCTTGCTGGGCGCCGTGTGGTTCAGCGAAATGCGGGCCCCGTATTCCTGCCGGCCCGAGCGCAAGTCGATGCCGTTGGCGTTACGGTAGTCGAACGTAGCGCGGTAATTACTGTTCTCCGAACCGCCCGACGCGGTGAGGGTGTGCTTCTGCGCAAAAGCGTAACTGCGGGAAATTTCCTTGAGCCAGTTCGTTTGCACGCCGAAATCCGTGCCACGCTTCTGAGCCAAAAAATCCTCGGCGGACAGCACTTTGGGTTGCAGCGTCGCGTAGTCAAGCGTCGCGTAGGTGCTGTAATCGAGTTGGGTTTCCTTCGTGCCTTTCTTCGTGGTCACCACAATCACGCCGTTGCTGCCGCGCGTGCCGTAAATGGCGGAGGCCGCGCCGCCTTTCAGCACATCGATGGATGCGATGTCGTTCTGGTTGATGTTTTCCAGGTTGCCCCCCGGCACGCCATTGATGACGATCAGGGGCCCCAGCCCGGCACTGCGCGACGACACACCCCGCAGCTGAATGCTGGGCTGCGAGTTTGGGTCGGCCGCCGAGCCGTTCGCGATGGTAAGGCCCGCCACCTTGCCTTGCAGCGCCGTCAGCGGGTTGATGGCGCCAACCGTCAGCAACTCCCGGCTGTCGATGTGGGTGATGGCGCTGGTTACCTCTTTCTTGTCGAGGCTGCCATAGCCGACAACAATGACATTGTCGAGCGATTGGCTATTCTCCTGCATGGAAATGGCAAGCGCAGTGGTTGCCTCCCGCACCGTTACTTCCTGGGGGTTGAAACCAATGAAGCTGAACTGCAACACGCTGCCCTCCGGCACCGTCAGCGAGAAGTTGCCTTCGCTATCGGTAGTGGTGCCCTGCGTGGTGCCCTTCACCACCACGGTTACGCCGGGCAGGGCTTCGCCTTGGGCTTGCGTTACCCGGCCGGCTACGGGCACGTTGGCGGCCGCGCTGGGGCCCACCTGGCTGAGAATCACGCGGCCCTTGCGCACCTCAAACTGAGCCTTGCGCGGGGCCAGCAACTCGTCCAGCACCTGCGCCAAAGGCTGGTCCGTCACGCGCAGCGTCACCTGCCGGTCCGAGCCAATGAGCTGGGGGCTGTAAACGAAGTGCACCGCCAGCTGCTTGCCCAGGTCCCGCAGTACCGATTCAATGGTTTGCGCATCTGCACGGAGTGTAACGCGGCGCCCCAGCACCCCTTGTTGCACCGTTGCCGGCAAGGAAACGGCCGTGGCCGTTAGCGGCAGCACCAGGGCCGATTGAAGCGCGAGCACCCGCAGGGGGTAGCCAAAACGCCTTGAAAATGGTAGGGGAGTTTTCATACGCGGAAAACGATTGCGTGGAAAAAATGGAAGTGAATAAGAGTTGTACCGTGCTTGCTGCGGGAGTAGGTGGCGCTGCTTCGGTGCCGCAGTGGCCGCACGCGGGAAATAACAGGAGCCAGGGTGCGCGCCGCTCCCGCAGGCTATGGCCGCGGCTTATGGCGCGCAGCCGTTGCTCCTGAACCTAATGCGGGCGTTATCAATAGTGGAGTAGCTGGCCCCGAGGGCTGTGCTGAGCACGTCGAGCTTCTCGTAGAGCGACTCTTGGTAGAAAGTGACTGTGACAGTGCAGTTGGCAAGCTTGCGCTGGTCGTAGAGAATTTCGACGCCGTAGGCTTGCTCCAGCGCTTGCAATACCTTGGCAACGGGCTGCTTTTCGAACGTGAATACGCGCGGGGCCAGCACGGCGGGGTTTGCAACCAGGCTCTTGAGCAGTGGCTGCGCTGCCAAAGGCGAATAAACCGTTTGCTGATTTGGCAGCAGTACGATGCCCTGGGTGGTCGCCTGCGCCGGGGTGGCGCTCAAATCGGCCCCCTGGCGCCGCTGAACCGATACCCGGCCCTCTTGCACGGTTACTTCGTTGTCGCGGCCCGCATAGGCTTTCACCCGGAAGCTGGTGCCCAGCACCGTCGTCACCAGCTGGTCGGTATAAACCAGAAACGGCCGGGCTGGATCTTTGGCTACCTGGAAAAAGGCCTCGCCCTTCAGCCTGACCTCCCGGCGCGGGCCGGCCAGGCCGGCCCTGTACCGGAAGCTGCTGCCCGGCGAGAGCGCAATGCGGCTGTGGTCGGCGAGGGTAAAGAGCTGAACTTGCTGGCCGGCGTTGCGGTGCTGTACCCAGGTGGCGGCGGGGGCACTGGCCGCCGGCGGCCACTTGTGCGGGAGCAGCACGGCCAGGGCCCCCCCGATCAGCAGCAGCGCCGCGGCGGCCCAGCGGCGCACCACCGGCGGCCGCCAGAAGGAAGCCGGGGGCTGTACCACGCGGCTGGTAGCGGTGGGGGCAGCCGCAGCAGTCTGCGTCTGGTGTTCAATCTGGCGCCACATGGCCGCCCGCACCTGCTCCCGGTCGGCCGCGGGCAGCACCAAGCCCTCAGGGGCCCCCAGCTGGTCGCTCCACTGCTCCACCAGTTCCCGCTCGCCTGGCCGGCTGGTGCCGTCGAGGTAGCGCTGGAGCAATTCTTCAAATGCAGCTTCCGTCATAAGCAGTGGCCCGGGGCGGGCGTGTAAGAGGAAGACGCTTGCCCCGGACCCACCCCTAAAAAGCGCGTAAACTTTTTTCGAGCGACTACTTCAAACAGCGCATTCCCTGGCGCTGGACCACTTTTTAGCGAATAAAAACCAGGAGAGGCAGCAGCGCAACCAGGAATTCCCGCAAATGCGTGCGCAGGAGCTTCAGCGACTTTGTGAGGTGGTATTCAACGGCTTTGGGCGTCACGTTCAGCCGGGTAGCTATTTCCGCCACCGATTGGTGCTCCAGGCGGCTCAATTGGAATACTTCCCGCGACTTGGCGGGCAGCAGGGCCACACCCCGCCGAAAAGCCGTGGACAAGTCGCTGAAAGCCAGCGTTTCCTCGGTTTCGTACGTCGCCTCGTTTGCCAGGTTCTGGCAGTAGTCGGCGTAGAGGGTACGCACCCGGTGGGCGCGGATGTAGCCAATCACGCGGTGGTTGATGGCGGCCAACAGGTAGTGGTCCAGTTGGTCAATGGTTTGCTGCGCCCGCCTGAGCCAAAGGGCCGCAAACAATTCTTGCACCACTTCCTCGGCCGCCTCCCGCGATTTCAGCTTGCGGTAGGCCAGGGCAAATACCCGGTGCCAGTACCGCTCATATAGCTCGGCAAAGGCCCCCCGATTGTCCAGGGCCAACGCTTCCACTAGGGCCGCATCGGTCCAGGAGGTATAAAAGCGGGGAAGTGGGGCGCTCACTAAGGCAAGTAATACAGGGAGATACTCAAATAAACAGCACTGTAAATCTACTAATCTATAATGAAATAGTGATGGGGCTAATACTGGGGGGCCAGCAACCCGCCGGGTGGGATGGGGCAGCCGTACCCAAAGCAAGCGCCGGGGCTTCGGTGGGCCTGGGGCCCCCACTGCGCAGCACGGCTCCTTCGCAAAGCAGCCGTTGATAAGTAGCCGGATGGCCGTTAAATGTAAGCGGTCCCAGTTTCTGCCAAAAGAAAAAAGCCCCCGGCCTAGAGCCTGTTATGAACTTGCGGCGTGTCGGGCGAGCATGATGCAGGCGAAGACGACGAAATGGAGTTGCTGCAAGCTGACGCTGAGTCGCTCGTAGT
>NZ_MDZA01000406.1 GCF_001816125.1 Hymenobacter coccineus | reverse complement strand
CTGCCACCGGCCCGGCGAGCGGCTGGCCGCGCTGGTGCCGGCCCAGGTGCGGGCCGCGCTGGGGGCCCACCCCGAGGGCGACGTGCTGGTGTTTCTGCCCGGCGTGGCCGATTTACAGCGCGTCGCCCGGGCCTTGGATTCGTTGCCCGACGAAATTGACCTGCACCTGCTGCACGGCGAACTGCCGCTCGACGTGCAGGACGCCGCCCTGCGCCCGGCGCGGGCCGGCCGGCGCAAGGTCATCCTGGCCACCAGCATCGCCGAAACCAGCCTCACCATCGAGGGCGTGCGCGTTGTCGTGGACGGCGGCTTTGCTCGGGTGCCGCGCTTCGTGCCGCGCACCGGCTTCACTACCCTCGAAACCCGTGCCCGTAGCCCGCGCCGCCGCCGACCAGCGCCGCGGCCGCGCCGGCCGCCTGGCCCCCGGCACCTGCTACCGCCTCTGGACGGAGGCCGAGCACCACCAACTGCCCGCCCACCGGGCCCCCGAAATCCAGGCCGCCGACCTCAGCGCCCTGGCCCTGGAGCTGGCCCTGTGGGGCACCGCCAACCCAACCGATTTGCGCTGGCTCGACGCGCCTCCCGCAGCGGCCTACGCCCAGGCCCAGGAGCTTTTATTGCGTTTAGGCGCGGTGGAAATTACCGATGAAGTGAAAAGAGAGTTAAAAGTTAAAAGTGAAGAGTTAAAATTGCAAGCGACTGGAAGTAGCTCTTTTAACTCTTCACTTTTAACTTTTAACTCCCTAAAGCCCACCGCCCACGGCCGCCAGCTGGTGCGGCTGGGGCTACCGCCGCGGCTGGGGCACCTCGTGGTGCGCGGCCAGGAACTGGGCCAGGGCCCCGCCGCTACCGCCCTAGCGGCCCTGCTGGCCGAACGCGACCTGCTGCGCTGGGCCACACCCCAACGATCCCGCGCCCGCTGCCCGCCCGACCTGCGCCCTGCGCCTCGAAGCGCTGGCCAGCGGCCGGTCCCCGCTGCCGGCCTGGCCCTGCACCCGGCCACCTTGCAGCGCGTGCGCGACGTGGCCCGCCACCTGCAAAGCCGCCAGGGCCCCAAAGGGCATTCACCCATTCAGTCATTCACTAATTCGCCCATCGGCCTGCTCACGGCCCTCGCCTACCCCGACCGCGTGGCCCAGCGCGAAACCGACGGCCGCTTGCGCCTCGCCACCGGCCAGCGCGTGGAGCTGCGCACGGAGGACGTGGACCCGCAGGCCGAGTTTTTCGCTGTGGCCCACCTGGCGGGCACCGCCGCCGCGCCCCGCGCCACCCTGGCCGCCCCCGTGAGCCGCGAGGAACTGGAAACCGCTTTCGCCGGGCAGATTACGACCACCGACGAGGTGCGCTACGACCCCGCCACGCAGCGCGTAACCGGCCGCCGGGTGCGCCGCCTGGGGGCCCTGCGCCTGGCCGAAACCGTCATCGGCCAGCCCGATGCGGCGCTGGTAGCGGGGGCCCTGGTAGCCTATTTGCAGGAAGCCGGCCTAGCTAAGCTGAACTGGACGCCCGGGGCCCGGCAGGTGCAGCAGCGGCTAGAGTTCTTGCGGCACCACTTCCCCAGCCCCACCGCCGATGATACCCAAGCCCCAACAACTGACAACGAGCAGCTAACAACCAATAACCAAGCCCAAGCACCACCCACCTGGCCTGCCTCCGACGAGGCCACGCTGCTGCGCGAGCTGCCGCAGTGGCTGGGGCCCCACCTGGCCGGCCTCAAAAGCCTCGACCAAGTGCAGCGCCTCGACCTGACGGAGCCGCTGCTGGCGCGCCTGCCCGGCGGCTGGGCCCAGCGCCAGGCCCTCGACCGCCTCGCCCCCGCCGCCCTGGAAGTGCCCAGCGGCTCGCACGTCACCCTCGATTATGCCGATGCCGCCGCGCCCGTGCTGGCCGTGAAGTTGCAGGAGCTGTTCGGCCTCACCGAGACGCCCACCGTGGCCGGCGGCCGGGTGCCGTTGCTGCTGCATTTGCTCTCGCCCGGCGGCCGTCCGGCGCAGGTCACGCGCGATTTGCGCAGCTTTTGGGAGAAGGGCTACTTCGAGGTGCGCAAAGACTTGAAAGGCCGCTACCCGCGCCACCCCTGGCCCGACAAGCCCATGGAGCACATTCCCACCAAGTTGACCAAGAGGCGGTTGGATAATCTATAGCGTGGACTCTGCGAGTCCGCGCGTTGAACAGTCGCTGCCCAATCTGTAGCGCGGACTTTGTAGTCCGTGCTGCTCTGCATGGTCGCTGCACGATGGTCGGTAGGACGAAGCGAAAGCCGCGGACTACAAAGTCCGCGCTACAAACCGGGCAACACGCGGAATCGCAGAGTCCACGCTACGAGCTTGTTAGCGCATATCGTCGTCCCCGATAAATTCGCTGTCGGGGCCCCCGGTGCGGGGGGCGTAGTGGCGGTGCAGCCAGCGCGAGAGGCCCCCGAGGCCGGGCAGCAGCACCCGCTCGGTGATGTTGGCCTGGTCGAGCTTGTCGCGCACTTCCCACTTGAGGGCGGCGGGAATGATGATGCGAAAGTACAATTCGGGATGGTGGGCCAGCCACTCGTGCAGCACGCTCTGGCCGGCGCTCATCAACGAAAACAGCGCGTACTGGTGTACGATGCGTGCATCGAGGCTGGGCGGCTCCAGAAACAGCACGAACGGCTCGGCTTGCAGGCTTTCAAGGTTGCGCAGACTATCCGTGACGGGGGCCAGCAGCTCGGAGGTGAAGACGTTGGAGCCTTCGTGGCGCAGGGCATCGCGCAGCGAATCGGGCAGGTGCTCGGCGGCTTTCACGTAGTTCAGGGCCCAGATAATCCCATCCTGGTGGTAGGCTTGAAGGTCGTCGGTGGCGAAGTGCAGGGCCACGTAGGGCGAGTACGTCCAGTCGAGCAGGCGGGTGGGCAGGCCGTGGTGCTGGGCCAGGGCCAGCCAGTCCCACACCGAAGCCGTGGCAGCGGGCGAGGCCGCCGTGTCGCGGGCGTACTTGCGGAAGTTGCGCAGCAAGTGGTGCTCCAGCTCGAAGTAGTTGCCGCCCAGCCGCTGCAAGCTGGTGGTGAGCAGGTAGTTTTTGGAGCGCTGCCCGCGGTACACAAACGGCGAGCGGAACCGCCCGATGCGCCCGTCCCAGGTGTCCTGAAACAGCAGCTCCTGCAAGTGGGCCCAGGAAGCGGCCACGTAGTCGTTGGCGGAGTAGGGCATGGCCCGAAGGTACGGCGGGACCCGGGGCTAAGAGGCCCGGGCTGCCAGCTTTTTCGCCGGTTGCCCGGTAATCGCCAGGGCCCCCAGGGCGGCCCGAATGCTCCAATACTTAGCCGGGAGCCACCCGCGCGGTTCAACGATTAGCGGGCAGCTGGCAAAAAAGCCGGCAGCCTGCCCGTGTTATCCTTCATAAAAAAGGGGCCCCCAGCAAAACGCCGGGGGCCCCTTCTCTAAAGCAAATAATCCTACTTTTCGGCCGGAAAGTCAGCGCCTTCGCCCACGCTGGCGTACTGCTCCACCTCGGCGCTCAGCTCCTTGATTTTGGCGCGGGCACCCTTCACAGCGGCGGCGCCCAGGGGCAGGTGTAGGGGCGGGTTTTCTTGGTTCACCACGTCGTACATGGCCTGGGCGGCGCGCACCGGGTCGCCGGGCTGGTTGCCGCTGTAGCCCTGGATGTCGCCCATGTTCTTGCCGGCCGTGGCGTCGTAGTCGGCGTTTTTGGGCTTCGTGAACGTAGCCGATTCGCCGGCCCATTTCGTGCGAAAACCGCTGGGCTCAATGTTGGTGACGTGGATGCCCAGGGGCCCCACTTCTTTGGAAAGCGCTTCGCCGATGCCTTCGAGCGCAAACTTGGAGCCGTTGTAGATGCCCACGCCCGGGAAGGCACGCAGCCCGCCGATGCTGGTAATGTTCAAAATGTGGCCGCTCTTGCGCTCGCGCAGGTGGGGCAGCACGGCCCGCAGCACCCGCAGGGCCCCGAACACGTTCACGTCGAACTGCCGCTGCACTTCGTCCTCGTCGATTTCCTCGATGGGGCCCAGCGAGCCGTAGCCGGCGTTGTTCACCACCACGTCGAGGTGGCCCAGGGCGTCGATAGCCTCCTGGATGGCACCGGGCACGCGGGCGGCATCGGTCACGTCGAGCACCACGCCGCGGCCGTTAGCGCCGGCTTTCTGGGTGAATTCGTCGGCTTGGTTTTGGTGGCGGAAGGTGGCGGCCACTTTGTCGCCTTTGGCGAGCAGCAGCTCGGCCAGAGCTTCGCCAAAGCCGGACGAAGCGCCGGTAATAAACCAGTTTTTAGGGGAATTGGGCATGAGTCGTTTTTGCAAGTGGTGGAAATACCAGGTGCATAAGACGGCGCGCGGGTCCTATTTGTTTTGTCGCGCCGCCGCCGGGGGCCCACCGAGGCCCGACCAAAACCATTGAATCGGTATTATTTTATTTTATTGATATTCAGTGAAATAACAACCTTGAAAGCCGCGTTGTGCAACGCACTTTGGGGCCCCAGGCTCTACCTTTCCCAGCCCCTTCCCTACCACTGCTTCCTTTCTTCTCATGCGGCTTCGCACTACCCTTCTGCCCGGCCTGCTGGCCGGGGCCCTGCCCCTGGCCGGCTTTGCCCAAACCGGGGCCCCGGCCGCATTTAAGCCCCAGCTTTTTGTGGGATTGGGTGCGGCCGTGGGCTCACCCCAGTCGCCAACCGCATTTGCCGAAAACATCCTTGCTCCCGCCCTCACGGCGGGCGTGCAGTTGCGGCCCCGGCTGGCGGTACAAGCCAGCGCACAGTATTTTCAGCGCAAGGATTCCTACTTCCAACCGGGCCTTTTCTACTTCAACGGCGGGCTGCACGAGGGCATCAGTTCCAGCACCGACCAGCAGCGCATTGTAGCGGTACCCGTGCTGGTGCGCTACGCCCTCACGCGCCGCCCCGAGCAGCGCCTCCAGGTTGACGTGCTGGGCGGCTTCACCCTGGCGCGGTCTACCTACCGGAGCAAATCCACCACGGTCGATAGCCTCCAAAACGTGGTCTACAACAGCGATAATAATTACGTCAACAACAATTTTTACCTGGACTTAGGCGCTGGCTTGCGCTACCGTTTGGGCAATCACCTGGCCTTAACGGGCGATTTAGTATTCAACTTTCTCGTGAACCAGCACCCGTACAATTCCACCTCCTCCACTGCCGCGCTGGGCCTGCGCTACCGTTTCGGCGGCAGCTAGGGCCCCAATTCTACCAATACATTTCCACCTTTCCTTCGTTTCCCATGCGGCTTTGCACCACCCTTTTGACCGGCCTGCTGGCCGGGGCCCTGCCCCTGGCGGGCTCGGCCCAAACCACCGAAACGACGCCGCTGCCCCGGTATTACGTGGGATTGGGGATTTACCAATTCCCGGCCAGCGGCACCTATGCCCCCGTGGTACCCACGTTTGGCTTGCAATTCCGGCCGCGGTGGGCAGTGCAGGCCAGCGTGGCTTTTAAGCCGCAGGGTTACGATTATAATGATTCGTACGCTTTTTACGACTACTCCAGCGCAGGCCCGAACAGTGGGCAATACCACGACGTGAATTATTCTAGCACCGTCCGCATCCGGAGCCTGGCGGTGCCCGTGCTGGTGCGCTACACCCTCACGCGGCAGCAGCAGCACCGTTTCCAGGCCGATTTATTAGGCGGCCTTACGTGGCTGCACCGGTCCTATCATTCAGAGCAGCGCACCATAGATCAAACCTTGGGCACCGACGAAACCGATAGCTATAGCTACACCAATAACAACCTGTACCTTACACTAGGCCCCAGCCTACGCTGCCGCATCTGGAAAGGCCTGGAGGCCACTGGCGAACTCACGTACCAATTCAAGGTATTTAGTCCCAGTGGCTTCTACGGGAGCAACTTCACCGGCAACGTGGCGGCTGGCCTGCGCTACCGTTTTGGCAATTGAATAATCTTCGCCGTTAGGGCCCCCGCGCCGCGCCCTACCGGCGGGGCGTTTCTTTTTCCGGGGCGTTCCAACTTCCCGCTGTAACTTTGCCCTGCAATAGGTTTTCCCTCAAAATCCTTTTGCATATGGCCGACCCCGCCGCCCTCGCCAACAAGATTGCCTTCGAGGCCCTCACCTACGACGATGTACTGCTGCTGCCAGCTTACTCCGAGGTACTGCCCCGCGACTGCGACCCCGGCACCCAGCTCACCGCCCGCATCCGTTTGCAAATTCCGCTGGTTTCGGCGGCGATGGATACCGTGACGGAGGCCGACATGGCCATCGCCCTGGCCCAGGAAGGCGGCCTTGGCATCATCCACAAAAACATGAGCATCGGCAAGCAGGCCGAGCAAGTGCGGCGCGTCAAGCGCAGCGAGTCGGCCCTGATCCAGGACCCGTTCACGCTGCTGCCCACCGCCACCCTCGCCGACGCCAAGCACCTGATGCGCCACAACAACATCGGCGGCATTCCGGTGATTGACGGCGAGCGCCGCCTCCAGGGCATCCTTACCAGCCGCGACCTGCGCTTTGAGCGCGACCTGACCCTGCCCGTGACCACCGTGATGGTGCCCCTCGACCGCCTCGTAACGGCCCCCGCCGGCATCGACCAGGCGGCGGCCGAGGAGCTGCTCCAGGACAGCAAAGTGGACAAGCTGCCCCTGGTGGACACCGAAGGCCGCCTGGCCGGCCTGATGACCTACAAGGACATTCGCAAGCGCCGCCGCTCGCCCCAAGCCAGCAAAGACGGCCAGGGCCGCCTGCGCGTGGGGGCCGCCGTGGGCGTGACGCCCGACCTGCTCCAGCGTGTGGCCGCCCTGGTGGAAGCCGGTGTAGACCTGGTGAGCCTCGACACGGCCCACGGCCACTCCAAAGGCGTGCTCGACGCCGTGCGCGTCATTAAGGCCCAGTACCCCGACCTCGACGTGATGGCCGGCAACGTGGCCACCGCCGCCGGGGCCCGCGCCCTGGCCGACGCTGGCGCCGACTGCGTGAAGGTGGGCGTGGGCCCCGGCTCCATCTGCACCACCCGCATCATCGCTGGCATTGGCGTGCCGCAGCTGTCGGCGGTGTTGGAAGCAGCCCGTGGGCTGGAAGGCACCGGCATCCCGCTGGTGGCCGACGGCGGCATCAAGTTTTCGGGCGACATCGTGAAGGCCCTAGCCGGGGGCGCCGCCGCCGTGATGGTGGGCTCGCTGCTGGCCGGCACCGAGGAATCGCCCGGGCAGCTCATCATTTACGAAGGCCGCAAGTATAAAAACTACCGCGGCATGGGTTCGGTGGAGGCCATGGAGGAGGGCAGCAAAGACCGCTACTTCCAGAGCGCCGAGGACGACGTGAAGAAACTGGTGCCCGAGGGCATCGTGGGCCGCGTGCCCTTCAAAGGTGCCGTGAGCGAGATTATCTACCAGCTCGCCGGCGGCCTGCGCGCCGGCATGGGCTACGTGGGGCCCCGACCTGCCCGCCCTGCAAGCCGCCCAGTTCGTGCGCATCACCGGCGCCGGCCTGCGCGAGAGCCACCCCCACGACGTGCAAATCACCCGCGAGGCCCCCAACTACAGCAGCCGCTAAGGAGAGGAAGCCGCACTGCCTAAGTTCAGAATTCTGGGTAGTAGGATTCAGCCGTTATTGGTACCTTGCCGGGCGGTTGGGCCCCCAGGGGCCAGTGGGCGGGCTCGCCATTCTATTTCCTGCTTTCTCTAGTGCGCCAACGCTTACCTTTTTATTCGCTTGTCCTGGCCGGCATCAGTTGGGGGCTGCTGCTGCTTGGGGCCCTGGGCCGCGTGCAGGCGCTGCCGCAGCTGGCTGGCTGGCCCCGTTGGGGCATCATCCTGGCGCAGGCCAGCTTTGTATTCTTTATTTTCCTCAACCAGCGGGCCCAGCCCAACCCGTTGCAGGGCTACCACTTCGTGGGCCTGCTGCGGCAGCTGGTGCGGGGCCCCGGGCTGCTGGCGGGCTTTGCCCTGGGCCTGGGGCTGATTGAGCGCGCCTTTTCGGCGAGTGGGGCCCCGGTGGGTGGGCCCGCCCTGCTGGCGGTGGTGTACACCGTCAACCTGGGCCTGTTCGTGGCCTTCCTGGCCCGCACCAACTACGCCTGGCGGTCCCTGATTTTGTTCAAATCACCGTTGCGCCTGCAACGCGAATGGGTGTTTTTTGAAGTACTGCTGGGCAGTATGCTCATGCTCCAGCTGCTAAACTGGCACCCACCGGCCATCGTCAACACGGTAGTGTTCACGTCGTTGGCTTTGTTTGGGGCTTACTTGGGCACTAACCAGAAGTGGGTGGCCTACCTCACCCGGCCGCAGAAGTGGCAGGCTGTTATCTACGAAGTGCTGCTGCTGCTGGGCTTGCTTGTGTTCGTGCAGTATTTCCGGGCTACGCAGTTCGACCCCCTGCTGCTGGCCCCGGAGCCCCAGGGAGCTTTTTTGGTGCTGACGGCCTTTTTTGCGGCGTTTTACTCGGCCATGGGCCTGCTGGTTACCTTCTTCAACCTGCCCACGGCCCAGGTGCAGGAGCAGCGCCGCACCGAAATCCTCAACATCCAGCGCCTCACCCAAATCATTCAGCGCGGACAGTCGCAGGTCGAGATTTACCAAACCCTGCTGGCCACGACTGCGGACACGGTGCAGGCCGATATTGCCTGGCTCGACGTGCCCGCCGATGGGCCCGCCGCCGCCACGGAGTACTACTTTAACGTGGACAAAGAGGCAACCTCGCACTTGCGCTCCCTGATTGCGTACGCTGGCCTCGGCGACGAGAGCTTTGTTGACAACAACCTCGCCGCCAAGGTTGAGTTGGCCCAGGTGGGAGCCCGCTACCGGTCGCTGGCCGTGCTGCCACTGCACAGCGTGCAGCACCGCTACGGCACGCTCTACGTGCTCAAGCACATCCCCTACGGCTTCGACCCCGAAGACGTAAGCGTGCTCCGCAGCTTTGCCGACCAAACCGTGCTCAGCCTCGAAAACCTCACGCTGGCCACCATTGCCCTGCACAACCAACGGACGCAGGAAGAACTGAAAATTGCGTCGGAAGTACAGGACAGCTTAATTCCGAAGAAGTTGCCGACCGACGACTGGTTTGAAATCAGCACCCACTCGCTGGCGGCGAAGGAAGTGGGTGGCGATTTTTACGACTTTTTGCTGCTACCGGGCCGGCGGCTGGCCGTGCTCATCGGCGACGTGAGCGGCAAGGGCATCACGGCGGCCTTCCACATGGCCCAGATGAAGGGCATTTTCCACGCCCTGATGCAGGGCAACCCGCTGGCCAAAAACGAGCGCGACCGGTTTCCGTTGCCCAGCCGCTTCATGATGCAGGCCAACACCGCCCTGGCCCACTGCCTCGAGCGCTCGTCGTTCATCACCTCTTCGCTCTACATCATTGATTACGAGCAGGGAGGCTTCATGTTTGCCCGCGCTGGCCATTGCCACACGCTGTACTACCACGCCCTGCGCGAGGAGGTGTTTTACTTCCAGTCCACGGGCCTGGGGCTGGGCATCATCCGCAACGACAGCTACGAGAAGCACATCAACAACCAGTTTTATGACTACGGGCCCGGCGACGTGATGGTGATTTACACCGACGGCATTGTGGAAGCCCGCGGCGCCGGCCAGGAAGAATACGGCGAAGACCGTCTCCAGCAGCGCCTGGAGGAATGCTACTACCAGGACGCCGACGCCATCAAACGGTTTATCCTGAACGACTTGAACGGCTTCACCACCGGCCAGCCCATTCACGACGACCAGACGCTACTGGTTATTAAGTTCAAGGCCATCCAACCCGAACCGACGGCCTAACGTATCGGCCACATTATGAAAGTAACCGCTCAACCCTCCGCCGACGCCCTGCTCCTCCTCCTTGATGGCGAACTGGACGCCAGCTCGGCCGTGCTGCTCGACACCGAATTCAACAAGCCCGACCTGCTCGACTACCGCAAGGTGCTCGTCGACTGCGCCAAGCTCAGCTACATCTCGTCGGCTGGCCTGGGCGTCTTCATTTCGCACCTGCAGCGTCTGCAAGACAACAACGTGAAGCTGGTATTCTTCAACATGCAGGAGAAAGTGTTTAACGTTTTCGAAATCCTGGGCCTCGATTCGCTGATGACCATCGTGCCCACCCAGGCCGAGGCTTTGGCCGCTTAGCACCGCTTTGGTTTGGGGCCCTGCCGGGGCCCCAAACCAAAGCGGTGCTTAACAACGTTAATAACACGCTATCGATAGCAAATAGAAGATTTCCGATGAAGGACGTGCTCCGCATTGAATGCTCGCGCCGCAACCTGCAACAGGTGCGCGACTTTGTGCGGGGTTTTCTCAGCCGCCGCGCGGTGCCCGAGTTATTAATTAACCAAGTAGTGCTGGCCGTGGACGAGGTGGTGGCCAACTTCATCATCCACGCCAATGGCGAGGACGAGCGCCAGTTCATCGACCTAGAGATAGTGGTGAGTGGCCGCCTGCTGAGCATTGAGATTGCTGATCAGGGCGACACCATTTTCATACCCAAGACCCACGTTTCCCCCGACCTGCCCGAATACATTAGGCAGGGCCGCAAAGGCGGCATGGGCATGGCCCTGGTGAACCGGCTGATGGACCGGGTGGAGTTTTTTACCCGCGACCACCACACCGTCTGCCACCTCAGCAAGGAGCTGGTGTGAGGGCCCCGGGGCCCGGCGCGGGCCCCGCATCGGGTGGAAATTAGTTAATTTCGCCATTGTTCGGGCTGAGCCCAGCCGGCGTTGGGCCGGCGGCCGGGTCCGGCGGGTTTCTTTTCCCTTTTCCATGCACATACGCTTTTTGCACGTCGGCGCGGCCGCTGTGCTGTTTTTGGCGGGCTGCCAGGCCACCAAGCCTCAGGCCACCGGGCTTTCGCAACCCACGGCCACCGGGCCGGCCGTTGAAACCCTGGGCCCCGTGGCGGTGCCGGCCAGCGAGTTTGCCTACGTGTACCGCAAAAACAACGGCACGGCCGCCGACTACGGCACCCGCGCCAGCGTGGCCGAATACCTGGAGTTGTACACCAACTTCCGCCTGAAGGTGCTGGAAGCCGAGCGCCGCGGCCTCGACACCACGCAGGCCTTCAAGCGCGAGCTGGACGGCTACCGCCAGCAGCTGGCCCAGCCCTACCTCACGGAGAAGAGCGTGACCGACCAGCTCGTGCAGGAGGCCTACGACCGCATGGGCCAGGAGGTGAGCGCCGCCCACATCCTCATTCGGGTGGCACCCGACGCGGCCCCGGCCGATACGCTGGCGGCGTACCAGAAGGTAATGGCCCTGCGCCAGCAAGTGGCGGGCGGCGCCGACTTTGGGGCCCTGGCCAAGCAGCAGAGCGAAGACCCTTCGGCCAAGGAAAACGGCGGCAGCCTGGGTTACTTCACAGCCTTGCAGATGGTGTACCCGTTCGAGACGGCCGCCTACAAAACGCCCGTGGGGCAGGTATCGCCGCCCATTCGCACGCGCTTCGGCTACCACCTCATCAAGGTGAACGACCGGCGGGCGGCGCAGGGCGAAATCAAGGTGGCCCACCTGATGGTGCGCGTGAACGCCCACGCCCCGGCCGCGGATTCGCTCACGGCCAAGAAGAAAATCGACGAGCTGTACGCCCGCCTGCGCAAGGGCGAGGGCTGGGACAAGCTGGTGGCTCAGTTTTCGGAAGACGCGGGCTCGGCCGCCAACGGCGGCGAGCTGCCGCCCTTCGGCACCGGCCGCATGATTCCGTCGTTCGAGGCTACCGCCTTCCGGCTGCAAAAGCCCGGCGAAATTGCCCCGCCCGTGCAAACGCCCTACGGCTGGCACATCATCAAGCTGCTGGAGCGGCAGCCGGTGCCAGCGTTTGCCACCATGGAAACGACGCTGAAAAACAAGGTGGCCAAGGATTCGCGCTCCGAACTGAACCGGGCTGCCTTCCTCAAGCGCATCCGGCAGGAAGACCAGTTCCTGGAAATTCCGGCGGTTAAAGCCCAGGTGCTAGCCCGGGCCGATTCCTCGCTGGTAGCCGGCCGCTTTAAGTACGCCGCCCCGGCCGCAGCAGCCGATGCGAAAAAGAAAAAGCCGGGCGCGGCCGATAATTCGGTGCTGTTCACCATCAAGCAGCAGCCCTACTACGCGAAGGACTTCTTGCAGTACGTGGCCCAGAACCAGCGCCCGCGCCCAGGGGCCCAACCGGCTTTCGTGATGGAGCAGCTCTACGACCAGTACGTGGACCAGCGCCTGACTGACTTCGAGAAAAACGCGCTCGACACCAAGTACGAGGACTACCGAATGCTGGCCAAGGAATACCGCGACGGCATTCTGCTGTTCCAGCTGATGGACGAGAAGGTGTGGAGCAAGGCCATTGAGGACTCGGTGGGCCTGAAGAAGTTCTTCGCCGCCAACCAGGACAAGTACCAGTGGGGGCCCCGGACGCAGGCCACCGTGGTGAGCGCCGCCACCCCTGCCCTGCGCAAGGAAGCCATGGCGTACTTCCGGATCATTCCTCCACCCGTAACGCGGCAGACCTCGAAGGGCACCGTTACCACCGGCGTGGCAGAAATTGAGCTACCAACCAACAGGGGCATTCCCGCTACTGTGCGTTTTCAGGCCCGCACAACCACTTTGCTGCCGGCCAGCACTACTGCGCTGGATGCGTTGGCAAAACGCATGGCGGACGATACCACGCTGAGCGTATCGGTGACCGAATATACAAAAACAAATGCGGCCCTCGCATTGGCGCGCCAGCGGACTGATGCGGTTAAGGCCTATTTGGTAAGCAAAGGGGCCAAGCCTGGTAAGCTTTTGTTTACCAGTGCCGTCCTTGGTGGCAATGAATCGAAGCTACCCGCTTCGGTTGATGCCGTGTACCTGAGAGGGTACACCAAAGACCCAGCCGCCATCGAGCAGCACTTCAACACCAAGAACCCGCTGGCAGTACAAATCCAGCAGAAGGCGTTCCAGAAGGGCGACAGCAAGGCCGCCGACCAGTTCCTGACCAGCGCGCCCGGCTCCTACACCACCCAGCTCGACGGCCGCTACTACGCCGTGATGGTGGCCAAGCAGCTGCCCGCGGGCCCCAAGGCCCTGGCCGATGCCCGTGGCCAGGCCACCAGCGACTACCAGAATTTCCTGGAAAAAGAATGGATTGCCCAGCTCCGCCAGCAGTACCCGGTGCAGGTAAACCAGCCCGAAGTGGACAAGCTCATTACTAAGTAACGATTTGCTAATCAGTAATTTTTAGCATCAACCAATCATTCCTAAGGGCCCCGGCCCGCTGGCCGGGGCTTTTTGCTGGCCGGTGGGTTGCAACCAACGTGGGGCCCCAGGGCTCCTTTTATTGCCGCGAGCGGTTTTGTGGTGAAATTTACGGGCCGCTTTGAGCGTTGCGCGGGCGTGGCAACGCGGGCGGCGGTAACTTTACGGCCCGGTTCCAACCGTTATCCTGAAATAGTTAAGTGATTATGCACAATCCATTGAATCGGCTGGTGGCCGCGGCGCTGTGCGCTTTGGCATTGGTGCTGGGCGGGGCCCCGGCGGCACAGGCCCAGCTGGGCGTGAGCCGGCCCAAGGGCCAGGACCTGATTGACGGCATCATCGTGAAAGTAGACAACCAGATTGTGCTGCGCTCGACGTCGAAAACATCTATGCCCAGGAAACGGCCCGCGCCGAGGGCAAGGCCTTGCCGCCCGACCTGCGCTGCAAGATTTTGCAAAGCCTGGTGCTCAACAAGCTGATGCTGGCCCGCGCCGACGTAGACTCCGTGACCGTGACCGACGCCGCCGTTGACGGCGAGCTGAGCCGCCGCATGGCCTACTTCGTGCAGCAGGTGGGCTCGGAGAAAAAACTGGAGGAACTGTACAACAAGTCGGTAAAGGCGCTGAAGGACGACCTGCGGCCCCAGGTGAAGGAGCAGCTGGTGCAGCAGAAAATGCAGGAAACCATCACCGGCAAAATAGCCGTGACGCCCCGCGAAGTGAACCAGTACTTCACCCGCATCCCGAAAGACAGCCTGCCCTACTACTCTACCGAGGTGGAAGTGGGCCAGATTGTGGTACCTGCCCAGGTGAACGACGCCGCCAAGCAGGCCGCCATCGCCAAGCTGAACGACCTGCGGGCCCAGGTGCTAGCCGGCGCCAGCTTCGAGGAGCTGGCCAAAAAGTATTCGGAAGACCCGGGCTCGGCCACCCAGGGGGGCCTGCTGGGCTTCTTCAAGCGCGGCGAGCTGGTGCCCGAGTACGAGGCCGCCTCGCGCAAGCTGGAGCCCGGGCAAATGTCGCCGGTGGTGCAGTCGCAGTTCGGCTTTCACCTCATCCAATTCATTGAGCGCAAGGGCGACAGCTACTCCACGCGCCACATCTTGCTGAAGCCCGCCACGGGTGTTTCCGACGCCAGCGCCTCGGCCACGAAGCTGGCCCGCCTGCGCACCCAGATTCTGTCAGACAGCATCAGCTTCGCCAAAGCGGCTAAGGACAACTCCAGCGACAAGGCCTCCAGCACCAACGGCGGCTTGCTGGCCAATCGCCAGGACGGCGGCTCGCGCCTGCCCCTCGACAAGCTCGACCCGGCCATCTTCTTCACCATCGACACCATGAAGGTGGGCCACATCACCCCGCCCCTGCCCTACCGCACCGACGACGGCAAGGACGCCATGCGCATCCTGTACCTGAAATCGAACACGCCCCCGCACCAGGCCAACCTCGACGACGACTACCAGAAAATTGCCGCCGCCGCCCTCAACGAGAAGAAAAGCAAGGCCCTGGACGAGTGGTTCGCCAAGAACCGCGGCACCGTGTACCTCGAAGTAGTGCCCGAGTACGCGCAGTGCAAAGTGCTCGACGTGGAGCTTTAGCTTTTTAATTGAGCTGTTAGCTTTTCGCAGGGGCCCCAGGTCACGTATCTTATTCAATGGCCTACGCGTTGGCCATCAAAAAAGCTAATAGCTAGCAGCTAAAAGCTAAAAGCCGAAGACACATGGACGACAAAGAAGCCGCCGACGCCCTCGCGGCCCACTACCAGGCGCTGCGCCGCGAAATTGGCCAGGTGATTGTGGGGCAGGACGAGGTGGTGCGGCTGGTGCTCACGGCCGTGTTTGCTCAGGGCCACTGCCTGCTGGTGGGTGTGCCCGGCCTGGCCAAAACGCTGCTGATCCAGACCATTGCCGACGCGCTGGACCTATCGTTCAACCGCATCCAGTTCACGCCCGACCTGATGCCGAGCGACATTGTGGGTTCGGAGACGCTGACGCAGCAGCGCGAGTTTCAGTTCGTGAAGGGCCCCATCTTCGCCAACCTTGTGCTGGCCGATGAGATTAATCGCACGCCGCCCAAAACCCAGGCCGCCCTGCTCGAAAGCATGCAGGAGTACGCCGTGACCGTGGCTGGGCAGCGCTACCCGCTGGCGCGCCCGTTCTTCGTGCTGGCCACCCAAAACCCCATCGAGCAGGAAGGCACCTACCCGCTGCCCGAGGCCCAGCTCGACCGCTTCATGTTCAATGTGCAGCTCGGCTACCCTAGTTACGCCGAGGAGCTGAACATCGTGAAGAACACCACCGCCGACCGCCAGCACACGGTGAGCAAGGTGCTGACGGCCGCCCAAATTCAGGCCTACCAGGCCTTGGTGCGCCGCGTGCCCGTGGCCGACAACGTGGTGGAATACGCGGTGAGCCTGGTGCACAAAACCCGCCCCCAGGGCGAACGCGCCGCCCCGCGGGCCCAGCAGCTGCTGGAGTGGGGTGCGGGGCCCCGGGCCTCGCAGTATCTAGTGGTGGCTGCTAAGTGCAACGCCCTCATCAGCGGCAAGTACTCGCCCGATATTGAGGATGTGCGCGCCGTGGCCCTGCCCATCCTGCGCCACCGCCTTGTGCGCAACTTCAAAGCCGAAGCCGAGGGCGTGACGGTCGAGCAGATTATTAAAGAATTATTGTAGCATTTCAGAACGTCATGCTGAGCGCAGCTGAAGCATCTCTCCCGCAGCAGTAATCTTAGTTAGTTGAGCAGTAGAGATGCTTCGGCTGCGCTCAGCATGACGTTCTTTTTTCCCGCTAAAAAAATGGAATCCCAAGCCTACTACCAGCAATTTGAGCGTAACGTGCGCATCATCCTCGACGCTATGGCCGCTGGGCTCGATTTGCGTTCTACGTCCCTCGAAACCAGCTTGCCCATTGAGGTGTACGTGCTGAGTGAGGTGCTGAACCAAGGCGCCGGCGAGCAATTCCGCCTTAGCACCGAGGGCGTGGCCCGGCTGGGCGAGTTCGAGCAGCAGTTCATGCAGCACGAGGGCCCCGCGCTGGCCGCCGTCCGGCACATCCTGGCCGACAAGCGGGCCCTGATGGCCACCCCTGAAGGCCGCGTGTTGACCAAGGAAATGCTCATCCGCCGCCTCGAATTCTTCAACGAAGCCGCCCGCCAGGTGAACGTGATGCGCACGCAGCACATGCTGGGCAGCCCCCGGCAGTACGCCGGACAATAGGCCCTAGCTTTTTAAAACGCCAGAAGCCGGCTGCTCGTGGAGCAGCTGGCTTCTGGCGTTTTAAAGCAGATGAAGAGCGATGTAATTATTTGCTATACTTCAGCCGCAGAATATAATCCAACTACATATGCATCAATATTTATTTTTTCTCTTATACCATTATTAGCAAGCATATTATAAAAATATTAATACCACACAAAGCACGCAAATTGGGCAGCAAATTTCATTAGCTGAGAGATAGAATATATGTATGTTTGATGAATATAAACTGGTGCTGTAGTTACTTCTATCCTTTCTCTTTCTACCGATGAATTCCAAGCTTCTCTTCTACCCCGCCTTGTTGCTTATGCTAGGCAGCGAGTGCAAGCACGACGCCTCAGTGCCGCCACTCGCTGACCCATTGAGTTTATTACCAGCTGAAACCCAGACCGGAACTGGCACCTTCGGTTGCCTCGTCAATGGCAAGGCATATACGACAGCTTCATGTATTAAATGCAATGGGGACTGGCAAGGAATTAACACACTAGCAATAAATGGGAACACAAATGCCAATTCGGATTTTCATGGTGAATTATTTACTGCTAGTATGTTGATAAATGGCACATTACGAAGTGGCCAAAATTTCAACTTAGCTACTCTCCAACAATCTCCAAATCCGACTAATAATCAATTTGTAGCGAATGCTGTAGCCGGCAGCAAACCGTGTGTTTATGAAGGCAACTACGTCAAGACGGGCAGAGTCGAGTTAACCAAATTCGACGGCGTGGCCCGCGTGGCGGCTGGCCGATTTGCTTTCACCCTCTACGAGCCCGGCGGCTGCGACACGTTGCGCGTGACGGACGGACGGTTCGATGTCAAATTTTAACTGCTTCCCTAACTCTTTCCTCTATACCCATGAAAGCTGAAACGCAAAAAAGGCCGGCAACCCACACTGGGTTACCGGCCTTTTCTATAAACTGGGGCCCCTACGCTTTCGCCGCGGCCAGCGTGGCCATGTCGATGACGTAGCGGTAGGGCACTTTACCTTTTTCTACATCGCTGAAAGCCTGGTTGATGTTCTGGATGTCAATCAGTTCCACGTCGGCTGTGATGCCGTGCTCGCCGCAGAAGTCGAGCACTTCCTGGGTTTCGGCGAGGCTGCCGATGAATGAGCCGGCCACGCTGCGGCGCTTGCTGGCCACCAGCATGTTGTTGGTGCCCGCGGCCAGCGGCTCCAGCACTCCTACCAGCACGATGTTGCCGTCGCGCTTCAGCAGCTCGATGTACGGGTTCACGTCGTGCGGCTCAGGAATGGTGCTGAGGATGAAGTCGAACTTATCCGCGTGCTTGGTCATGGCCGCGGCGTCTTTCGAGTAAATCACGTCGTGGGCCCCTATTTCCCGGGCGCGGTCTTCCTTGTCCTTCGAAGTGGTGATGACGGTTACCTCCGCGCCCAGGGCCACGGCTATTTTCACGGCCACGTGGCCGAGGCCACCGAGGCCCACGATGGCCACTTTCTGGCCGGGGCCCACTTTCCAGTGCTTCAGCGGCGAGTAAGTCGTCACGCCGGCGCACAGCAGCGGGGCCACGCCTTGCAGCCGGGCCTTCAGGCTGGCGGGCACGGTCAGCACGAATTTCTCGGTTACCACCATGTGGTCCGAGTAGCCGCCGTAGGTATTGGTGCCGTCGGGCTTGAAGGGGCCATTGTAAGTGGCCAGCATGCCGTTTTCGCAGTACTGCTCCTCGCCCTCGGCGCAGGAAGCGCAGTGCTGGCACGAGTCGACCATGCAGCCCACGCCCACTAGGTCGCCCACTTGGTGCTTGGTTACTTTGTTGCCCACGGCCGTGACGCGGCCCACAATTTCGTGGCCCGGCACGCAGGGGTACAGCGAATTTTTCCAGTCGTTGCGCACTTGGTGCACGTCAGAGTGGCACACGCCGCAGTATTCAATGTGGATGGCCACGTCGTGGGCCCCGGGGGAGCGGCGCTCGAAATGGAAGGGAACTAGCTTAGCTTTAGCGCTTTTGGCAGCGTAGCCGATGGCAGCAGACATAGGGATGGGGTTGGTTTTGGAAATAGGGCGGCGGAGCCCGCGGCCGAAGCAGCGGGGTTACTTTGTACTCCTGCGCCCCGCGCCGGGTTGCCGCGGCGGGGCTCATTGCCATCCGTTTGCCCGGGGCCCTCGCGGCCAATTAGGGCCCCGGCGCGCTACTGCCGGGTGGTTTTTACCGTAAGCAAAGCCATGCCGCTGCCGCGTACCCCTTTGCTTACCGACCGCCTGCTGCTGCGCCCCTACGAAGCGGCCGACGCCGCCGATTTTTTTGCCCTGCTCCAGCATAACCGCCCCCGCCTGCACACTTCCTTCCCCGACCGCCTGCGCACCGTGCCCACCATCGCAGAGGCCCCCGGGGCCCTGGCCGCCTTCGCCGCCGACTGGCACAGCGGGCGCTTCTACGTGCTGGGCATCTGGCTGCGCGCCACCGGCGCGTATCTCGGCGATATTTGCCTGATGCCCCAGAGCGACGGGCAATCCGAAATTGGCTACTACCTGGCCCGCGAAGCCGAGGGCTACGGCTACGCCCGTGAGGCCCTGGCCGCGGTGTGCAGCTTTGGCTTCGGGCCCGTGGCCAGCCGCCGCCTGCTCATCCGCTGCTTCGCCGACAACGCCCGGGGCCAGGCCGTGGCCCTGGCCGCTGGCTTCCGCCTCGAAAAGCCTGCCCCCCGCCGCTCCTGGTTCCGCAACGCCGACACCGTGGGCCGCATCTACCGCTTCGTGCAGGAGCGATGAATGAGTGAATCGGTGAATGAGTGAGTTGGCGAATAGTGGGTAGGTGATTATGTAGCGGAACCCGTACAACCACGCTGTGCTTGGTCTTGCGTATGCTGCACTCGGGGCCCCTGGGGCAAGACCAAGCACAGCTTGGTGGTACGAGTGCGCGCCGCCCCTGGGGCCCCAGATTCACCAACTCACTCATTCACCAATGCACTACTGCTGCCCCGCGCGTGCGCGCCGCCCCACATTACCCAGCAGCCATTCCTGCCGGAAGTTAAGGTAGAAGCCGAACGAGAAATCCAGCAGCTGCTTGTTGAAATCGTACACAGGCTCGACGCGCACCGTGAGGGCGGCCGCGTCGGAAATGCGGAAGTCGCGCAGCAGACGTACCAGCAGCAGCCGGCGCTCGGCGTCGGTGAAGCCCGGCGTGCCGTAGCGCGAGGCAATGGACTGGTAGTAATTGCCGCCCAGCGGGGCAAAAAACTGGTGCCCCTGCCAGTAGCTCAGCATCACGTCGAGGTAGCGGGTTTCGAGCGTGCCGTTGAGGTACAGGCCGTTGCCGGTTTGGTAAGGCAGCCGGTAGTTTGCAAACGAGTGGTCGTCGAACAGCAGGCCGTAGGCGTTCAGCCGCACCGCTTGCAAGGTGCGGCCCCGCAGCGGCACCCGCGCCACCACGCCCGTGGCGTAGTTAAACAGCGTTTGGATGGGCGCGCGCAGCGTATCAATCTGCCCGCCCGCGTGCCGGGCCGTGAACTGCAAGGGCACGGACACGTCCACTGGGGCCCCGGGCCGGGTGAGGCGCAAGCTGCCGCTGAGGCCCCCGGCAATCTGCTCCTGGAAGTTGCTGCCGGCGTACTCCTGCTTCAGCCAGTCCACCCACACATCCACCGTGGCGCGCTTGGTATTCAGCCGGTACTGCAAGCCTTCCTCCAGTGGCTTCAATATCACGCGCTCAAAATCGAGCAGCGGCTCGATGTAGCCGTGGTTGAGGTTCGCCCGAATGTTGCCGAAGATGAACTGGTGGGGCCCGTGCGTCCAGGTGGCGCGGTAGGTGGGCCGCACCTGCCGCAGCGCGGGGGTGCCAAAATCCTTCCACAGAAACACGCCGGCCTCCAGGCGCAGCTCCTTGGTGGGGTAATAAACCAGTTGCGGGTTGTGCTGCGTACCAAACAGCGTGTAGCCCTCCACAATGTCGTTGAAGTACTCGTTGTCCTTGAAAAACGTGAAGGCGTTGAGGGAAATGCGCAAGTCGCCAGCCTGGGGCGCGGCCTGCGTCGCCGCCGTATCAGCATCTTCGGCGAGCAGCGCGGGGGTTTTGCCAAACTTGGTGCGGCCCGGCTCAG
This sequence comes from Hymenobacter coccineus, assembly GCF_001816125.1. Lineage (GTDB taxonomy): Bacteria > Bacteroidota > Bacteroidia > Cytophagales > Hymenobacteraceae > Hymenobacter > Hymenobacter coccineus. Next base: position 8,549 of record NZ_MDZA01000406.1, on the reverse strand, counting down.
GCGAAGTAAATGCCCGATTGTCCAGCTGGGCCTGGGCCTGACCGGCCGTAACCAGCAGGGCCCCAACGGCTACTAAAATTCTTAGAAGATTACACATAAATTTCTAATCCCAATGGCACAAAAACGGGGGCCCCGGTGTTAGAAAAAGCCGCCCAAAAACAGTAGTATTGCAAGCCTTGCGTTTGTGCATATACACTGGGCGCAACCCGCCAAAACCCCTTAACTTTACTCAAACGTAATTCCTTTTTCCCAACTCCCTCCCACATGGCATTTGCAACCTCCAAGGCCCCCAAAGCCGAAAAAGTCGATAAACCCGACAAGGCCGAGAAAGGCGAAGTAAACGTCGCTGCTGAGAAGATGAAGGCCCTCCAGCTCACCCTCGACAAGCTGGACAAAGCCTACGGCAAAGGCACGGTGATGAAGCTCTCCGACAACAAGGTGGGCGATATTCCAAGCATTAGCACGGGCTCACTTTCGCTCGATATTGCCCTGGGCATTGGCGGGGTGCCCCGCGGCCGCGTGGTGGAAATCTACGGCCCCGAGTCGTCGGGCAAAACGACCCTGACGATGCACATGATTGCCGAAGCGCAGAAGAAAGGCGGCATGGCCGCGTTCATCGACGCCGAGCACGCCTTCGATAAATCCTACGCCGAAAAGCTCGGCATTGACACCACCAACCTGCTCATCGCCCAGCCCGACAACGGCGAGCAGGCCCTCGAAATTGCCGACCAGCTCATCAGCTCCGGCGCCATCGACATCATAGTAATTGACTCCGTGGCCGCCCTCGTGCCCAAAGGCGAACTCGAAGGCGACATGGGCGACTCGAAAGTGGGCCTCCACGCCCGCCTCATGAGCCAGGCCCTGCGCAAGCTCACCGGCACCATCAACAAAACCGGCTGCTGCTGCGTGTTCATCAACCAGCTCCGCGAGAAAATCGGCGTGATGTTCGGCTCGCCTGAAACCACGACCGGCGGCAACGCCTTGAAATTCTACGCCTCGGTGCGCCTTGATATCCGCCGCATCGGCCAAATCAAGGAGGACAAGGACAACGTAACCGGCAACCGCACCAAGGTGAAGGTGGTGAAAAACAAAGTTGCGCCGCCCTTCAAAGTGGTCGAGTTTGACATCATCTACGGCCAGGGCATTAGCAAAGTGGGCGAGATTGTGGACCTCGGCGTGGACATGGGCATCATCGGCAAGTCGGGCTCGTGGTTCAACTACGGCGAGACCAAGATTGGCCAGGGCCGCGAGGCCGTGAAAACTTTGCTGCTCGACAACCCCGAGCTGGCCGACGAAATCGAAGCCAAAATCCGGGCCATGGCCAAGGGCGACGAGGACGTTATTCCCGTGGACCTGACCATTGTGGAAGACGGCGAAGACACGCTGTAAAAAGAGTTAAAAGTTTTGAGTTAAAAGTTAAATTGCTTTTTTAACTTTTAACTCAAAACTTTTAACTTATCAAAGTACAAAGGCCCGCTGCAATCCGCAGCGGGCCTTTTCGCGTTTTTATTTGGGGGCTGGCATTGCATTTGTCTAACATCGGCCGTTGGTTACGCCTTAGCTTTACCCCTACTGCCTGCTCTATGCGCCGCTGGATTTACGCTGCTCCGTTTGCTTTGCTGCTCCTAGCTGCCCAATCGGCCGCAGGGCCCGGCGAGGCCGTGCGCTACCTGCCGCAGGCCAGCTTCGGGCGTGGGGAGGTCATCAATTACAAGGTGCACTACGGCCTCATCAACGCCGCCGAGGCCACTGTGGAAACCAGTGGGGCCCTGGAGCGCGTAGCCGACCGCCCCTGCTACAAAGCCACCGTGAGCGGGCGCACCATCGGCTCGTTCGACTTCTTTCTGCGCATTCGCGACCAGTGGCGGGCCTACATCGACACGGCCAGCATCTTGCCAATGCGGGCCCAGCGCGACATCACGGAGAAGGGCTACCACAAGAAGGAAACCGTGGATTTTGACCAGTTCCGCGCTGTGGCCGACGTGCAAGACCACAACAAGGAGAACCCCACCCGCACCTCGGTGAAGGTGGCCAACAACTGCCTGGAACTGGTGAGCGGCTTTTACTTTCTGCGCACCCTCAACCTGGAGCGCATGCGCCCGGGCGAATGCGTGAAAATGCCGGCCTACTTCGACGGCTCCAACTTCCTGCTCGAAGTGGTGTACAAGGGCCGCGAAACCGTGGAAACCAAGGCCGGCACGGTGCGCGCGTTTAAGCTGGTGCCCAAAATGCCGGCCAACAAGATTTTTAAGGGCGAAAACGCCATCTCGGTCTACCTCTCCGATGACCGCAACAAGATTCCGGTGCTCTTCCAGGCCGAGCTGTTTGTGGGCGCTGTGAAGGTGGACATGTACGAGTACCGCGGCCTCCGCAGCCGCCTGAACCTGGTGCGCTAACCCGCCGTGGGGCCCCGGGCCCGCGTCACACAAACGTAACACTGCCTTGGCGCAACCCGGCGGTAATTTTGGGGCAACATTCTACCTAAGCCCCCGCGCCATGAGCACTGCGAAACCGCCCGTTTACAAAGTTCTGGTGGTCGACGACGACCCGGACATTGTGGAGTTGCTGGAATTCAACCTGAAAAAGGAGGGCTACCTCACCGCCTCGGCTGGCGACGGCCGCCAGGCCCTGGAAGTGGCCGCCACGTTCGGCCCCGACATCATCCTGCTCGACGTGATGATGCCCCACCTAGACGGCATTGCCGCCTGCCGCCTGCTGCGCGAGCAGCCCCGGTTCAAGGACACCTACATCCTGTTCCTGACGGCCCGCGCCGAGGAGTTTTCTGAAGTGGCCGCCTTCGACGCCGGAGCCGACGACTTCATCGCCAAGCCCATCAAGCCTAGGGCCCTGCTCAGCCGCCTGGCCGCCCTCAAGCGCCGCGACCAGGACCCCCACGCCGCCGTGGAAGCCATCGAAATCAACGGCTTGCGCATCGATCGCACTGGCTTTGCCGTGTACCAGGAGGGCCGCAAAATCACGCTCCCCAAGAAGGAATTTGAGCTGCTGGCCTTCCTGGCCGCCGCGCCCCACAAGGTGTTCAACCGCGAAGAGCTGCTCCAAAATATCTGGGGCAACGACGTGTTCGTGCTGGCCCGCACCGTAGACGTGCACGTGCGCAAAGTGCGCGAAAAGGTGGGCGACCACCACATCCAAACCATCAAGGGCGTGGGCTACCGCTTCAACGCGGACTAGATTTGGTGTGAGAATGTGAGAAGGTGGAGGAATGTGAAAATGTGCTAAAACGGCTGGGACCGACATTTTTCATATTTTCACATTCCTCACATCCAGCACATTAAACCCATGAATTTCTCCTCCCGCACCGTTGCCATCCTCATTGCGCTGCTGGTGGCGGGCGTGCTCACGGCGTGCGCGCTGGTGGTGCCGGGCCTGCCGCAGCGCGAGGCTTTTTTAGCCGGCGGTATCACGGTGGCGGCGTGCTTCCTGCTGGTGTACCTGACGTTTGAGGCCCTGATTTTCCGGGAAATCAATGGCATCTACGCCGGCCTGGAACACATCAAGCGCAAGGAGTTCAAGAAGCTGAGCAACAAGTTTTTGTTCCGGCCCGAGCCGGTGAAGCGGGTGCGCGACGAGATACTGCAAATGGCCGAGCGCCGGCAGCAGGAGATTGACGAATTGAAACGCCTCCAGGCCCTGCGCCGCGAGTTCCTGGCCGACGTATCGCACGAGCTAAAAACGCCGCTCTTCGCCGCCCAGGGCTTTGTGCACACCGTGCTCGACGCCGAGGGCCCCGGCGACATCGACCCCGCCACCCGGCACAAGTTCCTCACCAAAGCCGCCACCAGCCTCGACACGCTCGACGCGCTGATCCAGGATTTGGTCACGATTTCGCAGCTCGAGCAGGGCGTGGTGCGCCTGCGCCGCCAGCGTTTCGACCTCGTGGTGCTGGTGCGCGAAATATTTGAGTTGGTGGAAGAAAAGGCCCGCCGCCGCGGCACCACCCTGGAGCTGCTGCCGCCCAAGTATGCCGCCGTGGGCCTCGCCGTGGTGGCCGACCGCAACCGCATCCGCCAGGTGCTCATCAACCTGATTGACAACGCCGTGAAGTACGGCCGCGACCAGGGCCAGGTGCGCGTGTCGCTGGTGGAAAGCAACCGCGGCGTGCGCATCGTGGTGCGCGACGACGGCCCCGGCATCGCCCCGGAGCACCAGGCCCGCATCTTCGAGCGCTTCTACCGCATCGACAAAAGCCGTTCGCGTGATTCGGGCGGCTCGGGGCTGGGGCTGGCCATCAGCAAGCACATCGTGGAGGCCCACAAATCGAGCATTAGGGTGAAGAGCGCCGCGGGCGAGGGCACCACCATGGAGTTCAAATTGGCCAAACCCAAGGTGGGGCCCGGGGCCCCCTGGCCCGGGGCGGGGCCCCCGGCCGTACCTTTGGGCCCCTTATGAAGCTCCCGAATTTCGCTGATCTTATCCTGTTTGAAAGCGACGATTACCTCGTCGTCAACAAGCCGCCCTTCCTTGCCACGCTCGACGAGCGGGTGGGCGGGGCCCCCAACATGCTGCGCATGGCCCGCCAGCACTACGACGACATCCAGGCCGCCCACCGCCTCGACCGCGACACCAGCGGAGCCCTGGCCTTCGCCAAACACCCCGAGGCCTACCGCCACCTGGCCATGCAGTTTGAGAACCGGGAGGTGAAAAAGCAGTACCACGCCGTTGTCTGGGGCACCCCGCGTCTGGAGCACCAGCTGGTAGACCGCCACATCGAAACCACCACCCGCGGCAAGGCCCGCCTCGCTTACAGAGGCAAGGAGGCCGAAACTTACTTCACTACCCTCGACACTTACACCCGACACGCCCTGGTACTGGCCGAACCCGTGACGGGCAGGATGCACCAGATCCGGCTGCACTTGCAGTACCTCCAGGCCCCCATTGTGGGCGACGGGATGTACGGCGGGGAGGATTTTTTCCTCTCGTCGCTCAAAAAGAAGTTCAACCTCAAGGAGGGCGAAACCGAGCAGCCATTCATCAAGCGCTTCGCCCTGCACGCCATGCGCCTGCAATTCGCGGGCCTCGGGGGCGAAGAAATTGCGGTAGAAGCCCCCTACCCCAAGGACTTCCGGGTGCTGGTGGACGTGCTGGCCCAGAACCGCTAGGGCCCCAGGGGCCCCGGCGCAGAGGGCGGCTCGGCCCGCAAGTGCCCCAGGTCGGAACGGGGCATTGGCAGCACTGGGGCAGCGCAGAAGTTTTGCGAGCAGAACACAAACGCCACTGCAACCAGCAGCCCCGGCGGCGGTAGCTCGTGGGCCACGCGGCCGGAGCCAGCAAAAGCCCCGGGGCGGTGCCAAACGGGGCCCGGGAACGGGGGCAGTGGGCGGGAAAGGCGTGCGAGAGCCGGGCCCCCGCAAGACAAAATCCTGAATACTACTTGGTAATCTGCGCAGAAAAAGGTACCTTTGTGTCCGTTTTTCCCGAAGCCCAACCGGCTTCGGGTTTATTTTCAATTGTTTAGCCTACCTATATTTCCGACTCATGGACCACCTGAGCTTCAAGACGACCCACGTCAACAAGGCCAACGCCCAGAAAAGCTGGGTTATCGTCGACGCCAGCGTAGCCCCGCTGGGCCGCGTGTGCAGCCAGATTGCCAACATTTTGCGCGGCAAGCACAAGCCTTCTTTCACGCCTAACGCCGACTGCGGCGACAATGTGATTGTCCTCAACGCTGACCAGGTGCGCCTGACGGGCAAGAAGATGACCGAGAAGGTATACATCTCGCACTCGGGCTACCCCGGCGGCCAAAAGCGTCGCACCGTGCGCGAGCAAATGAACCGCGATTCGCGCCGCGTAATCGAGCACGCCGTAAAAGGTATGCTGCAAGGCAACAAGCTGGGCGCCGCCCAATACCGCAACATGTACGTGTACGCCGGTACCGAGCATCCGCACGAGGCCCAGCAGCCCCAACCCATCGAACTCACCAACCTGTAGGCCAACGACGGCCCCAGGCCTTTTTATTATTCACTAAATGGCGATTACCAACACCTCTGGTAGAAGAAAAACCTCGGTGGCCCGCATTTACATGCAGGCCGGGCAAGGGAATATCACTATCAACGACCGGGACATGAAAACGTACTTCAGCAACGAGTTGCTGGAAAACGTCGTGAACCAACCCCTCACCCTCCTTGAGCAAGTCGGCCAGTACGACATCAAAGTGAACGTGAAAGGCGGCGGCATTTCGGCCCAGGCCGAAGCCATCCGTTTGGCCATCACCAAGGCTTTGGTGAGCAACAACGAGGAAACTCGTCCGGCGCTGAAAAAAGAAGGTTTCCTGACCCGCGACCCCCGGATGGTGGAACGCAAGAAGTTCGGCAAGCGCAAAGCCCGTCGTTCGTTCCAGTTCTCGAAACGCTAAAACCAGGAGGACCTTTATCATGGCTCAGACAACCTATAAAGACCTGCTCGAAGCAGGCTCGCATTTTGGTCACCTCACCCGCAAGTGGGACCCCAAAATGGCGCCGTACATCTTCATGGAGAAGAACGGCATCCACATCATCGACCTGAATAAGACGCTGGTTTCGCTGGAGTACGCCTCCACCGCCATCCGCAACATTGCTAAAAGCGGCCGCAAAATCATGTTTGTGGCCACCAAAAAGCAGGCTCAGGAGATTGTGACCACCGAAGCCGAGCGCCTAAAGATGCCCTTCGTCACCGACCGGTGGCTGGGGGGCATGCTCACCAACTTCGCCACGGTGCGCAAGTCGCTGAAGAAAATGTCGACCATCGACAAGATGGTGAAAGAGAACACGGCTTATGCCGCTCTTGCCAAGCGCGAGAAGCTGATGATGTCGCGTGAGCGCGCCAAGCTCGACCGCGTGCTGGGTGGCATCGCCGACCTCGGCCGCCTGCCCGCCGCCCTGTTCGTGGTGGACGTGAAGCGCGAGCACATCGCCGTGAAAGAAGCTCAGAAGTTGGGCATTCCGGTGTTCGCTATGTGCGATACTAACTCGAACCCCGAGCTGGTGCAGTTCCCGATTCCTGCCAACGACGACGCTTCGAAGTCGATCCAGCTCATCGTGGGCGTGATCGGCAAGGCGATTGAAGAAGGCCTGTCGGAGCGCAAGGTGGACAAGGAGGACGCCGACCGCAAGGAGGCCGACGAAGCCGCCATTGCCGAGAAAACTGCTGCCGACGAGGAATAAGCGCCTTTTCGCTCTTTGAAAGAAGGGGACCTTCGCGAAGCAGTTGGCTCCGGGGGTTCCCTTCTTCTATTTGATTCTACACCCAACCACAACTTACTCTAATGGCCGCAATTACCGCCGCAGACGTAAACAAGCTCCGCACCATGACCGGTGCGGGCATGATGGATTGCAAAAAAGCCCTCGTGGAAGCCGACGGCGACTTCGAAGCCGCTCGCGACATCCTGCGCAAGCACGGCCAGAAAATCGCTGACAAGCGTGCTGAAAACGAAACGTCGGAGGGCCTAGTGCTCGTGAACGTGAGCGAAGACAGCACCACTGGCAAACTGGTGGCCCTTGCCTGCGAAACCGAATCGGTAGCCAAAGTGGCTAACTTCCGCGAGCTGGCCCAGCAAATCTTGGACACGGCTGTGCGCACCAACGCCGGCACCAAGGAAGACCTACTGGCCGCCACGGCCGCCGACGGCCGCACCGTGCAAGAGCACGTGACGGACCTGATGGGCAAAATCGGCGAGAAGCTGGACGTGACCTACGCCACGCTGACCGCTGAGAAAGTGGCTTCGTACGTGCACTCCGACAGCAAAAAAGGCGTGCTCGTGGGCCTGAAGAACGTGGGCAGCGCCGACACCGCTGAGGTGGGCCGCGACGTAGCCATGCAAATCGTGGCCATGAAGCCCGTTGCCGTGGACAAAGACGGCGTGGATTCGGCGACGGTGGAGCGCGAAATTGAAGTTGGCAAGGAGCAGGCGCGTGCCGAGGGCAAGCCCGAAGCCATGCTGGAGAAAATCGCTCAGGGCAAGCTCAACAAGTTCTACAAAGACAACACGCTCCTGAACCAGGAATTCGTGAAAGACAACTCGAAGACCATCGCCCAGCTACTCGACGGCACGTCGAAAGGCATGACGGTTTCGGACTTCAAGCGCGTGGTTATCGGCGCTTAATTGCCGCTTTTAGCCGAAGTAAAAGGTCCGCTGGCATTATGCTAGCGGACCTTTTTTGTTGACTTAATTGCAGTATGGATAACAAACATAAAGCAGCTTATCGAGGAATCCTGTACAACTTCCTTTTAAACATTCGCAGCATTCCTACTCCACTGACGGATGACAAACAAGCCATTGCTATTGGCAAATTTGCTGGTCCCGTGGCCTATCAGCTTCATAACCTAGCATTAGCTTCGGTCAATGACTTTATTGGTTTTGATGAAGCTCATTTCTGGGTTTCAATCGACGCTTTCAATCATAGAAATCCTGATTCTCAAATCACGCACTTTCGCATCCAATTCGAACGTGATTTACTTTTCAAGCACGCTAGTTAAAGCTATGCCCTTCAGGGCAAGACTTTAGTTGCTACTCCCTTTTGCGAGGTTGGTAGCTTTACGTGATGAAGCAGCGG
>NZ_MDZA01000405.1 GCF_001816125.1 Hymenobacter coccineus | reverse complement strand
GGCCAGCAGGCGTAGCAGGCGGCCAGAAAAAGTAGTCATGTCAGCAAACGGTGGAAGATGGGTAGGGGAATTTGAAGCGGTGGGTAGCGGGCGGCGGCGGGGCATACCCCGCCCGATGGGGCCCAGGGGCCGCGCCGCCCAGGGCAAAGCGCGGCCCGGCTGCTGGCAAAAGCAGCCAAAAGCAACCGTCGGAAAGGGGCGGACGCCCGGGGCCCCTAAGGGCCCGGCGGGCCCGGCTACTGCGCTACGAGGGGCAGCTCGGCCACCGGCTCGAGGCGCTCGTTTTCGGGCACCGAGCGGCCTTGCAGGGCCAGCTGGTGGCGGGCCTCGTCGAACTCGCCCTCGCTCTTGGCCACCACGAGCGTGGCGATGCCGTTGCCGATGACGTTGGTGATGGCGCGCGCCTCGCTCATGAAGCGGTCGACGCCCAGCAGCAGGGCCACGCTCTCGACCGGGATGACCTTGGTGGCGGCCAGCGTGGAGGCCAGCACGATGAAGCCCGACCCGGTGACGCCCGCCGCGCCCTTGCTCGTGACGACCAGGATGGCAATCAGCGAGAGCTGCTGGGTGAGCGAGAGCGGGATGTTAAAGGCCTGGGCCAGAAAGATTACCGCGATGGACAGGTAGATGCTGGTGCCGTCGAGGTTGAAGGAGTAACCGGTGGGAATGACTAGGCCGGCCACCGAGCGCGAGCAGCCGTAGCGCTCCATCTTATCGATCATGCGGGGCAGGGCCGATTCGGACGACGAGGTGCCCAGCACCAGCAAGATTTCCTCCTTGATGAAGGTGAGGTAGGGCCACAGGCGCAGCTTGTAGTAGCGTAGGATGAGGTTGAGGACCACGAAGATGAACAGGAACATGGTGACGTACACCACCAGCATGAGCTTGCCCAGCGGCAGCAGCGTGGCAATGCCGTACTTGCCGATGGTGAAAGCCATGCCCCCGAACGCGCCCAGCGGGGCCAGCTTCATCACCATGGCCAGTACCCCGAACATGGCGTGCGAGAGCCGGTCAAACGTCTTCACCAGCGGCTCGGCCATTTTGCCCATCCGGTTGAGGGCCAGGCCGAAGAGTACCGCAAACAGCAGCACTTGCAGGATGTCGCCCTTGGCAAAGGCTTCCACCACGTTGCTGGGCACGATGTGGGTGAAGAACTCCACCCAGTTCATCTCGCCGGCCTGGGAGGTGAACTTGGCGGCTTCCTCCGTCTTCTTGCCGTCGCGCAGCACGGCCTGGGCCACGGCCTGCACGCCCGCGCCGGGCTTGGTGAGATTGGCCACCAGAATGCCGATGCCCAAGGCCAGGGTGGTCACAATCTCGAAGTACAGCAGGGCCTTGCCGCCCACGCGGCCCACCTTTTTGAGGCTGCCCATGCCCGCAATGCCCAGCACCACCGTGAGGAAGATGATGGGGGTAATCAGCATCTTGATGAGGTTGATGAACGTGTCGGCAATGGGCTTGAGGGCCGCGCCAAACTTGGGAAACAGGGCCCCCACCAGCACGCCCAGGGCAATGGCGGTGAGCACCTGCACGGTGAGGTTAGAATACAACCGTTTCATAACAAGGGTATTAAAAGGATGGGAAGGCAAGTAAAAGGTGCGGAACTGGCGCCCCGCGGGGGGGCGCGCTACGCCGCGTCGTGGTTGAGGCGGGAAGAGTTCAGGGTTTCCTTCATGGTGAGGAACACGACCAGCGAAATGGCGATGCACGCCGTGGCGTACCAGTAGAAGTAGGCCTCGTGGCCCGCGCCCTTCGACCACAGGGCCAGGTACTCGGCCGTGCCGCCGAACACGGCCACGGTGAGGGCGTGGGGCAGGCCGATGCCCAGGGCCCTAATCTCGACCGGGAACAGCTCGGCCTTCACCACGGCGTTGATGCTGCTGTAGCCGCTGACGATGACCAGCGCCACCAGCAACAGCCCCAGCGCCACCGCCGGCGAGCTGGTGCGCCCCAGCGCCGTGAGCAGCGGCACCGTGCCCAGCGTGCCCGCCACCCCAAAAAGATGAGCAGCGGCCGCCGCCCGATGCGGTCGGACAGGGCCCCGAAGGCCGGCTGCAGCCCCGCAAACACGAGCAGCGAGAGGAAGCACACGTTGGTGGCCGCCGCTTTGGGCATGTGGGCGGTGTTCACCAAAAACTTGAGCATGTAGGTGGTGAACGTGTAGAACGCCAGCGTGCCGCCCATGGTGAGGCCCACCACCGTGGCCACCGCCCGCGGGTGCTGCGCCAGGGCCCGGAGGCTGCCGCGCTGCTCGTCGGGGGTGTGCTGCTGGGCTTCGAAGGGCGCGGTTTCGTCGAGGTTGCTGCGCAGGTACAAGGCCACTAGCGACAGCCCCGCGCCGATGGCGAACGGGATGCGCCAGCCCCAGGCCATTAGCTGGGCCTCGCTTAGGAGCACCTTTTGCAGCACCAGCTGGATGCCCAGGGCCAGCAACTGGGCCCCAATCAAGGTCATGTACAGGAAGCTGGAGTAGAAGCCGCGGCGGCGGGGCGTGGCCATTTCGGCCAGGTACGTGGCCGACACGCCGTACTCGCCGCCCACGCTCAGGCCTTGCAGCAGCCGCGCCGTGAGCAGCATCACGGGGGCCACCAGGCCCACGGTTTGGTAGGTGGGGGTGAGGGCGATGAGCAGCGAGCCCAGCGACATGAGCAGCACCGAGAGCGTCATCGACTGCTTGCGGCCCACTTTGTCGGCGATGCGCCCGAACATCCAGCCGCCGATGGGCCGCATCAGAAAGCCCAGGGCGAAGATGCCCGCCGTTTGCAGCAGCTGCGCCGTGGCGTCGCTCGACGGGAAAAACGAGGCCGAGAAGTACAGCGCGAACGACGAGAATGCGTACCAATCGTACCACTCCACCAGGTTGCCCACCGAGCCGCTGAGGATGGCCTTGAGCCGCCGCTGCGAAATCCGCTCCTGCTGGGCCAGCGCCGCCGGGGCAAGGGGGCTAAGAACAGGGGCGGCGAAGGAGGGCATGGGAGCGGGAAAAGAGGCCAGGTTTGCAGCGGTAAAGAACCCCTTACCGCTTGGCACTGCACAAACCACACCCCCAATTTTGAAGAAATTTCAAATTATTGTTATCGTTTGTTTGAAATTTCCAACGCATTGCAAACGGTTGCTTGATCTGCACCGGCCAATTTATTCCGCCTTGGGTGCAAAAAGCACCTGGATGCGGTGCCACCCCTCGGCGTAGGTGTAGCTGATCTGATGGCCGTACAATTCGCTGATGCGCTTGACGATGGCCAGCCCGATGCCGATGGAGTCGAGCGCCGCGTTGCCCTTTTTGAAGCGCCCAAACAGCTCAGCCACGGGTGCGGTAGGGGCGTGGCCGGTGTTTTCGAGCAGCAGCGCGGCCGGGGTGAGGGTGATGCGAATTTCGCCGCCGGGCCGGTTGTGCCGGATGGCGTTGCTGAGCAAGTTATTGAGCAGCAGCTGGGCCAGGGCCCCGTCGAGCGGCACGCGCACGCCGGGCGCCACGTGCAGCGCGGTGGCCAGGCCCTTCATTTCGGCCAGGTCGGCGAAGGCGGCTTCGGTGGCCGGCACCAGCTGGCTGAGGTCGGCCAGGGCCCCGGGGCCCGGCTCGAAGTGCTCGAGCTTGGCCAGCAGCGTGAGGGCCTGGTTGATTTTGGCCAGCCGCTCCAGCTCGTCGTGCATGGTGGTGAGCGTGCGCAGCTGTGCCTCGCCCAGTTCCGAATCCATCAGCAGCTCAATTTTGGCCTTGATGCTGGCGATGGGCGTTTGCAACTCGTGCGAGGCGTTCTCCGAAAACTCCTGGAGGCCCTGGTAGTCGCTCTGGGCGCGGGCCGTCATGCGGGTCAGGAACTCGTTCAGGACGTTGAACTCGGTGGTGCGGCTCGGCGGAAAGCTGATGGCCCCCGGCTGGCCCAGCTGAAACCGCTGGATGCCGCGCAGCGTGGCGTTGAACGGCTGCAAGATGCGCCACGACAGCACCTCGCTGAGAATCACCACCAAGGCCAGCAAAAACACGAACGTCCAGGCAAACACCAGCACCAGGCCGGTGAGGTACACGTCGCGCGGCTCCACCACGGCCGCGTGGCTCACCACGCGGTAGCGCCGCCCGCCCGCCACGGGGTAGGTGGTGAGGCGCACGGTGGCCGCCTCGGCTTGCAGCGCCGGGTTCCACTCGTTGCGCACCTGCGCCACGGGGCCCGGTGGCACGGCCTCGCGGGGCCCCACGGCGCTCACTAATACGTTGGCCCGCGACGGGTGCCGGGCATAGTCGCGCCCGCTGCGCAGCTGGGCGGCCACCACCTCGTTCAGGTGTTCGAGCTTGCCCAGCGTGGCCTGCGTGACGCTGCGCGAGAGGGCCGCGTACACGATGGCAAACCCGAGGCTCAGCACGAAAAACGTGATGACCGCATAAGCCACCGTGTAGCGGTAGTTCAGCTTCATCAGTCGGGCGCGTTGAGCTTGTAGCCGAAGCCGTACACGGTGCTGATGTAGTCTTTGCCGCCGGCGTCGGTTATTTTCTTGCGCAGGTTCTTGACGTGCTGGTACACGAAGTCCACGCTGTCGAGATTATCCGTGTAGTCGCCCCAGAGGTGGGCCGCAATGGCCTGGCGCGTCAGCATCCGGCCCTTGTTGTTGATGAAGTACAGCAGCAGGTTAGTTTCCTTGCGGGTGAGGTTCAGAAGCTTGCCGTTGAGGCGGCACTCCATCGATTCTAAATCGGCGCTCAGGTCCTGGAAGGTGACGAGGTTGTTTTTGTGCGGGCTGCGGCGGCGCATGATGGCCTTGATGCGGGCGTGCAGCTCGGGCAGTGGAAACGGTTTGGTGAGGTAATCGTCGGCGCCTTCGCTGAGGCCGGCCAGCTTGAAATCCAGCGCGTTGTGCGCCGAGATGATGATCACGCTGCTTTCCACGCCTTCTTTGCGCAGCAGCTTGAGCAGGTTGATGCCGTTGCCGTCGGGCAGCATAATGTCGAGCACCACGCAGTCGTAGGTAAACAGCGCCAGCTTCTCCCGGGCCCCGTCGAAGGTGCTCGCCACCTCGCAGATGTAGTGCTCCTGCGCGAGGTAGCCGGCAATGCTTTTGGCCAGCTCGGGGTGGTCTTCAACTAACAGGATTTTCATGGCGGGCGGCCGGGCGCGGGGTGGGACGAAGGCGCCGCCCGGGGCCCTGGGGGCCCCGGAACGGGCAGCGGAAGGAGCGGGCGGTAAAAGTAGGCCGGGGGCAGCTTCGCCCGGCGGGTGGCCCGGCGCCGGACTCCAAAAAGTCGCAATAAATCTGGCGTTTCGCCAATCTTTCTGGGGCCCCCGGTGTTACTTTACCGACCCCTAACTTGCCCCGCCATGAACGGTAAAGACCTCTTTAATTTCGGCCCCGCCTTCGGATATTTCTTCCGCAAGAACGACCCCGCCCGCAAATCCAACTTCAACCTCAAAACCATGCACTTCATCAACAAGCTCAGCTTGGCGATGTTCCTGGTCTGCTTGGTCATCATGTTCTTCCGTTACGTGATGTAAACCAACCGGTTGCAATGAATATTGAGGACTTCCGCGATTACTGCCTAGGCCTGCCGAGCGCTACGGAAGAAACGCCGTTTGGCCCCGACACGCTGGTGTTTAAGGTGGGCGGCAAAATCTTTGCCCTCACCGATTTGCAGACCTTTGCCAGCGTCAATTTGAAGTGCGACCCCGAGCGGGCCGCTGAACTGCGCGAGCAGCACGACTACGTGCTACCCGGTTTCCACATGAACAAAAAGCACTGGAACACGGTGCTCCTCGGTACCGGGGCCCCCGACGCCAAGGTGCGGGCTTGGACGGCTGAATCGTACCAACTGGTGGCCGCCGCGCTGCCCAAAGCCGCGCGGGCCGAACTGGCCCGCGCCCTCGAAGAATAGCCCCCCGGGCCCCCGCGTACCATGCAAATCAGCAGTCGATTTTCCGTAGCCGTGCACGTGCTCTCGCTCTTAGCGTGCCAAGACCCCGCGGCCCTGCTGACCTCTGACCGCATGGCCGGCAGCGTGAACACCAACCCGGTGGTCATCCGCCGCATCCTGGGCCAGCTCAAAAAAGCGGGGCTGGTGGAGGTGCGTGCGGCGGCGGGCGGTACGTTTCTGCGGCTGGCGCCGGCCAGCATTTCGCTGCTCGACGTGTACCGGGCTGTGGAAGTAGTGGCCGAGGGCAAGCTGTTCCACGTGCACGCCTCGCCCAACGTGCGGTGCGCCGTGGGTCGCAACATCCAGGCGGCGCTGGATGCCACGCTGGCGCGTGCCCAAACGGCACTGGAGCGTGAGCTAGCTCGTGTGACGCTGGCCCAGGTGGTGGTAGATCTGGCTTTGCCAGTCGCGACGTGAGTTTTTTTTGATGCTTATTGTAACAATTGCAGTTACAATTAGTTTTGGCTTCACAGTTTTGTGGCCGGCGCAGTCCAATCCGCTGGCTCTTTAGCCATAATCATTCACCCAGTTAACTGATTGACATGAAAATTGCCCTCATCGGCGCTACCGGCTTTGTTGGTGCCAGCCTGCTGCGCGAAGCCCTGACGCGCGGCCACCAGGTAACCGCCATCGTGCGCACCCCCGCTAAGCTCACCGAAACCAACGACCTCCTGACCGTGGTACAGGGCGACGTGACCCAGGTAGGGGCCCTGGCCCAGCAGCTGGCCGGCCACGACGTGGTGCTGAGCGCCTTCAACCCGGGCTGGGACAACCCCAACATCTACGCCGACTCGCTGGCGGGCTCGAAGGACATTGAAGCAGCGGCCGAGCAATCGGGGGTGCCGCGCTTGGTGGTCATCGGCGGGGCCGGCAGCCTCTTCATCGACGGCCAGCAACTGGTGGACAGGCCCCAGTTCCCGGCCGCCATCAAGCCCGGTGCCACCGCGGCCCGCGACTACCTGAACGTGCTGAAGCAAAACACCACGCTCGACTGGACCTTCTTCAGTCCGGCCATCGAAATGCACCAGGGCGTCGACACCGGCCGCACCGGCCACTACCGCCTGGGCACCGACAGCCCGGTGTTCAACGCCGAGGGCCGCAGCATCATGTCGGGCGAAGACGTGGCCGTGGTGCTGCTCGACGAGTTGGAGCAGCACAAATTCAGCAAGCAGCGCTTCACGGCGGCCTACTAGGGGCCCCAACCGGGCGCACAAAAAAAGCCCCGCCGATGCGCATCGGCGGGGCTTTTTATTGGAGTAGGGCCCCGGGGCTACTGCCCGACCAGGAACACGGCGTTGCTGAACAGCAGCTTGCCGCTCTGCCAGAAGGCGCGGAATAGCGGGTTGTCGCCAAGGTAAATGACCTGGCCGCGGCCCAGGTCCTGCTCGCCCAGTACCAGCGTGTCCACCAACTCCTTGCGGGCCTTGGTGCCGGCAAAACCGGAGTAGTAGCCGTCCTTTTTGAGGACGCCCACGTTCCAGCCGCCCTTGCCCAGGAAGCGGTAGCTGAGCGGCGTGCGGATGAGGGCCGAGTAGGTGCTGCCGTAGCCGAAGGCCAGCGGGTGCGTGTTGTCGAGCTGCACGCGGTAGATGGTGCCCAGGGCCTGGTCCTCGGTGCCTTCGCGGTCGGCGTTGCCGTAGCGGCGCAGGGGCAGGTAGGGGTTGGCTTTTTCCTCCTTTTTAAGGGCCACGGAGTCGGCGGCCTTGGCTTTCAGCAGGAAATCCTTCTTGTTGGCCAGAAATTTCATGCCGCCTTCCATGGCGATGAGCTTGCCGCCGCCGCGCACCCAGGCCTTGAGGGTTTCGAGGGCTTTGTCGGGGTAAATGTCGGCGTAGTTGCCGTCGGGCAGGATGAGCACGTCAATTTTGGCCATGTTGGCCCGGGCCAGGTAGTCGGTGCCGAGGACGGTGATGGGGTAGCCGAGCTGCTGCTCGAAGAAGTGCCACACCTCGCCGAAGGCAGTGGCGTCGATGCCGGGGCCCGCCACCACGGCCACCGTGGGCTGCTTCACAAAGTGCACCGTGCCCGAGCCCAGGTCGCGCCCGGTGGTCGAGAAGCCCGTTTTTACAGCCTGCACCACCGTGCCCGCCGAGTCGGCCTGGGCTCGCACAAGCTGGTCGAATTTGGGCCCCAGGGCCTCGTTGCCGGTGCGGGTGATGATGAGCGTGCCGGGTCCGTACTTCTGTCCCTCGGCCTCAAAATCCTTTTCGGCGAAGCGCACTTTCACCTTTTGCTGGAGCAGTTGGCTGAGGAAACGCACGTCCTGCAAGTTGTTCCAGCGGGCTAGGTAGGCGTAGGGCTTGTCGGTAGGGGCGGCGGCGCTGCCCTTCACCACGGCTGGGGTGGGCGTGGGGCCCGAGGCGTCGAGGCGCTGGGCCAGGGCGTAGGCTTTTACCCCGAACGAGTAGGGCAGGGCCCAGGAGGTGATGTCGTAGGTGAGCGAATCCTCCAGCTGCGGGCGCGGCTCGAACAGCACCTTCACGAGCGTCGATTTGGGCTGGTACATGCTCACGAGCACGTCGTGGGGCGCAATTTCCACGTCCTCGGTTTTGCCGGAGGCGTAGTTGTAGCCGCGGGTTTTGAGCTTTTTGGGTGCAAAGCCGTAGCTGATTTGCTGGCGCTCGAGGTACTGGGTCAGCATTTTCAGCTGGCCGGGGTCGTTGCCGGAGGCCAGCACGTAGGTTTTGTAGGGCCCCTGGGGCTTGGTTTTGGCGGTGGTGAAGTAGGCCTGGAACTCGCGCAGCAGGTCGTCGTGGCGCTCGGACGTGGCCTGGAGGGTGGCGCGGCTGGCGGCGTGGTGGTGGGCAATGCGCTGGGCCAGCGTAAGGGTGTCGCCGTCGAGGCGGGCGTAGCGCACGCCGGCGGGGCCCCCGCCGCCCTGCTCATACGTCATGCCAATGGCGCCGTTGAAGCTGGGCCAGGTGTCGCCGTAGGTGGGGGCGAACAAATCGTAGGTTTCGCGGGTGAAGTACAGCCAGTTGTTCTTGTCGAACACGGCCCGGTTGTAGTCGCCGATGATGCCTTGGAACTTGCGCTGGAAGGGCGTAATGTCGGCGTGGTAGGGCTTAGCGGCCGGCGAGAAGTAGTACGAGTTGTTGGGGCCCATCTCGTGAAAGTCGGCGTGCACTTGGGGCAGCCACTGGTTATACAGCACGATGCGCTGGCGGCTTTCCTGCTGGGTTTGCCAGGCCCAGTCGCGGTTCAGGTCGAAGTAGTAGTGGTTATAGCGGCCGCCGGGCCAGGGCTCGTGGTGCTCCCAGGAGTCGGGGCCGGCGTTGGGGTTTTGGTTGCGCACGCGGTTGTACCAGTTGGCGTAGCGGTCGTGGCCGTCGGGGTTCACGCAGGGGTCGACGATGACCACCGTATTTTTCAGCCAATCCTGGATTTGCTGGTCCTGGGGATTGGCTAGGTCGTAGAGTACCTGCATCACGGCTTCCGACGACACGGCCTCGTTGCCGTGCACGTTGTAGCTCAGCCAGCACACGGCCGGCATCTGGCGGCTGGCGGTGCCACTTTCGAGGCTGGCCAGGCGGCGCCCGTTGCGCTGGATGGCGTCGAGCTGCCCGAAGTTTTCGGCGCTGGCAATCTCGATGACCTCCAGGGTCCGCTTCTCGTACGTTTTGCCGTAGGGTACCACTTTCATGCGGCCGGGCGCGTGGGCCGCCACGTGGGCGGCGTAGCGCAGCACGTCGGCCTGGGGCGTGAACTGGCTGCCCAGCGCATAGCCCAGGAACTGGTCGGGGGTGAGCAGGGGCCCCGCGGCGTCGGCCGAGGCGGTCTGAGCCGGGGCGGGTTGGGGCGTGGTGGTTTGGGCGGTGCTGGCTAGGGGCAGGGCCAGGGCCAGCAGCGCCGCTAGGCCGATGCGGCCCAGGGTGCGCCCACCGGAAAGTAGAGAACGAAGCATAGAAAAAATGTTTTTTTACCCAGAAAAAACCAGGGTGCTGGGCGCAAATATGCAATCTGCCCGGTTGCCCACCCTCTTTTGGGGCCCGCCGGGAGCAGAAAATAGTTCTGGGGCCCTCGGGGCCCCTGCTGCCCGTGGGGCCCCAGATTATCGGTCGGCGCAGGGCCCCTGGCAATGAAAGAGCCCCGCCCCATTACTGAGGCGGGGCTCTTTCATTGCCCCGAGGGGCCCCTGCGCTTACAAATCAAGCTTCTGCACGGGCGAGTAAAGCAGCTCGCCCACTCCTTGGATGCGCACGCCCACGCGGGCGTAAACGGCTCCCTTGGCGCTGGATGGAATGGCCGTCGTCAGGCTAATGGGCTGGGTAAGGTCGGCCACATCGGGCCCCGACTTAGTGGATGACGCCGTTTGGTTGGACACGTCCACGAACTGGGTATAGCTCAGGAAAAGTACCACCCCGTCGAGGGCGCGGGTGCCGACTTGGCTGACCTGTACGCTGGCCGTCACGTTGCTGCCCGACTTGGCGATGGTGGCAGTGCCCAGGGTGAAGTAGGGCTGCACGGGCACGTCCACCACCGTGTTGCCCTGCACCTGCACCGTGATGCTGTCGGTGTTGTTGGCCCAGGGGCCGTTGTCGCGCAGGCGGGTCAGCTTGTACTCGCCGGGCAGGAGGGTGGCCGAGTAGCTGCCATCCTGGGCCACGTACACCGGAATCTTGTTGCGGAAAAATTCTCCGCGCTGCCACAGCTCCAGCTGCACGTTGCCGCCGCCCCGCACGTTGAGGGCTTGGTCTTGGTAGGTGATGCGCCCACTTAGCTGCGCGTCGGGCGGCGCAATGTTGTCCTTGGTGCAACCGGCCAGCAGTCCCAGCCCGGCCAGCAGTGTTAATACGAGTCGTTTCATAGGAGGCTTATTCGAAAGGGTTGCGAACAATCTTGGGGTTGGCGTTGCGGATGCCATTGCCCAGGAAAGTGTAGTAGTTGAACAGCTGGAAGTTGCGCGGCGTGCGGTAGCGCAGCGAGAGCTGCTTGTCGAACACGTACTTGCCATCCATCGGGCTGCCGGGGCGCACCACGCGGTAGGGGAACAGGATGAAGGCGTTGGCCGACGGGGTGTTGGGGTTGCCGTCCCACACCTTGTGGGCAATGCGCCAGCGCTTGAGGTCCCACACGCGGTGGTCTTCGAAGGCCAGCTCTACGCGGCGCTCGTTTTGCAGGCGCTCCAGGGTGAGCGTAGTGAGCGGGGCGGTAAAGCCGGCCCGGGCCCGCACTTGGTTGGCGTAGGTCAGCGCCTCGGTGACGTTGCCCAGCTCGAGGTCGGCCTCGGCGGCGTTGAGCAGGATTTCGCCCAGGCGGAAGCGCACCCACCACGTATCGGAGCGGATGCCGCGGGTGCTGGCCCCGGCGCCCGAGTCGACGTACTTGCGCAGGTAGAAGCCCGAGTTCGACACGTCCTGCTGGCTGGGCTGGGGCCCCGAGCTGCCCGTTTGCAGCTTGCCGTCGGTGTAGAGGCTGCCCAGGCCCCCCTCGATGTTGGTGTACGAATTGCTACTGGCGTTCCAGACCTTCACGCCGGCCTGAATCTGCACTTCCTGACCTTTGAACGTGGTGCCGGGGTAGATGACCGTGCCGTAGAGGCGGGCGTCCTTGTTCTGAAAGGGGCCGTTCAGGTTGTCGTAGTACACGTAGTCGGTGCCCGCGGCGTTGCGCGTCTTCAGCTCGCCCGAGCTGCCGTCGAGGTACTCGAAGGCCTCCACCAGGTTGAGGATGGGCGTGGTGGCAGACGAGCTGAGGTTGTCCTCGCGGATGCCCCGCGCAATGTTGTCGTAGGTGAAGCTGTGGCGGTAGTCCTTGGCCACCAAAAAGTCTTTGGCCCAGATAACTTCCGCATTGGCCGTTTTGCGGGTAAGGGCCTCGTAAAAATTCTCGCCCAGATTGGCGTTGCCCTTGTAGAGGGCGAAGGGCCCGGCCATCACCTCCTTGGCAGCGGCCAGCGACTTTTGGTAGTAGCCGGCGGCTAAGTTGGCCGGAATGCCCACCTCGCCGCCCGGCGTCATGATGTTGAGGCCCGACGCAGCATTATACTTGGCAATGGAGGCCGCGTAGAGCATGGCCCGGCACTTGAGGGCCATGGCCGTGTAGAGGTTAGCCCGGGTAACGCTGCCGGTATTGCCCAGGGTGCCCTTGATGGCGTCCAGCTCGCTGGCCACAAAGTCGTACACCTCCGTTTCCTTGCTGCGCGCCACTTGCAAGGGCGTGGTGTCGCCGCTGTTGTCGTACACGAGCTGCGTCGTGACCAACGGCACGCCGCCGTAGCGCTTGGCTAGCTCGAAGTACATGTAGGCCCGGATGAAGCGAAACTCGGCCTTAAACTGGTCTTTCTGGGTGGTGCTGAGTGAGACACTATTTTTGTCGATGCCTTCCAGGGCCAGGTTGATGTCGCGGATGAGGCCGTAGTCCCAGCCGCTCCAGCGGAAGGCATCGTAAGTAAATAAGTCGTTGGGGTAATTATTGTAGCCCGACCACATGGCCTCGTCGTAGGCCGAGAAATCGACCCAGCCTGTTGGCCTAGGCGGATTAGCATTATTATCGGCTCCCTGGTAGATAGCCGTGTGAGTAGGCAGGCGGTCGTAGTAGTTGGCCAGCAGGCCCGTTATCAAGCCCGGATCGTTCCAGAGCTGCGAGTCGAGGATGATGTTGGGGGGGGTGCGGTCCAAAAAGTCCTTCTGGCAGCCGGTGCTGGCGCTCAGCAGCAGTACTGCGCCGATAACCAGCGGTTTAAACGTAAATTTCATGGAGAAGGAAGCTTAGAAGGTGACCGAGAAGCCCGTGTTGAGCAGGCGCTGCACAGGGTACTGGAGGCCGTTGCCGGAGGCTACCTCGGGGTCCACGTCGATGTCGTTGAGCGTGCTGAAGGTGAGCAGGTTGGTGGCGTTCACATACACGCGCACGCCCTGCATGCCCACCCGGCTCGTCAGGCTTTTGGGCAGGTTGTAGCCCAGCTCAATGTTGCGCAGGCGGACGTAGCGCACCGTCTTAATCCAGAAGTCGTTGTTGCGGAAGTTGTTGCCGCCCCCATCGCGCCGGATGGAGGGGTACTTGCCGGGCACCCAGGGGCTGTCGGCGTTGTAGGGGTCGGCGTGGTGCCAGCGGTCCTCGAAGGTGTAGGCCGGCGAGGTGCCGTTGTTCTGGAACGGAATCAGCAGCTCGTAGGCGCGCTGGAAGGTTTGCATCCCGGCGCCCACCACGTCGATGTTCAGGGAGAAGCCCTTGTAGCCAAAGCTGGTGTTAAGTGCGTAGGTCACGAGCGGCTGCCCGCCCTGGAGGTAGCCAATGGGGCGCTCATCGAGGTTGTTAATTACCCCGTCGCCGTTCACGTCCTTGTAAATCAGGTCGCCGGGCAGTTGGGTGCGGTTGCCCTGGTTGTCGTTGTCTATTTTGTGGTCGTCGATCTGCTGCTGCGACTGGAACTGCCCGTCCACCTGGTAGCCCCAGCCGATATCGCCCCAGCGGCCTTCGTAGCCGTTGCGGTAGCGGTCGTACGAGTTGCCGAAGCGCTGGCCGTAGCTGATGTCGAAGCGGCGGGCCAGGGTGGCGTGGGCCCCCACCGAGTAGGTGAAGCCACTGGCCGTGCCGCCCGCGTAGGTCAGGCCGCCTTCCAGGCCCTTGGTTTCGTCGGAGTTGCGGTTTTCCTGGTTCAGCGAGTAGCCCACTTCCTGGGGCAGCACCACGTTGGGGTTGAGGCCCGGCAGGCCTTCGCGGCGGCGCCTGAAAATGTCAAACGTGCCCGCCAGCTTGCCCCCGAACAGGCCAAAGTCGAGGCCTACGTTGATCGTCTTGTTGCGTACCCACGAGAGGGTAGTAATGGGCAGGCCGCGTGGGCGCACCCCAATGGTGTAGTTGCCGTTAAGCACCGAAGCGCCCGAGCCGAAGTCGTAGCCCTGGTAGTAGCTGTAGGGGGCTAGCACGTTTGCCCCTATGTAGGGGTCGCTGCCCGTGAGGCCGTAGCTGCCGCGCAACTTCAGTTCGGTGAGCACCCGGCCGATGCCGTTGTTTTTGATGAATGACTCCTCGGCAATGCGATAGCCGGCCGTAACGGCGGGGAAGAAGCCGTAGCGGCTGCCGGGCGCAAACAGCCACGAGCCGTCGTAGCGGCCCAGCACCTCGGCCAGGTACTTCTGCTTGTAGTTGTAGCCCACGCGGCCCACGTAGCCCGCGCGCGCCGTTTCATTTATCTCGTCGTAGAGGTAATCCTGGTTCGAGAAGTACTGGATCGGAATGGTGTTGTTGGGCGGCACCGTGTGCACCACGTTGTAGCGATTATCGCTGTCGAAGCGTTCGTAGGCCGCCGTGGCCGTCAGGCCGTGGTCCCCAAACTGTTTCACGTAGTTGGCCTGCAGCTGCCCAAAGCGCTCGATGACGGCGCGGCGGTGCGTTTCCCGCCAGGGGTTCTGGTTGCCGCCCGTCTGGTCATAGTTCTGGGTGGTGGGGTTGTAGGTGTAGGCGTTGTAGGTGTACTCGAAGCCACTGTAGGTGTTGGCCGTGTAGCTATACGAGCCGGTGGCCCGCACGCTCAGCCCGAAATCAAAGTCGTACTGCCCGTACAGGTTGGCCTTGGCGGCCCGGTAATCGTCGTCGCCGTAGCCCGTAACCGCCTCTTTGTAGGTGGCCGGGTTCACGTTCACGCTGTGCGTATTGTTGATGTAGGCAGGGTTGTCGTTGGCGTAGGAGGCCTCGGTGGGCCACATCGAAAATACGCTCAGTAGCGGGTTGAAATAGTCGTCGATGCCCGGCACGCCCACGGTGTGGCGGCGCTCCAGGCGGCCGGAAATCTGGGTGCCGATGCGCAGCTTGGGGGTCACCTTGGCTTCCAGGTTCGACTGGATGTTGTAGCGGCGGAAAAAGTAATCCTCCAGCAGGGCCTTTTGGTCAAGGTAGCTGCCCGAGAGGTAGTAGCTCACGTTGTCACTCGAGCCCGATACGCTGGCGTTGCCGTACAGCTGCGGCACGTTGGGCCGGAAAATCTCCTTGTAGTAGTCGTAGCTTTTGTAGCCCGCCTCGGTGCCCTGGCGCCACTTCTCCAGCTCGTCGGCCGTCAGAATTTTGCCCGATACGGGGTCCTTCACGGGGTTGGGCGCGCGGTGCTGCTGTTCGGCGTTGTTTTGCTCCGACTCCACCAGCGCCCGCTGGTGCTGGTAGGCATTGGCCGGGTGCGGGTAAGTGGTGAAGTTTTGGACGCCGTAATAGCCGTTGAGGCTAATCACCGGCTTGCCCAGCTTGCCGCGCTTGGTGGTAACCAGGATAACGCCGTTGGCGGCGCGCATGCCGTAAATGGCGGCTGAGGCATCCTTGAGCACCGATACGCTCTCAATGTCGTTCAGGCCCAGGTTGTTGAACGCCCCCACGTCTGACTGCACCCCGTCGATGACGTAGAGCGGGTCGCCGAGGTTGCGGATCTGGATGCTGGTGCCGTTGCCGGGGCGGGCGTCGGCCTGGCGGCCCGTTACGCCCGGAATGCGGCCCACCAGGGCCGACGTAGCGGCCACGGCCGGGGTGCGCACCAGCTCCGCATCGCTCACCTTGCCCACGGCCCCGGTAATGGTGGCCCGCGACTGCGTGCCGTAGCCCACCACCACCACGTCGTCCAGGGAGGTATCCTCTGCCTCCAGCTTCACGGCCACGCGCTCGTTGCCCGTCACGGGGATTTCCTGCCTTTTGAAGCCGACGAATGAAATCACCAGCACGGAGCCCGAATCGGGCACTTTCAGCCGGAAACGCCCTTGCTCGTCGGTGACGGACCCTTTGGAGGTGCCCTTCAGCAGCACGTTGACGCCCGGCAGCGGCTCGCCCTTGGAATCAGTAACGGTGCCCTGCACCTCAATCTCGGCCGCTACCGGCCGAGCCGTTTCCAGTAGAAATGGAGAATTAGACCTGAAGGGCTTGCCAGGGGCCCCAAAAGCCACGCCGAAGGAAGCGCACCAAGCCAGCGGAACCAACGAATAGCGGAAAGCATACTGTGCTTTCCAAACGGGTAGAAAACTTCCCATGTGGTGAAGATTGAGTGAGTTGCAAACATACCACAATCGTTTGTGCTTAAACAAAGGTTTGTTTAAAATCAGGCTTCCTAGTAAGGAGCGACGCCATTGATCGAAGGAAATAAAGAATTGATTTACAGAAATATATGTTTAAAAAAGCTGATGGATAAAGAAAAATATTTTGAATGTCTCCTTTGTAATATTGTATGAAACCAATTTTTCTGTGTTCAAACAGGTGTAAATCGGTAATTACAGCCAGCTTAGGGAAATACAAGCACGCTGGAAATAGCCGAAACATTGCCTGTTTTGGTTTAGAAGACTATAAAAAAGCCCTTAATACTTACCAGCAAACTTGATAATTTGTTGACTTTTTAGGCGCTCATATAGTGGAACAAACGTTTGCATTCATCGCTCAAGAAATTCTGATTTGGGCCGCGCAGTATTTCGTCGGCTGAGCACAGTGTGCAGCAACTACAGGATTTGGCGCGAACAGTCCGCCGTGTGGCTCCAGAGCCTAAGGCCCCACCGCGCCACCGGGGCCCTGGCGGGCTGGTTCGGTGCGGTTGAGCAAGGGGCGTAGTTTTAAGGCAGATTTCAAAAAAAGAGTTGATTCTAACCGAAATTGAGGCTCGGCTGCACAGCAGCATTTCCATGGCATTAGCTTGGCCCTTGGTTTTCTTTACGCCCATGAAAAACTTTCTACCCTTGCTGGCTGCCCTGGCCCTGGCCCCGCTGGCCGCCGGGCCCAAACGGCCCCCGCCCCGCGCCCCCTGAACCTGCGCGACCTGGCCCAAATGCGCGACGTGGCCGACCCCAACCTCTCGCCCGACGGGGCCTGGGTGGCCTACTCCGTGGCCCGCGTGGACACGGCCACCGACAAGCGCGACGCCGACATCTGGATGGCCCGCACCGACGGCAGCCAGAACCTGCGCGTGACCACCAATCCGGCCAGCGAAAGCAAGCCCCGCTTCAGCCCCGACGGCAAGTACCTGAGCTTCGTGTCGAGCCGCGGCGAGGACGACGGCGGCAACGCCCAGCTCTGGCTGCTGAACCGCGCCGGGGGCGAGGCCGAGAAGGTGACCAAGCTCAAGGGCAGCGTGTCGGACTACGTGTGGAGCCCCGACGGCCAGCGCATCGCCATGATCCTCAAGGACGCCGACCCCGATTCGCTCACTGCCGCCCAGAAAGCCAAGAAGAAAAC
This sequence comes from Hymenobacter coccineus, assembly GCF_001816125.1. Classification (GTDB taxonomy): domain Bacteria; phylum Bacteroidota; class Bacteroidia; order Cytophagales; family Hymenobacteraceae; genus Hymenobacter; species Hymenobacter coccineus. The sequence goes on along the minus strand of NZ_MDZA01000405.1, from coordinate 12,149 downwards.
CGCGCCGCCCATCGTCATCGACCGCTTCCAGTTTAAGCAGGACGTGGACGGCTACCTCAACCAGCAGCGCCAGCACCTGTACGTGTTCGACGTGGCCACGCGCCGGCTCGTGTGCCTCACCCCGGGGCCCTACGACGAGCACCTGCCCGCCTGGAGCCCCGACGGCAAGCAGCTGGCCTTCAGCAGCAAGCGGGGCCCCGACCCCGACCGCCACGACAACTACGACCTGTTCCTGATTGACGCCAAAGCCGGGGCCCAAGCCCGGCCGCTGCTCGCCACCGACGTGCCCGAGAGCGCGCCCAACTACGGCAGCCGCCCCGCCTGGAGCCCCGACGGCCGCCGCCTCGCCTTCGTGCAAGGGGGCCCCAAGGAGCAGCTCGTGTACGCCCTGCACCAGCTGATGGTGGTGGACGTGGCCGGGGGCCCCGCCCGCGCCCTCACCGCCGGGCTGGACCGCAACACCACCCAGCCCGAGTGGGCCCCCGACGGCAAAAGCCTCTACTTCCTGCTCGAAGACGACCGCGCCGAGTCGCTGATGCGGGTGCCGGCCGCCGGCGGCAAGCCGGAGAAAGTACTGGCGGGAGCCCGCCAGGTGGGTGACTTCGCCCTGGCCAGCAAAGGCCAGCTCGTGGTGCTCAGCAGCCAGCCCCAGCAGCCCACCGAGGTGTTTGCCCTCGACAAAAAAGGGGCCCTGCGGCCGCTCTCGAAGCAAAATGACGCGTGGCTGAAGGGCGTCACGCTGGGCGCCGTCGAACCCATTCAGGCCAAGAGCAAGGACGGGACGATGGTGAGCGGCTTCACCATCAAGCCGGTGGGCTACCAGGCGGGCCGCAAGTACCCCACCATTTTGCGCATCCACGGGGGCCCCGTGGCGCAGTTCGGCTACGGCTTTGCTTTTGAGTGGCAGTACTTTGCCGCCAACGGCTACGTGGTGGTGGTGGCCAACCCGCGCGGCAGCTCGGGCCGGGGCCTGGAGTACAGCAAGGCCATTTTTGCCGATTGGGGCAACAAGGACACCGACGACGTGCTGGCCGTGGTGGATTATGCCGTCGCGCAGGGCCTGGCCGACCCCGACCGCCTGGGCGTGGGCGGCTGGAGCTACGGCGGCATCATGACCGACCAGGTTATTGCCCGCGACCAGCGCTTCAAGGCCGCCGTGAGCGGCGCCAGCATCGCCAACGTGCTGGCCGGCTACGGTACCGACCAGTACATCCGCGACTACGAAACCGAGCTGGGCACGCCCTGGAAAAACCCCGACGTGTACATGCGCGTCTCGTACCCTTTCTACCACGCCGACCGCATCAAAACGCCCACCCTGTTCGTGTGCGGCGAGAAAGATTTCAACGTGCCCCTGCTCAACACCGAGCAGATGTACCAAGCCCTCAAAAGCCTGAACGTGCCCACCCAGCTCGTCATCTACCCCGGCCAGTTCCACGGCGTCACCACGCCCAGCTACGTCAAGGACCGCTACGTGCGCTACCTGGGCTGGTACAACAAGTACCTCATGCCCAAGGGCACGGCCGCGGCCTCCGGTCAATAGCGCAAACTTTGTGTCTCGCTTCGGAGCAGGGCTTGGATGAACTCACGCCAGGCGCTGTTTGTAAGCATTATCCACTTGTATCTTGCGTCATGCGCCAAGTTATCCTCACCGTCCCCGACGAGTTTTACGCGCCCTTTATGAAACTGGTAAAGGCGCTGCCGTTCTCCATCAAAGCCAAGCCCATAGCCCCGCCCAAGCCCAAGCAGTACACGCCCGAGCAGCAGGAATGGATTGATGATTTCCGTGAGGCGCTCCACGAAGTGGAGCTACACCAGCAGGGGAAAATCAAGTTAAAAACGCTTGATGAACTTATCAATGAGCTTTGAATTAGTCATTACCGACAGTTTCGAGCGGAGTGCTAAATCATTAGCAAAGCGTTTTAAGTCGTCTTTCAAAGCGGACATTATTCAGCTACGTGCCGAGTTACTGTCTGACCCACGCACGGGCGAGCCATTGGGCCGAGACTGCTACAAAGTACGTGTTCGGATTGCGTCGAAGGGAAAAGGCAAAAGTGGCGGTGCCCGCGCAATTACCTGCGTTAAAATAATTGGTGAGCAAATTTTTCTGCTCACGATTTATGATAAATCGGAACAGGAATCCATTTCCGATAAAGAGCGCGACGAATTGCTACGCGAAAATGAATTGCTGTAGAAAACAAAAAAGCCCACTGCAATTGCAGCGGGCTTTTTTATGCCTAAAAACTACTTGAAAGAGAACGTCATGCCGAGCGCAGCCGAAGCATCTCTACCACGCAAGTAATCCTAATAATTGAGTTTACTTACGCGGTAGAGATGCCTCGGCTGCGCTCGGCATGACGTTCTTATTGGCTAGCTGCTTTGCCTCATATGCTTGCTGCTGCCAGGTTACGCTTACACCACCACGTTCACCATGCGGCCGGGGACTACCACCACTTTCTTCACGGCTTTGCCTTCGCCGAAGCGGGTGAGGAAGTCCGATTCGCGGATGGCGGTTTCAATTTCGGCGGCAGTGGCGGTGGCGGCGAATTGGCGCTGGTCGCGCACTTTGCCGTTGATGGCCACGGGGTAGGTCACGTTGGCTTCCACCAGGAATTCCTCGCGGAACTCGGGGTAGGCGGCCTCGCTGATGCTGCCGGGCGCGTGGCCCAGCTCGGCCCACAGCTCCTCGGCCAGGTGCGGGGCAAACGGGGAGAGCAGCAGCGTGAGCGGCTCCAGCACGGCGCGCTTGTGGGTGCCGAGGGCCGTCAGCTCGTTCACGGCAATCATGAAGGTGCTGACGCTGGTGTTGAAACTGAACTTGTCGATGTCGTGCGCCACTTTTTGGATGACGCGGTGCAGAGTCTTCAGCTCGGCGGGCGTGGCGGGTTCGTCCGTCACGGCCAGGGCCCCATCCTCGGGGTGGAAGAGGCGCCAGAACTTCTTGAGGAAGCTGCCCACGCCCGTGATGCCGTTGGTATTCCACGGCTTGAACTGCTCCAGGGGCCCTAGGAACATTTCGTACAGCCGCAGCGCATCCGCGCCGAATTTGTCAATCAACACGTCGGGGTTAACGACGTTATATTTTGACTTCGACATTTTCTCGACGTCGGATGCAGTCAAGAAAACATCTGAACCACCGAACGGAAACTTAGTGAAACTCCCGTTCTGCCAGTAGCCACCAGCGCAGACAAAAACGGCATTTTTCAAGTCAGGATGCGATGCTGAGTACTTGTTGAGGTCAAGCTTGTTGCTGTCAACCTGCGAAATATCAACGTGTAATGCAGTCAACGTTCCTTCGCTAACCCCAGGCGTCGAACGGAATCTGTCGCTGATGTCTTGGCTTACAAAAACGTTTTTCGTCGGCAACTCAAGCGGTAGCTCCATTGAAGAGAACTTCAACTTAGTGAAAGGAGCATCTAGAATTGCTTTTGTTTCATTTGTCGCAGCCTCAGATGTCGAAGCTGGCAGAACATGGCCTAAGCGAAGGATTTTTTCTGAAACCCCCAAAATCATCCCCTGATTGATCAGCTTCTGGAACGGCTCGGTACCGGTTACCAAGCCTAGGTCTTTTAGGAATAGGTACCAGAAGCGCGAGTAGAGTAGGTGGCCGGTGGCGTGCTCGGCGCCGCCCATGTAGAGGTCCACTTGGCCCCAGTATTTCTCGGCTTCCTCGCCCACGAAACGGTCGGCGTTTTCGGGGTCCATGTAGCGGAGGTAGTACCAGCTGGAGCCGGCCCAGCCGGGCATGGTGCTCAGCTCGAACTCGTGCTGGCCGCGGTACTTCCAGTCGGTGGCGCGGCCCAGGGGCGGCTCGCCGTGCTCGGTGGGCTTGTACTCGTCGATTTCGGGGAGCACGAGCGGCAGGTCGGCCTCGGCCACGCCGTAGGCGGTGCCGTCCTTGTAGTACACCGGGATGGGCTCGCCCCAGTAGCGCTGGCGGCCGAAAATGGCGTCGCGCAGGCGGAAATTCACTTTGCCCTTGCCGAGGGCCTTCTCTTCGAGGAAGGCGATGAGGGTGGCGGTGGCCTCCTTGTAGCCCATGCCGTTGACGATGCCCGAGTTGATGTAGCGGCCTTCCTTGGTGGGGTCGGCTTGCTGGTCAAGGTCCTTTTGGGCGTCCGAAATGGCCGGGATGGGCAGGTCGAAGTGCTGGGCGAAGAGGTAGTCGCGCTGGTCGCCGCTGGGCACGGCCATCACGGCGCCGGTGCCGTAGCCGGCTAGCACGTAGTCGGCGAGCCAGATGGGCACGGGGGCCCCATCGACGGGGTTGGCGGCGTAGGCCCCCGTAAACACGCCCGACACGTGCTTGACGTCCGACATCCGGTCGCGCTCCGAGCGGCGCTTGGTGGCGGCGATGTACTCGTCCACGGCGGCGCGCTGGCCGGGCGCGGTGAGGGTGTCCACCAGCTCGTGCTCGGGGGCTAACACCAGGAACGTGGCGCCGTAAATGGTGTCGACGCGGGTGGTATACACCTTAATGTCAGCGCCTGCGTGGCCCTGCACGGGGAAGGTGACCTCGGCCCCGATGCTCTTGCCAATCCAGTTGCGCTGCATCTCCTTCACGGCGTCGGGCCAGTCCAGGGTGTTGAGACCCTGGAGCAAGCGGTCGGCGTAGGCGGTGATGCGCAAGTTCCACTGCGGCATGAGGCGGCGCTCGACGGGGTAGCCGCCGCGCTCCGAGAGGCCGTCCTTCACCTCGTCGTTGCTGAGCACCGTGCCCAGGCCGGCGCACCAGTTCACGTAGGTGTCCTGCTGGTAGGCCAGGCGGTAGGGGAGGATGGCGGCCAGCTTTTGCTTCTCGCCCATCAGCTGCCACTGGCCGGCCGAAAAGTCGTGGCGGTCCTCGGCCTCGCCGGCGGCGCGCACGCCCGCGCTGCCGCTCGCGGCAAATTTCTCCTGCAAGGTGCGGATGTGCTCGGCCCGATCGGTGTCGAGGTTGTACCAGCTATTGAAGAGCTGGAGAAAAATCCACTGCGTCCACTTGTAGTACTGCGGGTCGGAGGTGCGCACCTCGCGGCTCCAGTCGTAGCTGAAGCCCAGCTGCTGGAGCTGCCGGATGTAGGTTTCGATGTTCTGCTCCGTCGTCACGGCCGGGTGCTGGCCGGTCTGGATGGCGTACTGCTCGGCGGGCAGGCCAAACGAGTCGAACCCCATGGGGTGCAGCACGTTGCGGCCCTGCAAGCGCTGGTAGCGGGCCACAATGTCGGAGGCGATGTAGCCCAGCGGGTGCCCCACGTGCAGCCCCGCCCCGGACGGGTAGGGGAACATGTCGAGCACGTAGTACTTCGGCTTGCTGGAGTGGTTGTAGGCCTTGAAAGTCTGGTGCGTTTTCCAGTGGGCTTGCCACTTTTTTTCAATCTCCTGGGGGCTGTAGACGGGCATTTCTTCGCTGGTTGAATCAAGCAAAGGTAAAACAAACGGCGGCGGGGGCCCTAGCTTGGCGTCTGCTGGTCGTCCGTTCGCTTGCTGCACGGTGCTGGGGGCCCTGCCGATTAAGCGTAGCTTTGCTTCACTGTGCGGTAGTATCCCGCCAACCACGGTGCTCATTTTGGCTTCGGCTGAAACGAGCGAAGCCCGTGGCTGGCACCACGGGCTTCGAGAAATGGGTGATTTGTTTCACTCCCTAATCTTAGAACGATGGGAAACAAACCAAACGGCGGCGGCGATTACGTGGTAATCGTCGTCAGGCTCCCGGTTAAGCTGCTATTGCGGCTTGGTCGGTGGCTAGTGTTGGCTGGCGGCACTTACGTGCTGCTGCACCACTAACCAGTAGCCGGCGGGGAGGGTACGCGCCCTTCCCGCTTGGGGCTGTAACGTGGGCCCAGCCACCAGGAGTTGCGCAAAGATGCAAATATTTTCAGGAAAGCATTGGCTTGCCCGTCGGGGTGGGAAGTGGCTGCTGTAGCGCGAACTTTGTAGTTCGCGTTGCTCGCTTCGTCCTGCCGATTGATCGTGTGGCGACGCGAACTACAAAGTTCGCGCTACCGTTGCGCTACTACTTATGGCCCGCATTCCCAAAGAGTTAGTTGACCAAATAATTCAAACCGCCGACATTGTGGAAGTCGTCGGCGACTTTGTGCAACTCAAGCGCAAGGGCCAGAACCTGTGGGCCCCGTGCCCGTTCCACAACGAAAAATCGCCGTCGTTTTCCGTCAACCCGGCCAAGGGGTTGTACAAGTGCTTCGGCTGCGGCAAGGCCGGCGGCGTGGTGCAGTTCGTGATGGACGTGGAGGGCACGTCCTACGTGGAGGCCCTGAAGTACCTGGCCAAGAAGTACGCCATCACCATTCAGGAGGAGGAAAAAACGCCCCAGCAGCAGCAGGAGCAGAACGAGCGCGATTCGCAGTTCATTGTATCCAACTGGACCAAAGACCATTACCACCGCCTGCTGCAAAACACCGAGGAGGGCATGAGCGTGGGCTACGGCTACCTCAAGGAGCGCGGCCTGAACCTGGCCACCATCCAAACCTTCGAGCTGGGCTACTCGCTCGACCAGTGGGACGACCTACTGAAGAGCGCCACCGCGGCCGGCTACGAGCTGAAATACCTGGAAAAAACGGGCCTCGTCGTCAAGCGCGAGGACGACCAGGGGCACGACACCGGCCGGCGCTACGACCGGTTCCGAGGCCGGGTGATGTTCCCGATCCACAACATTTCGGGCCGCGTGGTGGGCTTCGGGGCCCGCACCCTGAAGCGCGACGACAAGATGGCGAAGTACCTCAACTCGCCCGAGTCGGAGATTTACCACAAGTCGGACGTACTCTACGGGCTGTTTCAGGCGCGCCAGGCCATTCGGCAGGAGGAGGTGTGCTACCTCGTGGAAGGCTACTTGGACGTGCTGAGCCTGTACCAGGGCGGCATCAAAAACGTGGTGGCCTCGTCGGGTACGTCGCTCACCGAGGGCCAAATCCGGCTCATCAAGCGGTATTCCGACAACGTGACGGTGCTTTACGACGGAGACGCGGCCGGCATCAAGGCCAGCTTGCGCGGCACCGACTTGCTGCTCGAAGGCGGCCTGAACGTGCGCGTGGTGCTGTTTCCGGATGGCGACGACCCCGACAGCTACATCCGCAAGGTGGGCGACCAGCGCTTCGCCGAGTACATCGAGCAGCAAAGCCAGGACTTCATCACCTTCAAAACCACGCTGGTGGCCCGCGACGCGGCCGGCGACCCGGTGAAGAAGGCCGAGGCCATCCGGCAGGTGCTCACCAGCATCGCCAAGGTGCCCGACGCCATCAAGCGCCAGGTGTTTTTGCAGCAGACGTCGGCCGCGTTCGGCATCGACGAGCAGGTGCTCATCACCGAATACAACAAGCTGGTGAAGCCCGCCGGGGCCCCCCGCCCGGCCGAGGGTGGGGCCCCTAGCGGCGGCAACGGCGGCAGTAGCGGTGGGCGCCCCGCCCCGCCGGTAGCCGCCACCCGCGCCCTAACGGCCGAGGAGGAAGCCGAAGCCGCTATGTATGGCGCGTTTGAGCCCGGGGCCCCCGCTGCGGCATCGCCGGCCGCGTCCACAGAGGCCGATGAAGACGTCGCCCAGGTTGACCTGCTGAAAACCTGCGAGCGCGAGGTGCTGCGCCTGCTGGTGCTATACGCTGCCCGTGAGGTAGATACTGACGTGAGCGTAGCCCAGTACCTGCTGGGCCAGCTAGAGGAGGAGCCGTTCAAAACGCCGCTCTACGCCGAGCTGTGGGCTCTGTGCCGCGAAGAGCTGCTGGCCGGCCGCTTCCCCGAGGCGCGGCAGCTGGGCCAGCACCAGCGGGCCGACATCCGCCTGCTGGTTTCGGACCTGGCCACCGAGCGCTACGACATCAGCCCCAACTGGCGGGTGAAGGAAATCTACGTTTTCAACGAAGTGGACCTGCCCAAAGTGGCCTGCGATAACGCCGTGCTGCGCCTTAACAAGTGCCACGTGCAGCGCGAGCTGAACCGCCGCCTCGAAACCCTGCGCCAACCCCTGCTCGACGACGCCGAACTGTTTGAGAACCTGCGCGCCATCAAGGACCTAAAGCAGCTCGATAACCAGCTGGCGGCGCTGCTGGGCACGGTGATTCCGCGCGGCGCTTAGGCCTTAAGCCAGGCCCCGCGCTTGAAGTGCTGCGTGGGGGCCCGCAAATCGCAAGCCGCCTTACTTAAGTTTTTTCAGCGAGCGTTTGGTTTCGCGGTGCGCGCGCTTGATGCCGGCGTTGAGCTTCTTCTGGTTGGATTTAGTAAGCTTGGCGGGGGCCATGTTTACCACGGTTAGTGGGCCGCCGGGTTGCATGGTGAATGGTACCTCAGCCGCGCCATCGTAGGCGGCCACGGCGGCCACGGGCCCCGCATCGGCCGGCACGGTGAAAAAAAAGAGGCCTCCCGCGTTGGTGGCGCAGGTTTGCTTGGTGTGCACCAGCCGCACCACGGCGCCGCCTAGGGGCCCCTTTGGCGTGTCGATGCGTCCGGTCAAGGTAACATTAGCCGGGGCGGCCGACGCGGCGGCAACCGCAGCGGCCGGCTGCGCCTGCGCCCGGGCCGGGCCCGCCCACACAACGCAAACCGCTACGAAGCAAGTGCAAGAGATAAAGCGCGCAATCATGGTGGGAATTGTATAACGTGGTAAGAATATTGAATCGAAAAATAAAAGAATGCCCAGCGCTGGGAACGAACCAACCAGTGCTGAATATATTAAATCTAGAAAAAATTAAAAGTGCAAATAGCCTCGCTTAATGGCAAAGAGAACAAAAATAAAACTATTTTGAATAAATAAAGCGAAAAATAATCTTAAATACGAATTAATGACTTAATAAATTGTATTAACCCTGATTGCCTTCAGGGTTGTAAAATAAATAATTCCCCATGGAACATAAGTTTATTGCTAACGAAGGTGACCCCCAGGGCCCTGTCATCACCTGCACGGCTGGGGCCAGCTAGCGTAGGCCCAGCTCGGCAAACCGGCGCTTGCCGCGAGCGAAATAGGCCCAGACCACGCTGCCAGCCCAGGCCCCTGGGCGCTGCGCCACGCGCAGGTGGGGCCCCGCTGCGGCGCGGCGGGCGCGCCAATACGCGCGCTTTTGGTAGAAGTGCCAGTGGGCGCGGGCCACGGCGCGGGCGTCGGCCAGTTGGCCACCCGCCAGAAAGCGCAGGCCGGCCACCCAATCCAGCATCAGGCGCTGGGCCAGGGGCCCCGTCAGTTCGCCAGGAGCCGCGTTTTTGTAAAGCAGGGCCAGGCCGTTGCGGAAGTTGAGGTAGGTTTTGCGGGGGTTGGTTTTGGCCAGCGTGCCGCCGCCCACGTGGTGCACAGCGCTGCCGCCGTGGTACCACACCTCGTGGCCCGCGTTCTGGAGGCGCCAGCAGAAATCAATTTCCTCCATGTGGGCAAAAAACGCGGGCTCGAAGCCGCCCAAGGCGCGCCAGGCGCTGGCCCGTACCAGGCAGCAAGCGCCGCTGGCCCAGGCCACGGGGCGCGCGTCGTCGTACTGGCCGGCGTCCACTTCGGTGGTGTCGAAGAGACGGCCGCGGCAAAACGGGTAGGCCAGCCGGTCGAGGTAGCCGCCGCCGCCGCCGGCGTACTCAAACCGGGTAGGGTCGGCGTGGGCCAGGATTTTGGGCTGCACGGCGGCCACGCGCGGCTGCGCCACCAGCAGCGCCCGCAGGGGCCGCAGCCAACCGGCCGTCACGGCCACGTCGGAATTTAGCAGTACGTAGTATGGGCTATCCACCAGGGCCAGGGCGTGGTTGTAGCCCTCGCAAAAGCCGAAATTGCGCTCCAGCAGCAGCAGCTCCACGGTGGGGAAGTCGCGGGCCAGCAGCGCCACCGAGTCGTCGGTGCTAGCGTTGTCGGCCACCACCACCCGGGCCCCGTCGGCGTGCGCCACCACGCCGGGCAGGAAGCGGCGCAGGAAGTCCGCCCCGTTCCAGTTCAGCACCACGATGGCCACGTCGGCGCAGGCCCCGGCCCGGTTCGGAAAAGGTTGATTGACCGCCAAGGGCTCAGGCGCCGAAGTTGCCCAGGTCGAGGCCGGGGATGTTGGGCATCAGGCCGCTGGTGCGGCGCTGCATTTCCTGGCGGGCCTGCTCACCGGCGGCCTCCAGGGCCTTGTTGGCGGCGGCCACCACCAGGTCGGCCAGCATGTCGCGGTCCTGCACGGTGAGCAGGCTGTCGTCGATTTCAATCTTCAAGAGCTTGCGCTCGCCGTTGGCGGTGGCGCGCACTAGGCCGCCGCCGGCCTCGCCTGTGGCGGTGAGGTGTTGCATTTCCTGTTGGGCCTGCTGCATTTTTTCTTGCAGCTCCTTCACCTTGCCCATCATGCCCATCATGTCGAATGCCATAGCAAAAAGTCGTTATTGAGCCCATCTGGGCTGTGTTTTGAAAGAGAGTTGAGCGTCCTGGTAATACCGAAGCCCGCCCGTATATACCCGCGGGGCCCCTAATAAGTGCCCCGCCGGGCGCGGGCTGCAAAGGTAGCCGCGGCCGGCCGGCCGGTGCGCCGCCCCGCAAATGGGTTTATTTGCTGCTTCAACCACTTTTTGCTATGATGGTTTCCCTCTTGCTGGCCGGCGCCCTGGCTGCGGCCGATACTACGTACCCCGCGCCCAATGCCCGGGCGGTGGCGGCCCCCGGCGCGCAGCTTACGCTGGTAGCCAAGCAGTTCAAGTTCACCGAGGGCCCCGCGGTGGACCGCGCCGGCAACGTGTTCTTCACCGACCAGCCCAACGACAAAATCTGGAAGTACAGCACCGACGGCCGGCTGACGGTGTTTCTCTCGCCCTCGGGCCGGGCCAACGGGCTCGATTTTGACGCCAAGGGCAACCTGCTGGCCTGCGCCGATGCCCAAAACCAGCTCTGGTCCATCAGCCCCGCTGGCAAGGTAACGGTGCTGGCCGACGGCTTCGAGCAGCACCGCTTCAACGGGCCCAACGACCTGTGGGTGAACCCCAAGGGCGGCGGCATCTACTTCACCGACCCGTATTATCAGCGCGACTACTGGACGCGCAGCGCCCCCGACCTGGCCGCCCAAAACGTGTACTACCTGGCCCCCGGGGCCCCCGCGCCGGTGCTGGCCGCCGACCAGCTGCGCCAGCCCAACGGCATCGTGGGCACGCCCGACGGCCGCCAGCTGTTCGTGGCCGACATCCAGGCCAACAAAACCTACCGCTACCAAATTGGCCCCGACGGCCGCCTCAGTAACCGCCAGCTCTTCGTGGAGCAGGGTTCCGACGGCATGGCCCTCGATAGCGAGGGCAACCTCTACCTCACCGGCCAGGGCGTGACGGTGTACAGCGCCCAGGGCCAGAAAATTGCCCACATCGACGTGCCCGGGGCCTGGACGGGCAACGTCTGCTTCGCCGGCAAAGACCTGAAAACCCTGTTCATCACCGCCTCCGAAGCCGTGTACACGCTGCCCCTGCGAGTAAAAGGCTTGCGGTAGTAGCGTAGACTCTATGAGTCCGCGCGGCTGAACGATAATCGTTTAGGGCCCCCATTAACGCGCAGATTCGCAGCGCCCGCGCTACTGGCCGGCTAGCTGCTGCAAGTAAGCGCGGAACTCGGCGGTGTCGTAGTCGGCCATGCCTTCGTGGCGGATGGCCACGGTGCCATCGGGGCCCAAAATGAAGGTGGTGGGGATGGATTTGGTATTGAACACTTTGGGCAGCGGCGCGGCCGGGAAAAACACCGGAAACGTGTAGCCGGCCTGCTCCACCACGCGCCGGGCCCGGGTGGGGTTTTCGTCGAGCGACACCATCACGAAGGCCACGCGGGCGGTATCTACCTGGCTGTAGAGGTGCTGAAGCGCAGGCATCTCGGCGCGACAGGGCGGGCACCAGGTGGCCCACAGGTTCAGGACCACCACTTTGCCGGCGAAGCGACGCAGGTTGGTGGGGCGGCCGTCGAGGGTGTACAGCGGCGCATCGGGCAGCGGCCGGGGGCCCCCAGCGCGGATGGGCCGGGCGGTGGGCAGCGCGGGCCGCCACAGCCCGGTGGCCAGCAGGCCCCGTTGCAGCGTGCCCACCACGGGGGCCTTGAGGTCGGTGAAAAACACCACGGCCAGGCTGCCCCAAAGCAGGCCCTGGGTGAGGTTGGCGCGGTGGCGTTGGAAAAAGGCCATGGAAATTGGAGAAATTGTACTGTACCGCCAAGCTGTGCTGGCACCGCCGGGACCTTGCCTTGGGCCCCCAAG
>NZ_MDZA01000404.1 GCF_001816125.1 Hymenobacter coccineus | reverse complement strand
AGGGCCCCCAGGTCCAGCAGAAACTGGTAGCCGTCTTTGGCGGGCGTGGTGATGCCCTGGCCGGTGTACCAGGCCTTTGCTGGTGGTGTCCGTTTTTCTTCAGGGCCCCCAGGTCCAGCAGAAACTGGTAGCCGTCTTTGGCGGGCGTGGTGATGCCCTGGCCGGTGTACCAGGCCTTTGCTGGTGGTGTCCGTTTTTCT
>NZ_MDZA01000403.1 GCF_001816125.1 Hymenobacter coccineus | reverse complement strand
CGGTCAAACGTCTTCACCAGCGGCTCGGCCTATTTTGCCCATCCGGTTTGAGGGCCAGGCCGAAGAGTAACCGCAAACAGCAGACACTTGCTAGGATGTAGCCGGTCAAACGTCTTCACCAGCGGCTCGGCCTATTTTGCCCATCCGGTTTGAGGGCCAGGCCGAAGAGTAACCGCAAACAGCAGACACTTGCTAGGATGT
>NZ_MDZA01000402.1 GCF_001816125.1 Hymenobacter coccineus | reverse complement strand
TCTATAGCTGGTTCTGCACGGCGAATCCTGCCGCCCCGGGCCCCAGGGCCCCGGGCGGGCTACCCCGGCCACGAGATTTTGCCCATCGTGACGGCCGGCTATTCTATAGCTGGTTCTGCACGGCGAATCCTGCCGCCCCGGGCCCCAGGGCCCCGGGCGGGCTACCCCGGCCACGAGATTTTGCCCATCGTGACGGCCGGC
>NZ_MDZA01000401.1 GCF_001816125.1 Hymenobacter coccineus | reverse complement strand
AGGCCTTCAGCTTCTGCACAATGGCCTTCACCAGGGCCCCCAGCCGGGGCGCTGGTGGTTTTTTGTCCTGGTAAACAACGCCCCGGCCCTCGATGGGCTGGTAGGCCTTCAGCTTCTGCACAATGGCCTTCACCAGGGCCCCCAGCCGGGGCGCTGGTGGTTTTTTGTCCTGGTAAACAACGCCCCGGCCCTCGATGGGCT
>NZ_MDZA01000400.1 GCF_001816125.1 Hymenobacter coccineus | reverse complement strand
GTAATTCGGGCATTGGGAAGGAATAAAAAGAGCAGCGGCGGGTGGTTAAGAGAAAGGCGAACGGCTTTGTTCACGCTTCTGGCTCAACTACCCGCCGCTTCGGGTAATTCGGGCATTGGGAAGGAATAAAAAGAGCAGCGGCGGGTGGTTAAGAGAAAGGCGAACGGCTTTGTTCACGCTTCTGGCTCAACTACCCGCCGCT
>NZ_MDZA01000399.1 GCF_001816125.1 Hymenobacter coccineus | reverse complement strand
CGTGAGGGGGCCCCCCGGAAGCCCAGCTGGCCCCGTCGAATCTTTGGTAGGTCATCACGGCCCCCGTCGTAGCGGGTTTGGCGTCGGTCAGGGTCGTTTATGAACGTGAGGGGGCCCCCCGGAAGCCCAGCTGGCCCCGTCGAATCTTTGGTAGGTCATCACGGCCCCCGTCGTAGCGGGTTTGGCGTCGGTCAGGGTCGTTT
>NZ_MDZA01000398.1 GCF_001816125.1 Hymenobacter coccineus | reverse complement strand
CTGCAAGGCGACTCGTACCTCACGGCCTCGACCGACGAGATAAAGTGGGGCCCCGACAGGTGCGGGCGCGCATTTTCGTGGGCGAGCCGTTCCGGTGGGCCTACCCTGCAAGGCGACTCGTACCTCACGGCCTCGACCGACGAGATAAAGTGGGGCCCCGACAGGTGCGGGCGCGCATTTTCGTGGGCGAGCCGTTCCGGTGGG
>NZ_MDZA01000397.1 GCF_001816125.1 Hymenobacter coccineus | reverse complement strand
AGCGGGTCAGAAGGCCCGTCGCTGGGTGGTAGAGCGGACCTACTCCTGGCTCAACCGCTTCCGGCACGTGCTCATTCGCTGGGCCAAAAAGCCCGAAAACTACCTCGCCATGCTCCATTTTGCCTGCGCGCGAATCACCTGGTATAACTGCCTATTTGGATAGCCTCTTATTTGCCCGTTTTCGTGCGTCGGTACAGCCCATCAGGCCCAGCGGGAACGTAGGACCCGAATACGCTGGGCAATAGGTGGCGCAGTTGAGGTAATAAATGGCTCTGATCAAGCAAATAGGGAGGCGGATCAGCCCCCACTTGGCGGCCGATGCGTACCACGGCGGCATATTGGTTAAGATACCCAAAATCGCGCAGGGCTAAGTCCCAATCAAGGTAGGGCGTGGCCGAGGAGTTTGTAAGGTAAGCGCGCTGGTCAGACCCCAGTACAAGTAAGTGTTGATTGCGCAGGTTGGTTAGAGCCGGATCAGGGCGGGTGGAGAAGCTGCTTTCGGTTGGTAGGCGCAGTACGGTTTCGAGACCGGGCACTAGGGTCCGGTAGCGTACCACCACCACAGCGGCGAGTAATAATAGAAAAGTAGCCTCAGGGGCCCAAGCGGGCCGGCCGGCCTGCCACAAAAACAAACTAAAGTAAGCCAATGAGGGTAGCAGTAGCACCAGCGCCCCAGGGGCGGTGCCGCCGCCCGCTGCCAGCACTGCCAGATCCACCAGCAACCATGCCACCATCAATTGCCGGAACTTGGCTTGGAATACCGGCCCTAGTGGTGTGCTTAGGCCCCGCAGCACTGCCAATAGCAACACGGCCGCGGGCAGGGCTAGTAGCCGCAGCTGCACCGGCAGTGGCAGGCCCCCCGGGGCCCCGGTGCGGAAGCTAAGCCAAGCTGGTTCGAGATGAAATTGTACGAAGTTGGGCAGGGCCCCGGCGTAGAGAAAGTAGGTGACCGCCACCGCGTAGGGAAAAAACAGCCCGCACAACAGTAGCAGGAAGCTGCGAAATGCATTAGCCGCAAAAATGATGACGGCTAACAGCCCCACGCCCGCAAACAGCACCAGCGGTAAGTAGCACAGCCCCGCTAGCCCCACCAGAAAACCGGCCCGAAACAAACGGCGGTTATCGTAGCCCTCGCGCGAAGTCGGAAGCAAGGCGCTGAGGGCAAATAATACAAAGGTGTGCCCCACCAGTAGCGGCGACAGCGCGTCGAGGTCGGTGCTGAGGCAGCCCACCACCAAGTACACGAGGGCCACTAAGTAGCCCCGGTCGGGGAAGGCATCGGCACGATTTAGTACGAAATTTAGGCGCAAGGCTTGCAGCAGGAGCAGCGCCAGTGCCAGCGCCCGGTACAGAAAAATGGGCCGCGCCCCCACCCAGTCGAGCCCGCCGAACAGGTAGGCCGCCAGCGGGGCCGTGCGGTCGTAGAGGTCGCGGTAGGGCAGGGCCCCGCCGTGCACCCGCTCGCCAACCAGCATAGCCCTCAGCTCGCCCGCCGTGAGGGGCAAGCCTTGCAGTAGCAGCAGCGGCAGGCGCAGGGCCAGCAGCAGCAGCAGCAGCCCTAGCAACTGGGCAGGCAACGAACCTCGGAAAAAGCGCAGCACAGAAAAAAGGAAATAGAAAAGCCGAATTGGCCTGGCAAAGGTATTCGCCGCCCGGTGGGGCCCGAGCGGTATGGCCAGGGTTCGGAACTTCATTGCCTGGTGGCACCCGGCCCAGCATCCCGCAGGCGTACCTTTGCAAACTATATGGAAAGCAAACGACAGCAAAAAATGGCCAGCTTGCTCCAGCAGGAGTTGGCCGCCGTGTTGCAGCGCGACCTGCCGCACTTGTTCGGCGGCGGGCTGGCCCCGAGCATCAGCTTGGTGAAGATGACGCCCGACCTGAGCCAGGCCCGGGTACACTTGAGCCTGCTGCTGGGCAACGACGCCGACGCCCGCCTGGCCCTGGTGCGCGACAACGCCAAGGAAATCCGCCAGGCTTTGGCCAAGCGCATCCGCAAAACGGCCCGCGTGGTGCCCGAACTCACCTTCTTCCACGACGACAGCGCCGCCTACGCCGCCCACATGGACGGCGTGCTGGGGCAGCTGCACATTCCGCCCGCGCCGCCGGCTGCCCCCGACGCGGAGGGCCCCACCGACGGGCCTGCACCACGCCCGCGCCTGTTCAAGGGCGAATGAGTGAATAAGTGAATGAGTGATTGGTATTTTCTGCACTCGTTCATTTGTTAAGCCATTGACCAATTCACTCACTCACCGATTCACCGTCCTTGTACTACGACCCGATTAAGAAGACGCTTGGCGAGGTGTTCAACCGCACCCCGGGCCTGCGCCGGTTGTTTTACCACCTGCTCGATTTGCTGCTGCTGCGCACCTGGCACGTGCACCGCGAGCTGCGCCAATGGGCCCGGGGACGCACCCAGGATCCCCTGAACATCCTCGACGCAGGGGCCGGCTACGGCCAATATAGCTACTGGCTCAGCAGCCTGGGCCGGTCCTGGCACATCCTGGCCGTGGACGTGAAGGAGGAGCAGGTGGCCGATTCCAACCGCTTCTTCCGCCAGATCGGGCGGCCCAACGTGCAATTTGCCGTGCAGGACCTGGTGCTGTACCAAGAGCCCAACAGCTTCGACCTGGCCCTGTCCGTCGACGTGATGGAGCACATTGTGGAAGACGTGGAGGTATTCCGCAACATCCACGCCTCGCTGAAGGACGGTGGGATGCTGCTCATTTCCACGCCCAGCGACCAGGGCGGTTCTGATGTGCACGACGACGCCGAAACCAGCTTCATCGAGGAGCACGTGCGCGACGGCTACAACATCCACGAAATTCAGCAAAAGCTGCGCACCGCCGGTTTCGAGCGCATCGAGGCCCGCTACAGCTACGGCGAGCCGGGCCAGGTGTCGTGGCGCCTGAGCATGAAGTACCCCATCCTGATGCTGGGCAAGTCGCGGCTGTTTTTCGTGCTGCTGCCGTTCTACTACGCCGTCGTGTTCCCCTTCTGCCTGGTACTGAACTGGCTCGACGCCCGCTCGGCCCACGACTCGGGCACCGGCCTGATTGTAAAGGCCTGGAAATAGGGCCCCGGGGCCCCGGCCGCCGTTGGCAAAAGCCCGTACCTTGTAGAACCGTTTTCCGCTTTCCCCTTTTCGCTTTCCCCGCATCCCGCTCATGGCCGATTCAAACGAAATGCAGCAGTTAACGCAAGTGCTGATTACCCGCATGGACCGGCAGGAGAAGCAGCAGGAAGTGGCCAACGACCTCCTGCTGCGGATGTTGACGCAGCAGGAATCCATGTTTGCGCTGCAACAAAATGCTCAGCGCAACCAGGAAGGGTTTAACGAGCGCCAAGAGAAGTTTAATGAGCGCCAGGAAAAATTTAACGAGCGCCAGGACCAGTTCAACATCATTTTCCTGGATGAAATCCGAGGGATAAAAAGGGACATCAAAGAGTTGACGGATGTCGTATTGAAGCAGCACGAAACCCGCCTCAAGCGCCCAGAAGATTTCATGGACAGCGTTCTTCGCACCGCCGCTGGCTAACCTGATTCCGTGAACGTTCCCTTCCTTATTGCCCGGCGCTACTTCTCCTCGAAGAAAAAGCGCAACATCATCTCCATTATCTCCAACATTTCGATGATTGGGGTGGCGGTGGGCACCATGTCGCTCATCATCGTGCTCTCGGTCTTCAACGGGCTCGAAGACCTCGTGCGCACCCTCTACGGCAAGTCCGACCCCAGCCTTGTCATCACGGCCACCAAGGGCAAGTCGTTTGCCGTCACGGCGCCGCTGCTCCAGCGCATCCAGGCCACACCGGGCGTGGCCCTGCTCACGCAAGTAATTGAGGACAACGCCCTGCTGCAATACCACGACCGTCGGATGGTGGTGAAAATGCGCGGCCTGAGCGAAAATTACTTTGGCCAGAGCGGCATCGACGCCAGCATCCGCGAGGGCGACCACCGCCTCTACCACGACAGCATCGACTTTGCCCTCATCGGGGCCGGGGTGCAGCACGAGCTCAGCATTACGCTCAAAAACGGCCTTACGCCCATGCACATGCTCTACCCGCGCAACGTCGCGGGCAAAACCACCCTGAGCATGGACCCCAGCAAGGCCTTCAACGAGGAAAACCTGCAGGCCGGCGGCGTGTTCCTCATCGAGCAGCACATGGACGACAGCTACGTGTTTGTGCCCCTGCGCTTTGCCCAGCGCCTGCTGGGCTACAGCAGCCGCCGCACCGGCCTCTACGTGAAGGTGGGCGACAGCTTCCAGGTGGAGGGCGTGAAGCAGGAACTGCGCGAGAAGCTGGGCCCCCAGTTCACGGTGCTCGATTCCGACGAGCAGCACGTGAGCCTGCTCAAGGCCATCAAAATCGAGAAGCTGTTCGTGTTCATCACCTTCGCTTTCATTCTGCTCATTGCCTCGCTCAACATCTTCTTTTCACTCTCGATGCTGGTCATCGACAAGCGGAAAGATATTGCCGTGCTGATGGCGATGGGGGCCACGGAGGAGGTTGTGCGCAAAACCTTTTTGGGCGTGGGGGCCATTGTGGCGCTGGTGGGCGCGGTGGTGGGGTTGGTTTTGGGCGTGGGCATTTGCTGGGCCCAGCAGCGCTTCGGGCTCGTGAGCATGGGCATGGCCACGAGCATCGTCGATGCGTACCCGGTGAAAATGAAGGTCTCCGATATCTTACTCACGAGCTTGGCCATTGTGCTCATCACGCTGGCCGTGAGCATCCGCCCGGCCTTGAACGCGGGCCGCTTGGTATTGCGCGATAACCTGTAGGCTGGGCCGGCCGTAAGGCCCCGCAAGTGCCGCATTAGGGCCCCGGTCTATTTTTAGACGCGATAAAGTCCAAAAAATATGCGGTGCAAAGCCACGCGGGGCCCTAACTTGCGCCCTCCCGTGGCCGCCTATGAAAGTATCGTCTACCGAACCTTTTCAAATTGTTTACTCGCTTTTTGAGCACGAGTTCCTGGGCCACCTGTTTGCGGCCTACTTGGTTCAGCGCGGGCCCAAGGGCCAGCTCACGCTGCTGCACCAAACGGCCTCGGCCCGCAATGCACCCGAGTTCGCCAGCGGCCTCGATGCCATTGATTTTGAGCTGATTGAACTGTGTGACCAGCTTCAGCAAGAAGCGGTAATAAAGGAGTTTTGGCCCCGTAAGATTGCGCCCGCCGATTTTTTCTTAAAAACCTACAGCTCCGACAAGGGCGACAAGCCGCTGCAAGACGCCGTGGCGCGGCACGTGCAAACGCGCATGGCCGCCGTGCTGGCCCGCCTGCACGGCAAGCAGGTGTTCATCATGGGGCGCGACGGCGAGCCTACCTGGCGCGAAATTGCGCTGGCCCCAGTGCCAGCCTCGGTGCTATTTCACTTCCGCCGCAACGACGACGGCACGCACTATTTCCCCACTATTCAGTACCAAAACCAGAAGCTGGACTTCCAGTACAAGGGGGCCCTGCTTGTCTGCCAGCAACCGGCCTGGCTGCTGTTGGACGGCATCATCTACTCGTTCCACAACGACGTGGACGGCCGCAAATTGCAGCCGTTTCTGAACAAGAAGTTCATCGTGGTGCCCCGGCAGGTAGAGGCCAGCTACTTCCAGAAGTTTGTGGCCCCGCTCATGGAGGCGTTCGACGTGCACGCCCGCGGCGTGGGCTTTGCCGTCGTCACGGACCGCTACCGGGCCCGGCCGCGCCTCACCTTCAGCGACGTGCCGCCCGCCGGGGCCCTGCCCGAGGCCCCCGAGCGGCCCCCAGGGCCCCCGCGCCGGGGCCGCGTGCCCCAGCCCAAGCCCGCCGCCGCGCCCCAGTACCGACCGCCTGTACTTCCAGCTCGGCTTCCGCTACGGCGATGCTTTAGTGCCCTTCGACCCTGGCAAGCGCGTGAGCGTGCGCCTGGAGCAGATCGACGACAGCTACACCTTCCACCGCCTGCTGCGCAGCACCGACGACGAACGGGCCGCCGTGGCCGCGCTGGCCGACCGCGGCCTGGCGCTGCCCGAGGGCCACGCGGTGCTCGATCGGGCGGGGGCCTTCCAGTGGCTGCACGACAATGCGGAGGCGCTGGTGGCCGAGGGCTTTGCCGTGGAGCCGGCCGCCGGGGCCAGCCAGCCCTATTTCCTGGGGCCCGTGCGCGTCGAGCTGGGCATTCAGGAAGCGGGCGACTGGTTTGACGTGCGCGGCACGGTGTACTTCGGCGACATTGCGGTACCGTTCATCCGGCTGCGGGGGCACATTTTGCAGCGGCGGCGCGAGTTTCGGCTACCCAACGGCCAGGTGGCCATCATCCCCGAGGCCTGGTTTACGGATTACTTGGAGCTGTTTGCCTTTGGCGAGGAGCAGGACGAAACGCTGTCGTTGCGCCGCCACCACCTCGCCCTGGTGGCCGACTTGCATAGCAACGAGCTGGCCACCGTGACGCTGGGCCGCAAGCTGGAAAAGCTGCGCGACTTTGCCGAGGTGGAGGACCACCCGCTGCCCGTTGGCTTCCGCGGCGAGCTGCGCTCCTACCAAAAGGCCGGTTATAACTGGCTGCGTTTCGTGCAGGACTACCATTTTGGCGGCTGCCTGGCCGACGATATGGGGCTCGGCAAAACGGTTCAAACGCTGGCCATGCTCCAGCAGCGGGCCGAAAGCGGCGCGGCGCAGGGCGCTGCCTCGCTACTAGCGCTGCCTACCTCGCTGGTGTACAACTGGTTGAACGAGGCGCAGAAGTTCACGCCCTCCCTGCGAATGCTCGTGTACACGGGCACGTACCGCACCAAGGACGTGGCCCAGTTTGCCGACTACGACGTGGTGCTGACCAGCTACGGCATCGTGCGGCTCGATGCCGAGCTGCTGGCCAGCTACCGCTTCGACTACGTGATTTTGGACGAGTCGCAGGCCATCAAAAACCCGTCGAGCACTACTTCGCAGGCCGTGCGGCAGCTGCGTTCCAAGCACCGGCTCATCCTCACGGGCACGCCGGTGGAGAACAGCACGATGGATTTGTGGTCGCAGATGTCGTTCATTAATCCCGGCCTGCTGGGCACGCAAGCGTTTTTCCGGAAGGAGTTCCTCAAGCCCATCGAGCAGCACCGCGACGAGGGCCGCACGCGCCGCCTGCACGCGCTCATCAAGCCCTTTATTCTGCGCCGCCACAAGGAGCAGGTAGCCAAAGAGTTGCCGGCCAAAACCGAGCAGCTCAGCTACTGCGACATGACGGCCGAGCAGGCCAAGGCCTACGAGGAAACCAAGAGCTTCTACCGCAACAAAATCCTGCAAAACCTGGACGAGCACGGGCCTGCCAGCACGCAGTTTCTGCTGCTCCAGGGCCTCACGCGCCTGCGGCAGATGGCCAACCACCCGCACCTCGCCGATGCCACCTACACCCACGAGTCGGGCAAGCTGCGCGAGGTGCTGCGCATGCTGCGCAATGTGGTGGACGAGGGGCACAAGGTGTTGGTGTTTAGCCAGTTTGTGCAGCACCTGGCCCTGGTCCGCGCCGCCCTCGACGAGCGCCAGCTGCCCTACGCCTACCTCGACGGCAACACCCGCGACCGGGCCGCCGAAGTGGCCCGCTTCCAGGAAACCGACGCGCTGCAAATCTTCCTCATCAGCCTCAAGGCCGGCGGCGTGGGCCTCAACCTCACCGCCGCCGACTACGTGTTCCTGCTCGACCCCTGGTGGAACCCCGCCGTGGAGGCCCAGGCCGTGGACCGGGCCCACCGCATCGGGCAGCAGCGGCCGGTGTTCGTCTACAAGTTTATCACCCAGCACACGGTGGAGGAGAAAATTCTGGCCCTGCAACAGCGCAAGCTCAACCTGGTCAGCGAGTTGATTGCCACCGACGAGGCGGTTATTAAAACCCTGACGCGGGCCGATATTGAGGAGCTGTTGGGGTAGGGCCCCAGCAATTCCCGTGGCCCTATGTGCGTCGATTTGAGCCACTTATAAGCACTGTGTTCGTGCGGCCGTTCCTGCTGGAGTTCGTTGATTCAGCATTCTTCCAGGCGTTCATGATCGGTCTGATGATCGTCATTGGGCTTGGATTGCTTGGCGCTGCCGGGGTGCTGTGGGTGCTGACGCGGGACGGGCTGCGCGGGTGGCGCCGCTTGCGCGCCGCGCCGGGGCCCATGCCGTGGGCGCAGCGGCTGGAAGCGGCGAGGCTGCTGCTGCCCATCGTGTTGGTGGGCCTGCTGGCGGCCGGCAAAGCAGCCCAGGTCATCTACAAAGCAACCGCGACGTGCAGCAGTGGGAGGCTTTGGAGGCCGAGAAAACGGCCTTGCGCACCCAGGCCCCGGGCCGTTACTTCCTGGCCGATACCCTGCTGCGAAGCAAGCCCTACCCGAGGCTGGTGCACCGCCTTTCGAAAGCCAACTGGCCCCTACCCGATACCACCGTGCTGGTGGCCGGCCAGCCGTACCGCCAGGGCGTGGAAGGCCGCCGCCGCCCCACGCCCTACGCCGAGTTGACCCTCCGCGCGAACGGCACGTTTGACTACCACAGCAACATTGAAGGCGATGTTGCCGGCAACCAAGCGGCGGGCATCTGGAAGATCGAGTGCGTGATGTGCCAGGTAATGTCTTCGGTGGCCCCATACAACATCAGCAGTTACGCCCCGCTTTTCTTCGTTACCGACCGCCTGACGGGCGAGTACGCCCAAATGGGTGGGGCCCTGGAGGCGCGCTTCGAAAGTGGCCGCCTCCGCTTTTGGGGCAGCCGCGACGACGGTGGGCGCTTGTCGAAGTTCGAGCTAAAGGCCACTCCCCCAGGGCATCCACCAGCGGGCTGGTGAGCTGATCGGTAACAGTGCTAGCCCGCGATGCCGTAACTACCCAAACTCCCGCCCGCCCCCGCGGTTGCTACCTCTCCCTGGGGCCCCGTTGGCCCGCCTTACTTGTATGCTTTCCGAACCTACTTACCTGGCCGCCCGCATGGTGGCCCCCGCCCTCGAAAACCACTTTTTGCAGCACCTGGCGGCGGCCCGCCAGCTGGGGGCCGAGCTGGGCGAAGTGCCGCCAGCCGGCCTGATGGAGGTGGTGATTGACGTGGCGTTTTGGGCCAGTTTGCGGCGCGAGGAAGGCCGCCCGCCCCGTATTTCGCTGGCGCTGCTGCCGCCCACGGAGGCCGCGGGGCCCCTGGTGTTTGGGCACCGGCCGCGGCTTACGCCCCAGGCCCTCATCAAGTTGGCCCCGGCCGTGGAGCACCCCGGCGTGCACCTAGGCGTATGGCACGACGACGACGGCCTGTACCTGTGGGGAGCCGCCACGCGCATCCCGCCCGTGTGCTTTGTGGTGGAAGTGGTGGAGCCGGGCCTGCTGGTGGTGAAGCACCGCCGGGCCGACGGCTTCGGCAAATTTGTGAACGTGGCCGTGCTGCGCGGTGACCAGGTGCGCATCGTGGACGAAGAAAACCTGGGCCTGGACGACTACCCCGAGCTGCGGGCCTCGCTGCCCAGCATCCCGGCCCCGGCAGGCGCTACTACCATCGACGTGCTGGTGGAGCTGGCCTCCGCCATGCGGGCCCACGGCCGCGGCGGGCTAGTGCTGGTGGTGCCACCCGGCTCGGCGCAGTGGCAGGGCTCGGTGGTGCAGCCACTGAGCTACCCGGTGCTGCCGGCCTACCCGGGTATCACCGCCGCGCTGGTCCAAGCCGGGTCCGAGGGCTCCGAGGCGGCGCTGCGGGCCATCGAAATAGTGGGCGGCTTCACGGCCGTGGACGGGGCCACCGTGATTAGCCAGGATTATGAATTGCTGGCCTTTGGGGCCAAGGTGACGCGCGCCGCCCACAGCCGGCCCGTCGAGCAGCTCATAGTGACGGAGCCCGTGCTGGGCAGCACCGCCCTGCGCACCCACCCGGCTCAGAACGGCGGCACGCGCCACCTCGCCGCCGCCCAGTTTGTGCACGACCAGCACGATGCCCTGGCCCTGGTGGCCTCACAGGACGGCAACTTTACCGTGTTCGTGTGGTCCGAAGGCTTACAGCAGGTGCATGCCCATCGCATCGACGTGCTGCTGCTGTGAGCTGTTTAAAGGATTAACAAGAAGCCTATGTCTGTACAACCAAGCTGCGCTTGGTCTTGTCCTAGAGCCCCAGGACATTCCATGCGGGGCTAAGTACAAGGCCCGCTGCCCCGCCGCCGGGGCCCCTAGCGTGCCGCGGCAAAATCCTGGCACGCAGCGGCCACCTGCGCTACGTCGGCCGCAGTGTGCAGGGCGTTGAGGACTACGCGGGTGATGCACGCATCAGCCGGCGTGGGGTAGGCGAAGCTGGAAATGAGGATGCCGCGCGCTTCCAGAAACGGGGCCAGCGCGTTAGCCTCAGTGTAGAAAACCGGAAAGCCGGGCTGGTGGCGGAACAGGCCCAGGGGCCCCACGGCGGCGGCAAATTGCGCCACCCGGGCCCCCAGCCGCTGCCGCGCTTCAGCGTATAGCCCCTCCCGCTCGGCCGCCAGCAATGCCCACAAGTATGCCGGCACCGCGGGCGAGCTAGCCCCGAAAAACGGGCTGCCGCGCAGTTGGGCAATGAACGCTGCGTCGGCCAGCACCGCGCCGGCCGGTACGCCCAGCGCCTTGCCCAGCGAGCTGACCACCACCAGCCGCACGTGGGGTGGCAGCGCCGGCAGCAGCGTGGCTACGCCGGCCCCGGTGCGCCCGGTCAGGCCCAGGCCGTGCGAGTCGTCGAGCAGTAGGGTGGTGGGGCGGCCGGGCGGCAGGTGGGCGGCCCAGACAAAATCGTAAGGCTCCAGCCGCAGCGGGTCGAGCGAGTTGCTGACGATGACCACCGGGCCTGGGGCCCCCGCGGCCAGGCGGGCCAGCAAGCCGCTGGCCCAGGCCGCGTGGGGCCCTGGTGGTACCGGCGCCGCCTGGCCCGCCAGCCAGGCCGCCGGGTGGGTGCCGGGCGCGTACTCGAAGCGGCCCGCGCCAGCCAGGGTGGCCACCGCCATTTGCCCCGCTAGGTAGCCCGACGATACCGTGAGGGCCCCCGCCGTGCCCGCCCAATTCGCCAGGAAAACCTCAGCTTCGGCAAAGATGCTCAGTTGCACGCCCGACCCGCGCGAGCTGGAATAGTTGGTGCCGTAGCGTGCCAGGCCCTCGGCCAGCAGGGCGGCGAAGGCGGGGCTGCGGGCCGCGCCCAGGTAGCCGGTGCCGCTGCAAAACAGGTACTCGCGCCCAGCGGCCGTGCGCAGGGTACGGCCGGGAAGGTGGTCGGTATCGAACATGGCGCGGCGGCGAAGGTGCCCGGCAAGTTAGGCGGGGCCCTAGCCGCCAACCAAACCGGGGCCCCGGCGTAAGCCCAGGAATGCGCGTTGTTCTTCGTACTGCTGTGGGCCAGGGCCCCGCCCAGGTAATGGCGGGCTTTACCCGCGAGCTGTTTTTGGCGCTGGCCCCGCCCTTCCCGAAGCTGAAGCTGGTGCGCTACGACGGCAGCCGCACCGGCGACGTGGTGGAAATTGAGCTGAACACGGGCATCAAAAAGCTGCCCTGGACCTCCCTCATCACCGACGATGGCGTGCTGCCCGACGGCACCCACTACTTTGTGGACGAGGGCCAGCGGCTGCCTCCGCCGCTGCGCTACTGGCGGCACCGCCACCTCATCGAGCAGGGGCCCCGGGGCGGCAGCGTCATCGTGGACAACCTGGAGTACCGCACCGCTTTTAGGGCCCTGGACGTGCTGATTTACCCGGCCATGTGGGCGCAGTTTGCCTGGCGCAAGCCCATCTACCGGCGCTGGTTTCGGTAGCTCAGCCGGCGGCGGGTAGGTCCAGTACCATCCGCACGTCGCCGCGCTGGTAGGGCGAGGGCAGCAGCGGCGCGTGTTGGAAACCAAGCTTTTCGTAAAGCGCTAAGGCTGGCCCGAGTGTGGAATTGGAAACCAACTCGACGCGGTGCGCGCCCAGCTGCCGGGCTTTTTGCAGCATGGCTTGCCCTAGGGCCCACCCGATGCCCAAGCCCTGGGCGGCGGGCGCCACAGCCATTTTCGCCAGTTCGTATACGCCGTCGTGCTCCTTGATGAGCGCGCAAGTGCCACGATTTCGTCGTTGTGCACGGCCATCAGAATGTGGCCGCCCGGGCCCAGCACGTAGCGTTGCGGGTTGTCGAGCACCTGGTGGTCGGGCGCTTCCAGGGTGAAGTAGCGCGAAATCCACGCGTGGTTCAGGGCCCGGAAGGCGGGCTGGTGGGCGGCCTCGAAGTCGATGATGGCAACGCTGGTGGGCATGGCAAAAGGCAAAAACGGTGAAACCAAGGGCGGAAAGCGGTGCCGCGAAGTTGGCACAGGCCAGGCCGTAACTTTGCGGGCCTATGCTAACTCCTGCCACCATCGTCCTCAAAAACGGAAAAGACCACTCCTTGCGCCGCCGCCACCCCTGGGTTTTCTCGGGGGCCATTGCCCGCCTCAAGGGCGAGGCGGGCGAAGGCGACGCCGTGCGCGTAGAGGCCGCTGACGGCGAACTGCTGGGCATGGGCCACTTCTCAGGCGGCGGCTCCATTGCCGTGCGCATGCTCGATTTCGGCACCGAGGCCGAGTTGCCGACGCCCGATTTCTGGGTGCGTAAACTCAGCAATGCCTACCAGTTGCGCCAGCGCCTGGCCCTGACCGGCGCGGCCGACACCAACGTATTCCGCCTGGTGCACGCCGAGGGCGACGGCCTGCCGGGCCTCATCATCGACGTGTACGGCGACGTGGCCGTGGTGCAGGCCCACAGCGTGGGCATGTACCGCGCCCGCCCCGACATTGCGGGGGCCCTGCAAACCGTGTTCGGCGACAAGCTGCGCGCCATCTTCGACAAAAGCGCCGAAACCGTGCCCGGCAATGCCGTGCCGGATGCAAAAAATGGCTACCTGTTCGGCGAAAGCACCGGCACTGAGCACCTCGTGACCGAGAACGGCCACCAGTTCGCCATCGACTGGGAAACAGGCCAGAAAACCGGTTTCTTTATCGACCAGCGCGACAACCGGGCCCTGCTGGCCCGCTACGCCGCCGGCCGCCGCGTGCTCAACACGTTCTGCTACACGGGCGGCTTCTCGGTGTACGCGCTGGCCGCCGGGGCTGAGGTGGTGCACTCCGTCGATTCCAGCAAGAAGGCCATTGCCCTCACCGAGCGCAACGCCGCCCTGGCCCCCCACGCCGACCGCCACGCCGCCTACGCCGACGACGTGCTCGGCTTCCTCAAAAACCACCCCGCCGAGTACGACCTGCTCGTGCTCGACCCGCCGGCCTTCGCCAAGCACATGGGGGCCCGGCACGCCGCCCTCATGGGCTACAAGCGCCTCAACGCCTCGGGCATCGCGCACCTGGCGCCGGGCGGGTTGCTCTTTACATTCAGTTGCTCACAAGTGGTTAGCCCCGAACTATTTGAGGGCGCCGTGCTGGCCGCTGCCATCGAGGCCGGCCGCCCCGCCCGCATCCTGCACCGCCTCACCCAGCCCGCCGACCACCCCGTCAGCCTTTTCCACCCCGAAGGCGCGTACCTGAAAGGGCTGGTGCTGGCGGTGGAGTAGGGCCCTGGTGTGCTAGTTTATTTGATTATGAACAAGTAGTGGGCTCCAGTGTAGTGGTTTTGCCAGCCCCGGAGGGGCAACCCATCGGTAGAAATTAGTGTTCACTAAAACGGCTAAAGCCCCAGCGGGGCGACCCAAACCGTTCGCACCATGGCCAATACCTACACCCAAATTCATTTGCACGTGGTGTTTGCGGTGAAATACTGGGCTGGTTGCATCCCGCCGAACCAAGCGGCTCGCCTCTACCGCTACATTACGGGCATCGTTGCCGCGCACGGCCAAAAACTATTGGCCATCAACGGAATGCCCGACCACGTTCATTTGCTCATCGGTCTGCGGCCCGAAATGGCGCTGTCGGATTTGGTACGGGACGTGAAGGCGTCGGCGGCGAAATTTATCAACGAGCAAAACTGGTTGCCCGGTAAGTTTGCCTGGCAAGAAGGATTCGGCGCTTTCTCTTACTCCGCCTCGCAGCTTTCCGCCGTCATTGCGTACATCGAGCGACAGGAGGAGCATCATGCCAAACGCAGTTTTTTGGACGAGTACCGGTCGTTCTTGAAAAAATTTGAGGTGCCGTTTGAAGACAAATACCTCTTCCAGGAGTTGAAAGAAAATTAGGATTAGCGCAAGCGGTTGGGTCGCCCCGCTGGGGCTTTAGCGGTTCGGTGATTCAGGGTTTCTACCGATGGGCCGCCCCGCTGGGGCTGACGGTATTTCCGTTAGGTATTCTATTGGGGGTTCTTGCAAGTTATTGGAAACGTATGAGTTTGAGCAAGCCTAAGAATCATATCAAACAACCCGTGGCCGTCATCGGGGCGGGGGTGGCGGGGCTGGCAGCGGCCGCGCGGCTGGCCGTGGCGGGGCACGCCGTCACGGTGTTCGAGGCAGGGCCCTCGTTTGGCGGCAAAATGCACCAGTTTGAGCTGCCCGGCGGCTACCGCTTCGACGCGGGGCCCTCGCTCTTCACCCTGCCGCAGCTGTTGGACGACGTGTTCCGCTTGGCCCACCGCGCGCCGGCCGACTACTTCCGCTACGAGCGGCTCGATCCCATCACCAACTATTTCTTCGCCGATGGCACCCGCCTCGCGGCCTGGGCCGAAGCCGACAAGTTTGCCGCCGAGGTGGAGGAAAAATTAGGGGCCCCGGCGGCGGCCGTCACGCAGTTTCTGGCGCGCAGCGGCCGAGCGTACGACGCCACGGCGGGCACGTTTCTGCACAAGTCGCTGCACAAGGCGGGCACCTACTTCAGTTCCGAAACCCTGAAGGCCGTGGGGGCCCTGCCGGCGCTGGGCCTGCTCGGCACCATGCACCAGCGCCACGCCAAGGCCTTCGCCGACCCGCGCCTGGTGCAACTATTTGACCGCTACGCTACTTACAACGGCTCCGACCCGTACCAGGCCCCGGCCACGCTGAGCATGATTCCGCACCTCGAGCACGGTATCGGCGCGTTCTATCCCGTAGGCGGCATCTACGCCATTGCCGAAAGCCTGCACCGGCTAGCCGAAGAATTCGGGGTGGAATTCCGATTCAACGAGCCGGTGGAGGAGGTTTTGGTGGCCGATAAGCACGTCACGGGCCTACGTACGACCCAGGATGTATACGACTTTGGCCGGGTGGTGAGCAACATGGACGTGGTGCCCACCTATCGCCGCCTGCTGCCCACCCAGCCCGCGCCCGAGCGCACGCTGGCCCAGCCCCGCTCCTCATCGGCCCTGATTTTCTACTGGGGCATCGCCCGCGAATTCCCGGAACTGGATTTGCACAACATCTTCTTTTCCAACGATTACCAGCAGGAGTTCAAGGCCATTTTCGAGGGCAAAACCGTGGCCGACGACGTGACGGTGTACGTCAACGTCACGTCCAAAAAGACGCCTGCCGACGCCCCGGCCGGCCACGAAAACTGGTTCGTGATGGTGAACGTGCCCCACGACGAAGGCCAGGACTGGGACGCCCTCACCCAAAAAACCCGCCGCCTCGTGCTGGCCCGGCTGTCCGGGGCCCTGGGCACGCCCATCGAGCCGCTCATTCGGGTCGAAAAAATCTGGACGCCGCCCGGCATTGCCGCCGACACGTCCTCGTCCGGCGGGGCCCTTTACGGCAGCTCTAGCAACAACCCGCTGGCGGCCTTCCTGCGCCACCCCAACTTCTCAAGCCGGCTCGACGGCCTGTACTTCTGCGGCGGCTCGGTGCACCCCGGCGGCGGCATTCCGCTCTGCCTGCTCTCAGCCAAGATTGTGGCGGAGCTTATTGGGTAAAGCGGGGTGCGTGGAAACCTCATGCGTGTCATTCCGAGCGCAGCGAGAATCTGGGAGCCCCAATTCAGATTCCTCGCTCGCTCGGAATGACAAAAAAGGGACCCCGCGCTACGTAGCGCGGGGCCCCTTTTTGCTATTTAAGCAGCAACGTTAATCATAGGCCGGCTTGTCGATGCTGGGTTTGTCGTGGCCGCGGTTGGGGTGGGTGATGCCGGCGTCCAGGGCTTCCTGCTCCAGCCTGTTTTCCTCCGCTTCGCTGAAGTCGCCCACTGGCAGCGCGCCGGCTTTGGGTTGGCCTTCAAGGTGACGCTCGTCGGATTGCTCGTTGTCCTTCTGGTCGTTGTGGTGGGTGGGCATGGTCGGAGTAGGTAAGGTGGGAAAAAGAATGGCTGGAACCGGGGCCTTGGGGCCCTATTGGTCGATGGCCGTGTCGGAGGCGTTGGGGTCGGTCAGTTCGGCGTTGGTATCGGTGCCGGTGATGGGCTTGAGGGGCTTGGGCTCCATTTCACCCATGCCCACGCGCGAGGCGGGGTTTTCCATCTCATCGGGGCCCTTGCGGCGGTCGTCGGCGTCGAGCTCATCCACGGGGCCGCCGGGGTTGTGCACGGCCACCAGGTCGGGGTCGTCGTCGTAGGTTTCGCGGGCCGGTAGGTCTTGGTCGGCGCGGGCGTCGCGGCCCTCGTCGTCCGAGCGCATGTTATCGGCTGGGGGCGTCATGGCATCGGCGTCCTCGTTCACGCCCAGGGCCGTCGAGCCGCCGGCCGTGTCGGAGCCGAAGCCCTGCTTGCCATCGCGGTTGCCGAAGCCGCCGCGGGCCGCCTCGTTCTTGGGCGGATCGGCGTTGGGAATGTGGTGGCCGGCGCGCATCTCTTCGTCGGTAGTGTCGTCGTTGATGACGCGGATGGGGCGGTTGTTCGGATCGACGGGCATAGGGCTAAAAATTAAGGTTAAAAGCAAAGCGGGTGGGAGAAGGGTGTACTACGGTTGGGCCCTTTGGGTTGTAGTGGGGCCCTAACCTGGGGCCCGCCCGTACCTTTGCCCCCATGCCCGACGCCCCCGCCCTCACCCTCGTGCCCACGCCCATCGGCAACCTGGAGGACATCACCCTGCGGGCCATCCGCGTGCTGGGCGAGGCCGACCTGGTGCTGGCCGAGGATACCCGCGTCAGCGGGCGCCTGCTCCAGCACCTGGGCCTCAAAAAACCGCTCCTCAGCTACCACCTCCACAACGAGCACCAGCAAGTGCCGCGCCTGCTGGAGCGCCTCGAAAAGGGCGAAAAAATGGCCTTGGTGAGCGACGCCGGCACACCCGGCATCTCCGACCCGGGTTTCCTGCTGGTGCGCGAGTGCTTGGCCCGCGGCCTGGCCGTGGAGTGCCTGCCGGGCCCCACCGCCCTGGTGCCCGCCCTGCTCAAGTCGGGTTTCGGGGCCGAGCGGTTCACGTTCGAAGGGTTTCTGCCCGTGAAAAAAGGCCGCCAAACCCGCCTGCAAGAACTGGCCCCCGAGCTCCGGACGATGATTTTTTACGAGTCGCCGCACCGCCTCGTGAAAACCCTCACCCAGCTGGCCGAGGTGTTTGGGCCCCAGCGCCCGGCCTCCGTCAGCCGCGAGCTCACGAAGCTGTTCGAGGAAACCGTGAACGGCACGCTGGCCAGCCTGGCCGCCGATTTTGGGGCCCTGGGCCGCCATCAAGGGCGAAATTGTGCTGGTGGTGGCCGGCAACCCCACCCCGCCGCCCCGCCCCGGCAAGGCCGGCCGCTACGCCCGCGGCGAAGAAGACGAAGTAGATGAATCCCTTGAAAACGAAGCCCGTGACTCCGACGAATTTGGCGAAGACTAGCCCCGCGGCGCACCCCGCCGTGCTGGCCGTGCTCGGCGCCGCCCTGCTCTGGACCGGGTGGTCCACCAGCGGCACGCTCTGGCCCCTGGGCCTGTTCGTGGGCTGGGTGCCCTACCTGCTGATGGAGCGCCGCTCCACGCAGCAGGGGGCCCGCAAAGGCCGCGTGTTTGCCGGCACCTACCTGTTTGTGCTGCTTTGGAACGCCAGCACTACTTGGTGGGTGAGCTACAGTACGCTGGGCGGCGGCATCGCGGCCGTGGTCCTGAACGCGGGGCTCATGTGCCTGCCGCTCATGGCCTTCCGCCAAACCAAGAAGCGCCTGGGGCCCCTGATTGGCTACCTCACGCTGCCCGTCTACTGGGTTGCCTTCGAGCAGCTGCACCTGCGCTGGGATGTGACCTGGCCCTGGCTCACGTTGGGCAACGGCTTCGCCGCCGTGCCGCAGTGGGTGCAGTGGTACGAGTACACCGGCTTCCTCGGCGGCTCGGTGTGGGTGTGGGCGGTGAATTTATCCGTATTCTTTTGGCTAATTGACGGGCAGTTAAAAGTTAAAAGTGAAGAGTTAACAGGCGCTGGGGACTTACTAGTCCGGGGCCCAAAAACCGCCCTTTTAACTTTTAACTCAAAACTTTTAATTCCCCTCATAGCCATTGCGCTGCCCTTGCTGCTATCCTTCGCCATCGGCGCCACCTACCAGGAGCAGGGCCCCGGGGCCGAGGTGGTGGTGGTGCAGCCCAACATCAACCCCTACACCGAGAAGTTTGCCGACGCGCCCGACTTCGTTTCCTACGACGAGCAGTTGACGCGGCTGCTGGCCCTCAGCACCCAGCAGCTCACGCCCCAAACCCGGCTCGTGCTCTGGCCCGAAACCAGCCTAGCCGACCATTACCAGGAGCGGGTGATCAACAATTACCCCCGCATCCAGCGCATCCGGGCCTGGCTGGGGCAGCACCCGGGCGTGGCCCTCATCACGGGCATGACCAGCATCGTGAGCTACCCCAGCAAGGAAGCGGCTAGCGAAACGGCCCTCTTCCGCGACGACCTTGGCTACTACGACGTGTGCAACACGGCCGCCTACCTCGCCGGCCCCGCCGCGCCAGTGCAGTTCTACCACAAGGAGCGGCTGGTGCCGGGCGTCGAGAAAGTGCCCACCTTCCTTACCGCCCTCATCAACCACATCGACCTGGGCGGCTACGTGGGCAGCTACGGCACGGTGCCCGAAACCAAGCTGTTCCGCGTGCCCGGGGCCCCCGCGCTGGTGGTGCGGCCCCTCGTGTGCTACGAGTCCATCTACGGCGACTTCACGGCCCAATACGTGCGCGACGGCGCCAACCTGCTGGGCCTGGTTACCAACGACGCCTGGTGGGACGACACGCCCGGCTACCGCCAGCTGCTGCGCCTGGGGGCCCTGCGCGCCATCGAAACCCGCCGCGACCTAGCCCGCGCCGCCAACACCGGCTTCACCGGCTTCATCAACCAAAAGGGCACCCTCGCGCAGCTGGCCCCCACCTGGGTGCGCCGCCAGCCGCGCCACGGTGCACCTGAACGACAAGCTGACCTTCTACACCCGCACGGGCGAGTACATCGGCCGCGGCTGCCAAATCCTGGCCGTGCTGCTGCTCGTTTGGGTCATCGCCCGGGCCTTCGCGGGCCCCAAAATCACTTACAGGAACGTCATGCCGAGCGCAGCGCAGCATGACGTGTTAGAGCTACTTAAATGGGTGCTGTCATGCTGACGAAGGAAGCATCCTATCACTGCTGAACGACCTGTATCTATCCCGATAAGATGCTTCCTTCGTCAGCATGACAGCGCTTGTTGATATAGCTCCTAAATTAATTTTAAAGCCTTAATATTCTAACTCTCAAGCATGACCGATTACCTCGCCCTTTCGCACCAAGTGGCCGCGCTGTGCCGCGAAACTGCCCAGTTCATCCTGCACGAAGCCAAAACCTTCGACCCCAGCAAGATTGAAAACAAAGGCCTGCACGACATGGTGAGCTACGTGGACCAGGAAGCCGAGCGCCGCTTGGTGGCCGGCCTGCGCGAAATCCTGCCCGCCGCCGGCTTCATCACCGAGGAAGGCACCGCCGGGGCCCCCGACGAAACCCAGGAGTTCACCTGGATCATCGACCCGCTCGACGGCACCACCAACTTCATCCACTCGCTACCGGTGTTTGCCGTGAGCGTGGCCCTGCTGCACGGCCCCGACCTAGTGGCGGGCGTGGTGCACGAGGCCAACCGCGACGAGAGCTTCCGCGCTGCCAAGGGCCACGGCGCTTTTTGCAACGAGCAGCCCATCCACGTAACCGGGGCCCCCAAGCTAGCTAACTCGCTCATCGCCACCGGTTTCCCGTACAGTAAATTCGCGCAGCTCGACAAGTACCTGCAGGTGCTGGGCAGCTTCATGCAGCGCACCCACGGCCTGCGCCGCATGGGCTCGGCCGCCACCGACTTGGCCTACGTCGCCGCCGGCCGCATGGATGGCTACTTCGAGTTCAATATCAACTCCTACGACGTGGCCGCGGGCCTGCTGCTCGTCACCGAGGCCGGCGGCCGCATCACCCAGTTCCTGGAAGACGGCGACCCGCTCTTCGGCCGCGAAGTGGTGGCCAGCAACGGCCACCTGCACGAGGAGATGCAGGCCACCATCCGGGAGTTTTGGGCGTAGGGTAGGGGCCTTGGCGTGGCTTGGTTTTGTCCCTTTACATGAACTGTGTTAAACGGTGGACTGCAACACGTAAATTTATTTGGCTTTTAACCAATAGCCACCCCCGCCCCAAATGCACCCCGGGGCCCCGGCGCAAACTTTTGCTGGGGCCCCGGCGTTTTCAAACCGCTATGATAGTTCAATATATCCTCGTGGCTGCCATCGTGCTGGGGGCCCTGTTTTTCCTGGGCCGCCGGGCCTGGCGGGCTTTCTTCTCGAAGGAGCAGGTGGGCTGCGCTAAGGGCTGCGGCGCCTGCGGGGGTATTGATGTGGACCGCCTGGAGCGCACCATTGCGGCCCGCGCTGGGCGCTGAATGTGGCCCCGGAATATTTAGGGCCCCGGGCGGTAACCCCGGGCCGCCCGGGTGCCGTATAGCCGAGTAGCCGCTGCCCTTCCGGCGGGGCTTTTCTCACCCCTATTGCCCCGCGTCATGCAAGACAAAGAAGAAGAACGCTCGCTCGTCAACGTTGAAAAGAAGCTGAGCAAAGACGGTTACAACCAAGACTTTACCGTGACCGACGGCCGCCTGCACACCATGGACACGAGCACCAACAAAAGCTACACACCGGAGGAAGTAACCATCGTAGATTTCTACCGCTTCGAAGGCGAAAGCAACCCCGACGACACCTCTATCCTCTACGCCATCGAAGCCAACGACGGTGTGAAGGGCACTATCTCTTCGGCTTACGGCGTGTACGCCGATACCGACACCGATGACTTCCTGAAGAAAGTGGAAGACTTGGGTAAGAACCTGACCAAGAAAGACAAGTAGGCTTTCTTCGTATACTGCCTGCTAATTAAAACGGCCCGCTGCACCAAGTGCAGCGGGCGTTTTGGCATTTGGGGCCCTAGGTTACTTTTTTGTGATGGTAAATTCCACCCGGCGGTTGAGGGCGCGGGTATCTTCCTGGTCGTTGCTGGCCACGGGCTTCTCGCTGCCGTAGCCCTCGGTGGTAATGCGTGAGGGCGTGATGCCCTTGCTTATGATGTATTTCTTTACCTCGTTCACCCGGTCGAGGCTCAGCTTGAGGTTCAGGGCCGGGTCGCCCTGGTTGTCGGTGTGGCCGCCGATTTTGATTTCTACCGTCGGGTAGTCGCGCATGATGCGCACGAGGCGGGCCAGCTCGGGGTAGGAGTTGGTGCGCAGGTAGTACTTGCTCTGCTGGAAGAAGATGTTGTTGAGCTTCACCGTCTGGCCCACCGCAAAGGGCACCATGAACAGGTCCTGGGTTTGCTCCGAGTACTTGTCGCGGGCCGTCACGTCGAGGTTGGCGTTCTCGGCGATGTAGTTGGCGGCCTCGGCGCGGTAGCCGTACTGCACGCCGCTGGGCAGCACAATGGTGTAGGAGCCGTCGGTGGGGTCGGATTCGGCGGTGCCAATTTCCTCACCCGTCAGCAGGTTTTCGTAGTGAATGATGGCCTTGACAGGCTTCTTGGTGGCGGCGTCCAGCACCTGGCCGCGCACCAGCGTCACAGCCTCGGGCTTGAAGGCGGGGGCCAGGGCGATGCGGAAAATATCCTTCGAGCCGGCCATGCCGTTGCGCGTCGACACCAGATAAGCATCATCGCCGGCCGCCGATACGGTGTAATAAGCGTCAAAGTCAGGCGAGTTCACCACGCTGCCCAGGTTGCGGGGCGGGCTCCAGTTCGTCCAAGTATCATCAAGGCGCTTGGAGTAAAAAATATCGGACTTGCCGTAGCCGCCGCGGCCCTCGCTGGCGAAGTACAGCGTCTTTTCATCGGGGGCGAGGAAGGGGGCAAAGTCAGCCTTTTTGGTGTTCACGTTGGGCCCCAGGTTGCGCGGACGGGTCCACGTCACGGGCTGGCCGGGAGGGCTGGGCTTCGGGAAGCTCACGTACAAATCCTGCTCGCCCAGGCCGTCGGTGCGCTGCACGGCCAGCAGCAGGGCCTTGCCCGAGGTAGCCAGGAAGTAGTCGGCGTGCTCGTCGTCGTTGTTGTAGAAGTCCTCAATGTCCACGTTAGCCGGCTGCGACCAGCCGCCCGGGCGGTGCTCCGACGTGCTGGGTCCCTTGGGAATCAGGCCCTCCGGCGTGTAGTGGCCCAGCAGCAGCAGCCGCTGCCCGTTGGCCGACACCGAGGCCAGCCCGTTGGGGAAGCCGGCGGTGTTCACGGGGCCACCCATGTTTTTGGCGGGGCCCCAGGCCTTGGCGCTGGCGCTTTGCAGGGTCGAAAACCACACGTCCTGCGGGTCGTTTTTGCCGCCGGTGTTGCCCGGGTGGTTCTGGCGGGCAAAGTACAAGGTGCGGCCGTCGGGCGAAATCACGGGGTGCGTGTCCACGTACGGGCTGTTCACGGAGGGCCCCAGGTTCACGAGCGACGAGTCAAAACGGGCCACGCCGGCCGCGTCGGCATCGGGGGCCTTGAAGTCCTTCTTCACCATCGTCTGCGTCACGTCGGCCACGCCGATGGCGTCGAGCTGGTTCACGCCCTCCACCTTGGCCGTGTTCAGGTGCACCACTGCCCCAATGGTGCGGTAGGCCGGCTTGGCCGGAGCAATTTTTACTTCCAGCGTGCGGTACGCGTCGGGCAGGGGCCCCGGGTTGTCGTTGGTGTACACCTCGTGGTGCACGCCTTTGGTATCAATGAGCTCGATTTTCGTCACGGCTCCGGGGTTGAAGTTCTCGACCACCGTAATCTGCTGGGCCAGCACCGAGCGGGCGAAGCGCACTTCAATAAATTCGTCGCGCCCTTCCTTCTTCGGAATCCAGGCCTTGTCGTTGATTTGGCCCAGCGGCAGCGCGTTGGGGGCCCCTAGGACTTGCTCGGGCGAATACGCCGCCTTGCCTTCCGATTTTTGCGACGACACGCCCACCAGCTTGCTGGCCCACTGCGCGTGTTGGGCCCGCGCCGCCGGGGCCCCCAGCCCTAGGGCCGCCACCAGGGCAAAGGAAAAAACGGGAATTTTCATAGAAGTTCGGCCCATAATACTGCCACAGATACAAAAGCGCGCGAAAGAGGCGTGCGGAAAGGATAGGACACGTTTTAGCCTTGCTAAATTAGGCAAAAGCCGCGGCCCGGCCGCGCGCCTGCGCTAGCCAAACCGCGGCTTTCGGCCACTTTGTGCTCGGCCCGGGGCCCTACTGCGCGCCCAGCACCAACTGCTCGGGCAGGTTCATCAGGTAATCGCCGTAGCCGCTCTTGCGCAGCGGCAGGGCCAGGGCCCGCAGCTCGTCGGCCGTAATGAAGCCTTGGCGGTAGGCCACTTCCTCAATCGCGCCCACCTTCAGGCCCTGGCGCTGCTCAATCACGCGCACGTACTCGCCGGCCTGCATCAGGCTCTCGAAGGTGCCCGTGTCGAGCCAGGCCGTGCCGCGGCTCAGAATGCCCACCTTCAGCTTGCCGCGGCGCAGGTATTCCTTGTTCACGTCGGTAATCTCGTACTCGCCGCGGGGGCTCATTTCCAGGTTCTTGGCAATTTCCACCACGCTGTTGTCGTAGAAATACAGGCCCGGCACGGCGTAGTTGCTCTTAGGATTAGCCGGCTTCTCCTCAATGCTGAGGGCCTTCTTATCGGCATCAAACTCCACCACGCCGTAGCGCTCGGGGTCGTGCACGTGGTAGGCGTACACCACGCCGCCGTCGGGGTTGTTGTTTGATTTCAGCAGCTCCTCCAGGCCCGCGCCGTAGAAAATATTGTCGCCCAGCACCAGCGCCACGCTGTCCTGGCCGATGAAGTCAGCCCCCAGCACGAAGGCCTGCGCCAGGCCGTTGGGCACTTCCTGCACCACGTACTGGAAGTCGCAGCCCAGGTTCTTACCGTCGCCAAGCAGCTTTTTAAATTGCGCCTGGTCGTGGGGCGTGGTGATAATCAGTACTTCCCGGATGCCCGCCATCAGCAGGATGCTCAGCGGGTAGTAAATCATCGGCTTGTCATACACCGGCATCAGCTGCTTGCTGACGGCCAGGGTGAGGGGGTGCAGCCGGGTGCCGGAGCCGCCGGCGAGGATAATGCCTTTCATATGATTGAAGATGATGCTTATAAGTTTGAGAACGTCATGCTGAGCGCAGTCGAAGCATCTCTCTCGCTGAGTAATTTGTTTACTGCTGCGGGAGAGATGCTTCGACTGCGCTCAGCATGACGTTCAATTAATTGCGTTCCTTGATGAATT
This sequence comes from Hymenobacter coccineus, assembly GCF_001816125.1. Classification (GTDB taxonomy): domain Bacteria; phylum Bacteroidota; class Bacteroidia; order Cytophagales; family Hymenobacteraceae; genus Hymenobacter; species Hymenobacter coccineus. The sequence goes on along the minus strand of NZ_MDZA01000397.1, from coordinate 56,568 downwards.
CCTGATTGGCTTTGAACCAGTCCAGCGTCTGCTGCAAGCCCTCGCGGATGCGAATCTGGGGGGCGTAGCCGAGCAGGTTATTGGCCTTGCTGATGTCGGCCAGCGAGTCGCGGATGTCGCCAGCGCGGTCGGGGCCAAATTGCGGCTCCAGGTCCGAGCCGGCCTCCTCGCGCAGGATGTCGTACAGCTGCACCAGCGAGGTGCGGTCGCCCACGGCGATGTTGTACACCTGGTTCAGGGCCCCGGGGTTGGTGGTGAGGGCGGCGCGGATGTTGGCCTGCACGCAGTTCTCCACAAAGGTGAAGTCGCGGGTTTGCCCGCCGTCGCCGTTCAGTGTGGGGGCCTGGTTTTCCAGGATGGCGTCGATGAACAGCGGAATCACGGCCGCATAGGCTCCGCCCGGGTCTTGCCGGGGCCCAAAGATGTTGAAGTAGCGCAAACCAATGATTTCCAGGCCGTAAGTGCGGCCAAATACGTCGGCGTACAGCTCGTTAGCGTACTTCGTGACGGCGTAGGGCGAGAGCGGCTTGCCGATGCGGTCTTCCACCTTGGGCAGGCCGGGGTGGTCGCCGTAGGTGCTGCTGGAAGCGGCGTACACGAAGCGCTTGACGCCCGCGTCCTTAGCGGCGGTCAGCATCTGCACGAAGCCGCCCACGTTCACGTCATTGGTCAGCACCGGGTCCTTAATGGACCGCGGCACTGAGCCCAGCGCCGCCTGGTGCAGCACCACGTCCACGCCGGAGCAGGCCGCGGCACACGTCTCAGCGTTGCGGATGTCGCCGTCCACAATTTCCAGGGCCGGGTCGCCCTCAAACAGCGCCAGGTTTTTGCGGAAGCCGTTGGAGTAGTTGTCCAGGGTGCGCACCTTTTTGGCGCCGTACTTCAGCAGGTATTCCACCAGGTTCGAGCCGATGAAGCCCGCGCCGCCGGTGACGAGAAACGTAGTATCCGACAGCGGCCGGTCGTGGAAAGGAAGGTCGTACACGATGATTGATGTGTTAGAGTATGAAAATGTGGGAGATGTGAAAAAGCACTAGCGGCAAACAAACAGTGCACACTTTCACATCTTCCACATTTTCATATTATCGATTACTGTATTGTTGGGTGTTGTAGTCTTGGTAGGCGCCACTGGTCACGCTGTTCAGCCATTCCTCGTTGGCGAGGTACCAGTCCACGGTTTGGGCCAGGCCCTGCTCGAAGGTGACAGACGGCTTCCAACCCAGCTCGTTCATGATCTTGCTGCTGTCAATGGCGTAGCGCATGTCGTGGCCCGCGCGGTCGGTCACGAACTTGATGAGCTGGCGCGAGGTGCCGGGGCCCTGGCCGGTCTTCTCGTCCACCACATCGCAGAGCAACTCGATGAGCTTCAGGTTCTGCCACTCGTTCACGCCGCCGATGTTGTAGGTGTCGCCCAGCTTGCCCTTATGGAACACCGCGTCGATGGCCGTGGCGTGGTCCTTCACGAAGAGCCAGTCGCGCACGTTTTCGCCTTTACCGTACACGGGCACCGGCTGGCCGGTGCGCAGGCGGTGGATGGCCAGCGGAATCAGCTTCTCGGGGAAGTGGTTGGGGCCGTAGTTGTTTGAGCAGTTGCTGAGCTTGATGGGCAGGCCGTAGGTGTGGTGCCAAGCGCGCACGAAGTGGTCGGAGCTGGCCTTCGAGGCCGAATACGGTGAGCGGGGGTCGTAGGAAGTTTCTTCCGTGAACATCTCCGGCCCGAAGTCCAGTGAGCCGTACACCTCGTCGGTGCTCACGTGGTAGAAGGTGTGGCCGGCGTAGCCGCCCGGTTGCCACAGGTTGCGCGCCGCGTTCAGCAAGTTCACGGTGCCGATGACGTTGGTTTTCACGAACGCCATGGGGTCGGTGATGCTGCGGTCCACGTGGCTCTCGGCGGCGAGGTGAATCACGGCGTCGGGCTCCTCGCGGGCAAACAGCTCATCAATGAAGGCTTGGTCGGAAATGTCACCCTTCACGAAGCGGTAGTTGGGGGCCCCTTCTATGTCACGCAGGTTTTCCAGGTTGCCGGCGTACGTCAGCGCGTCGAGATTAATAATCTGATAATCAGGATACTTCGTGACGAACAGCCGCACCACGTGCGAGCCAATGAAGCCGGCGCCGCCGGTGATGATAATTTTCATAAAGCGTAGTCTAAGGTTGAAATCGCAATCGTAAGGGGAAGCCGGGGCCCCAAGCGCTAGCGCCGAGCACTACTTGCCCAGCGTTTGCTGCCACTTCCAGGCGCTGGCAAGCGAGTCGAGCAGCGAGGTTTCGGTTTTGAAGCCGAGCACGGTTTCGGCCTTGGTGGCGTCGGCGTAGATGGCGGGCACGTCGCCGGGGCGCCGGGGCCCGATGCTGTAGTTCAGCTTCTGGCCGCTGGCTTTTTCGAAGGCCTGCACCACCTCCAGCACCGTGTTGCCGTGGCCGGTGCCCACGTTGAAGGTTTCCACCGTTTCGGTGGCTTTGTGGTCCAGCAGGCGCTGCACAGCCACCACGTGCGCCTTGGCCAGGTCCACCACATGGATGTAGTCGCGCACGTTGGTGCCGTCGGGCGTGTCGTAGTCGTTGCCGAAAATCGTCAGCTTCTCGCGGATGCCCGCGGCGGTTTGGGTGATGAACGGCACCAAGTTGTTGGGCGTACCCAAGGGCAGCTCGCCAATTTTGGCCGAGGCGTGGGCCCCAATTGGGTTGAAATAGCGCAGCAGAATGGTGCGCAGCTGGTTGCTGCTGGCCCCCGCCACGTCGTGCACAATGTCTTCGCACATCTGCTTGGTGCGGCCGTAAGGCGAGGTGGCCGGTTTGGTGGGCGTGGCCTCCGTTACGGGCAGCGCGTCGGGGTTGCCGTACACGGTGCACGACGACGAAAACACCAGGTTCTCCACCCCAAACTCGGGCATCACTTGCAGCAGCGTCAGCAGCGAGCCCACGTTGTTGTGGAAGTAGGCCAGCGGCTTCTGCACCGATTCGCCCACGGCCTTGAATGCGGCGAAGTGAATAACGCCTGCAATGCTGCCTTCCTTCTGGAACACGCCGCGCAGGGCCCCGGCGTCGCCGCAGTCGCTGTGGTAGCACGGCACGTCGCGGCCCAAAATGGCGCGCAGCCCGGCCAGCACCGACTCTTGCGAGTTGCTAAAATCGTCGACGATGACGGGCTCGTAGCCCGCCTGGGCCAGCTCTACCACCGCGTGGGAACCAATGTAGCCGGCGCCGCCGGTGACGAGAATCTTGCTCATGGTTTTTGGGTCAGTTAGTTACAAGCTCCAGTAGTGCAGCTCCTGCATCCGGCCGCGGTACAGGCCCTTGATGTCGACCAGCACGGCGTTGTCGGCCGTGATGGACTGGAAATACGCTTCGTCTTTCTCGGCGTAGGGCTTGTGGCCCACGGCCACAATCACGGCGTCGTAGTCGGTGCGGAGGTCGTCGTTGGCCGTCAGGCGGAAGCCGTACTCGTGCAGCAGCTCGTCGGAATCGGCGTGCGGGTCCACGATGTCCACGTTCACCGAGAAGTTTTTGAGCTCCTGAATCACGTCGGCCACCTTCGAGTTGCGGATGTCCTCCACGTTCTCCTTGAAGGTGGCGCCCATCACCAGTACGCGGCTTTTGGCCACGTCCTTGCCCTTCTTGATCATCATCTGCACCGTTTTGCGGGCGATGTAGGCCCCCATGTTGTCGTTGGTGGTGCGGCCGCTCAGGATGACCTTGGCGTCGTAACCCAGCTCCTTGGCCTTGTAGGTCAGGTAGTAAGGGTCCACGCCGATGCAGTGGCCGCCCACCAGGCCGGGGCTAAACTTCAAGAAGTTCCACTTCGTGCCGGCCGCCTCCAGCACCTCGTAGGTGTTGATGTTCATGCGGTCGAAAATCATCGACAGCTCGTTCATCAGCGCAATGTTGACGTCGCGCTGGGTGTTCTCGATGATTTTGGCCGCCTCCGCCACCCGGATGCTGCTGGCGCGGTGCACGCCGGCGTCCACCACCAGCTCGTAAACCTTGGCGACTGTTTCGAGGGCCTCGTCGTCGTTGCCGCTCACCACCTTCACGATGCGGCGCAGCGTGTGCTCCTTGTCGCCGGGGTTGATGCGCTCGGGCGAGTAGCCCACCTTGAAGTCGTTCGGGAATTTCAAGCCCGAGAGCTTCTCCATTACCGGAATGCAGTCTTCCTCGGTGCAGCCGGGGTACACGGTGCTCTCAAACACCACGTAATCCCCCTTTTTCAACACCTTGCCCACCGAGCCCGAGGCCCCCAGCAGCGGCTTGAGGTCGGGCTGGGCGTGCTCGTCGATGGGCGTGGGCACGGCCACGATGAAGAACTGCGCCTGCCGCAGCACTTCCAGCGAATCGGTGAAGGTGATGTCGCAGCCCTCGAAGTCCTTGGCTTCCAGCTCACCGCTGGGGTCGATGGCCTGCTTCATCTGGGCCACGCGCCCGGCATTGATGTCGAAGCCGATGACTTTGAGCTGCTTGGCAAATTCGAGGGCGATGGGCAAGCCCACGTAGCCGAGGCCGATAACGGCCAGCGTGGCCTCCTTGCGCAATAATTGGTCGTACACGTTGCGGTAATGGTAAGTGGCTAAAATAGAAGGAATAATTAGCGGGAAGGGGGCAGCTTGTCGGCGGTGGCTGGCACGGGGCGCACGGTTTTTTCGTCGGTGCTTAATTCGTAGGTTTCGCCGGTTTCGGGGCAGGTAGCGCGGCGCTTCTTGTCGAAGCGCAGGCGGTGGCCGGCGGCGCTCATCCAGCCCTGGGGCCGGGCGGGGTTGCCGAATACCAGGCCGTAGGCCGGCACGTCGCGCGTGACGACGCTGCCCGCCCCCACAAAGGCGTAGGGCCCCAGCCGCACCCCGCACATGATGGTGGCGTTGGCCCCCACGCTCGCGCCCTGCGCCAGGTGCGTGGTTTGGTAGTGGCCGGGGCCCTGGCGGGGCACGGCACTGCGCGGGTTTTTCACGTTTGTGAACACCACCGAGGGCCCCAGAAACACGTCGTCTTCGCACACCACGCCGCCGTAGAGGCTCACGTTGTTTTGCACTTTCACGTTGCGGCCCAGTGTCACGCCGTCGGCTACAAACACGTTTTGGCCCAGGTTACAGTCCTCCCCAATGTCGGCCCCGGCGCACACGTGGCAAAAGTGCCACACGCGGCTCCCGCGCCCAATCTGGCAGCCTTCGTCGAGCACGGCCGTGGGGTGAGCATAAAAATCAGGGGCAGCGTGGGGCATGCGGGCCAGTGGGTGTACGTGGGCAAAGGTAAGGAAAGGCGCGGGTTGGGAACGGTGGGGCCCCAGGTTGTATTTTTGGATAAATCCCAACCGCTGTTTCTTATGGGCCTCCCCGCTTTCTCCGCCGATGCTCCCGAATACGTTTCGCCCGCCGACTACCTGCGCCTGGAGCGGGCGGCGGCCTTCAAACATGAATATTTTGAGGGAGAAATCCGGGCGATGGCGGGGGCCAGCTTCGCCCACAACCGCATTTGCGCCAACCTTACCATTTCCATTGGCAACCAGCTGCGCGGTTCGGCTTGTACGCCGGTGGGCAGCGACCAGCGCCTGCAGATCCTGAGCGGGAGCGCCTACGTGTACCCCGCCCTGACGGTGGTGTGCGGCCCGCCGGTGTTCAACGAAGACAAGAAGCCCGACACGCTCGTCAACCCCACGCTGCTGGTGGAGGTGCTCTCGCCGTCGACGGCCAACAACGACCGGGGCGAAAAATTCATGTACTACCGCCAGATTCCCAGCCTGCGCCAGTACCTGCTGCTGGATTCGGAACGGGTGCACGCCGAGCTGTATACCCGCGACGAGCTGGGCCGCTGGGTGCTGACCGAAACCCGCGACCCCGCTGCCGTGCTCGACCTGAGCCCCATCGGCTGCCAGCTGGCCCTGGCCGATGCCTACGCCGCCGTGCCGCTGGCCACCGCCGGCTAGGGCCCCGGGCGCCGCTACGGCTGGAGCACTTCGGCCGGGTTGCGCACAGGGCCCCGACGGGCAGATATCAGGAGCTGGGCATCTTCGTAAAACACTCCGAAATTGGGTCGTTGGCCCAGTTGCTGGTTGGAACCGCCATTGGCCTTAGGCAATTGCTAATACGCGGTTGCTAATCCCCCGCCGGCCCTGGCTGTTCGGGGGAAGGCGATGTTGTATTGGTGGCCGAAATGAGGTAGAGCGGCCGTTGGCGCACGTTGGCCGAAAGCCGGGCGATATACTCGCCAATGATGCCTACTGAGATTAACTGCACGCCGCCCAGAAACAAGATGCTGACCATGAGCGAAGCCCAGCCCGGCTGGTAGTCGTGGGTAATGAAGCGGGAGTACAATGTGTAGAGCGCTACCAAGAACGCCACGCCCGACACGGCAAAGCCGCCGAGCGTGGCCACCTTGAGGGGCGTGTCCGAAAAGCCCGTGATGCCGTCCAAGGCCAGGCGGATCATTTTGCGGTAAGTATAGCCCGTGGCCCCACCGCCGCGCTCGGCCCGGTCATACTCCACGTAGGTTTGGCGGTAGCCAATCCACGAAATCTGGCCGCGCAAGAACTTGTTTTGTTCCGGCATCAGGCGCAGACCGCTCACCACTTTATGCGAAATGATGCGGAAGTCGCCAGTGTCAACCGGTATAGAAATGTGGGTGATGCCAGCCAAGAGGCGGTAGAATAAGCGCGCCGTCAGACGCTTGCCAACGCTCTCGCCCTGCCGCGAGCGGCGCTTGGCATACACTACTTCGTAGCCTTCGCGCAGCTTCGAGTATAGCTGCGGAATGAGTTCGGGCGGGTCTTGCAAATCGGCATCGATGATGACCACGGCATCGCCCTGGGCCCGGTCGAGGCCCGCCGATACGGCAATTTGGTGCCCAAAATTGCGGCTGAAGTCGATATAGCGTACCCGGGTATCGCGCTCGGCCAGGGCCAATAATAGGGTAAAAGAGTGGTCGCGCGAGCCGTCGTTTACAAAAATCAGCTCGAAATTCCCTGGCAAGGGCATGGCCTCGAGCACGCCCAACAACCGCCGGTACACTTCGGCAATGTTCGCTTCTTCGTTGTAGATGGGAACGATGACGGACAGCTCCACGCAGGTTAAGGAAAGAAATAAGCGGGTAAATCGGGAAAGACAGGGGGCACCAGGCCTCGGGTCAGGCTCCCAGCACAGGCTTTTGGGCTAGGGCGAACACACTCACGCCCAGGGGCAGGTTGAGGCGGCGCAACAAGCGGTTTTCGGCCTTTACCCAGGCCAACAGCAGGCGGTTGGCCAGGCCGGGAAAGTGATGCAGGTCGCCGGTGTTGCCAGGCTTTATCTCGGGCGCGGTGGGGCCCTGCACTAGCCGTTTGCCCAGCCGCAGGGCCGCCGTGGGGAAGTACATGGCAGCGTTCCAAAATGAGCTGCGCCGGACCGGCAAGCCGGCTCCCGCCAGGGCCCGCACCAGGCCCTGGCGGGAGTAGCGCCGGAAGTGGTGGTTCACTACGTCGTGCGCGCTCCAGAGGTAAGCGTGGGCGGGCACGAACACCAACAGCTGCCCACCTGGGCGCAGCACCCGGGCCCACTCGCGCAGGGCCTGGGCCTCGTCTTCGATGTGTTCGAGCACGTCGGAGGCAATCACCAAATCAAAGCGAGCGTCGGCAAATTCTAGGGCAGCTCCGTCCATCACCCCCACGTTGGGTACGCCGCGGGCCTGGGCCAGTTCAATGGCCGGGCCGCTCACGTCGATGCCGGTTACGTCGGCGTAGCCGGCCGTGCGCAGGCGCTGCATTAGGGGCCCACCCGAGCAGCCAATTTCCAGGATAGCTGCCTGTGGCGACAAGCGCAGGCCTTGCACTAGGTCGTATACGGCATCGCGCCGGCTGGCAAACCACCAGTGTTGCTCCTCCAGCTGGTGATATTTGGCTTCGTAGCTCAAGTCCATAGCAGGCAAAAGTACGCAGCCGAAAGAGCTGCTTTCAATATTTGTCCAATTCTAAGACCCATTGCCAGCCATTGGACCTGGGCTGCGGCATTGAGCGTCCACGGGGAGGGTACATGACACTTCGGATCAGCGGTGGCCCAGAACCAATCGAAGCACCGGTTCTGGGCGAAGGTTTTGCACCGTGAGCGTGAGGTAAGCGCGTCCGTTTTGCACTCATGCAACCGCCTTTTTGGCCAGTAGCTCAGCAGCGCCAAATCTTGATTTGCCCAATTCGTTGCCGTTTCCGCCGGTTGGGTTTGCAGCGCTAGCAGTCTGTTCAAATTAACTGTTTGGTGCGGCGGGCTTTGCCTGAACGTCCCAGAAGCACAATTATTAACCGTTCGCCCGTGCCTATTTTTGCTGAATACCTGATTCTAATAATAGCTTTTCAATAGTGAGTTTACCCCTATTCAGTGCGGTTGGGCAATCATTGCGGGCGGGCGCATACCACGCAGCGGCGGCGCTCTTGCTTAGTGCGGTAGCAATGGCTTACTACTTGCCCTACCTACAAGCGTTGCCTACCGGGATCCACACTTGGGGTCAGTCCGACCGACTGGCATTAGCCATTAATTTTTACGACTACGGGTTTTACTTTTTTACGCCCCGCACCTCGACGATGGATTCGATTGGCGGGATAACGGGAGTCGAATTTCCTATTCAGGCGTACTTGGCGGCGCTGGGCGGGCTGGTATTCGGGCGTGGCAGCATCAACACGGTGCTGCGGCTGCTGGATGCGGCGGTGGTGGTGCTGGGTTTTTATTACTTGTTCCGTGTGGTTTACGAGCGCACTGGTCACTTCGTAGCCGGATTAGTGCCGGGGGCCTTCTTGCTAGCCTCGCCGTTTTTTGCCTTTTACGCGGGCAGCGTCATGCCCGATGCTTTTAGCCTGAGCCTGAGCTTTGTGGGGTATTATTACTGGCTACGCTTTTTCGATGAGCGTCGCTTTGCGGATTTGCGGTGGGCGGTACTCCTGTTGGCTTTGGCCGGGCTGGTTAAAACAACTACTGCCCTGCACTTTGGGGCGGTGGTGGGCATCACCCTGTTGTGGGCCTATTTGGAGCCGGCGCTGCTGCTACCCAAGCAGCGTTGGCAATTGCTGGGCTGGGTGGGGCTGGGTGGCGGGCTGATTGTCGCGTTTTTCTTCCACAACCAGCACCTGAACGAAATCTATCAATCAGGGCAGTTCCTGGCTACCACCACCCCCATCCAAGATCCCGAACAGTTGCACAACGTGCTGCAATCTGTGAGTCGCGATTGGGTGGCCGAGTACGCTACCCCTACGCACTACCGCATCCTGGTTGTTTGCGCGGTGCTGTTGTTAGTGTTTCTGCGCCCCAACCTGCGGCGCCACCTGCCCCTGACCCTGCTGCTGCTGGCATCCGTCGCGGTGGCTTACATATTCGTGCAGCTGATGGGGGGGCAGTTGGGCGTACACGATTACTACTTGATTTGCTCATTGGTGCCGCCGGTGCTGCTGCTGCTGCTGCTCGCCCTGCTCAACCTGGGTCGTTATACTGGTTGGGGGCGCTACGCCACCAGCCTGGGGCTGGGGGTGCTGGTCGTCTTTTTGGCGGTGGGCGGCTATAAGCGCCTGCACCGCCGCATGAGCGACGATTATCCTCCTTTCTCCCCGTACTACACCCATCTGTGGATGCGCGGCGGGGCCGAGGAGTTGCGGCGAGCGGGCGTACCGCCAACCTCTGGCATTCTGATCATCGACCAAGGGCCCAATACGGGGTTGGTTTATTTCGACCGGCGGGGGTTGGCTTGGAATCCCCAGGGCCCTAGCGCACCCACGGTCGATAATTTTCTGGACCGCATGGCCGCAGACAGCCTTGACTACGCAGTAATGTCACCCAGCCAGTACGCCCAGTTGGCGCCGCAGCACGCTGCTTTCGCGGCGGCGTTCGACTTTGTGGGCCGGGTGCCCGCCGTAGTGCTTCGCCGGCGCGACCGCGGGCGGCCCTGGTAAAATATTGCCCTTTAGCCACATAATCCCAAGCATGGCCCCGACTGCAAAATTCTTTTGGCCTTTGGCTTGGCTCAGCCTACTCGGCCTACCGGGGTGCCATCCGCGCGCCGGCAGGGCCCCGGTGCGGGAGCGGGAGTTGATGCACGCTGATTTTGATAAGCCAGCGGCCGGCTGGCTGCCCGTCTTCCCCACCGGCCTTACCACCGAAAAGGCACATGCGGGCCGGTATGCCATCAGCGTTGATCCACAGCACCCGTATTCCACCACCTACCGAGCCTCCTTGGGAAAGCTTAGCCCGCACCACCGCCCGCGCCGGCTCACGCTGAGTGCTTGGGTGTGGGTGCCGGGCCCCGAGAGTGATGCCCGCTTGGTGGCCACCATTGCCACGGCCAACGACCCCGACCACCCCTTCTTTAGCAAAAGCATTTTTCTGGTCGATAGTGGGCCGTTTGAATCTTGGAAGCAGGTGAGCCGCAGCCTGGACTTGCCCAAGAACATTGATTCCAATAGCCAACTCGTAATTTATCTACTGAACGGCGATTCCTCGGCTCCAACTTACGCCGATGACCTGCTGCTCACAGAATTGTGGTAGACCCGCCCGGTGTGGTATTTGGTAGAATACTGGCGCGGGCTCATCGCCCCCTCGTACCGCTTCCCTTTCAAGTAAGCCCAGCAGAATGGGCGCGCGTGTCGCCTACCTGCTGGGGCCCCAGTGGGTAGCTGGTTTTGAGGCTGGCCGCCCACGGCAGCACCCTGTACTTTTCGCGGGTAAGGCATGCCTGCGGCTCCACACCTTAAGCCGCCTGCTGGTGGGGCTGCACTACCTTTGCCGGTACCGGACCGGCAGTTTTGCTGATTTTTTAATCTGGTATGAGAAAGCTAACTATTGGACTTGTAATGAGTTGCTCTGAAATTAGCGGCAGCGTAGCCGCAATGACCGCCGCCTTGCCACCCAATGCCCGGCCCTGTGAATAAGCGGTATTGGCGCGGCCTGCTGGTCTTGTTTGTGGTGCTGGACTTGGCGTTTACTTTCTGGCAAAACTACCAGTTGCCCCTCGACGGTGACCTGGCGCACGTCGCGTTGCCGTCCCCAGCGTTCGTCGCCGTGATGAACGACCCGCTCGGGTGGGCCGTGCTTACCAAAAACGCAGTATACGCTGCCCCCAATCGTTTTTTTGCCCACGCCATCCTCAGCTTGTATTGGAAGCAGGTGCCGCATTTGCTGCAATACGTCGTTTCGCCCATCAACAGCCTGTACGCGGCCGGGGCGCTATTTGCCACGGGCTTGCAGGCGCTGCTGCTGTGCACACTGGCCGCGTACATCCGCCTGGGCCGCTCCGGGCCAACGGGCCGCTGGGGCTTTTGGCTGGTCGTTGCCCTACTAGTGCCCTTGTTTCAGACCAATGGCTACAACGATGAAATGGGCATCACGGACCGCTCCATCACGTACACGTTTTTCTATGCGGCGCCAGCGTCGCTGCTGTTGCTGCTGTTTTATCCATTCTACCGGGCCGCCCGGCAGCAGCGGCCCCTACGCTTGGGCTTTGGGCAGTTGGCGTTGCTAGTGCCGCTGATGCTTGTCATTGCCTTCAACGGGCCCGTGGCCTCGGCGGCGGCGTTGGTTGTGCTGCTGGGCATTGGGGTATGGTGGGCGTGGCAATGGTGGTCTGGGCCGCGGGCCGCCGCGGAAAACTGGCTGTCAGCTCAGGCAATGGGGTTGCTGGCGGGGCTGGGCGCGCTGTGTGTGCTTTCGCTCTATATCGGCCGCAACAACGCGGAAAATACCCACGACCACACCTTGTGGCAACTGTACCAGTTGCTGCCCCTTGGCGTGTATAAGCAGCTAACTGGTAAGTTGGGAATGCCGCTGCTCGTGCTCGGGCTGCTGGCCAACGCCTGGCTGGTGCGCCGGGCTCGGCCATCGGCCGAGCGCCAGTGGGTATGGGGCGCGCTGCGGGGGGTAGCGTTATTCGCGGTGGCTTACATACTGCTATTGCCTTTGGGTGGCTACCGCATCTACCGGCCCTACCTGTTGCGCCACGATTCTATTTTGCCGGTGTTGCTGGGCCTCTTCTACGCTTACGGCGAATCGACCTACTTCCTGCTATTCGAGCTGCGAAACCGTGCCCGGGGCTACTACCTCGCAGCGGTCCTGGTGGTAGCCACCATCTTTATTTACGCCGACCGACACGTAAGGCAACTTAACGGCGACAACGCCGGCGAGCGGCGTGGCTTAGTGCAACTGGCCCAGGCCCCGGAGTCCGTAGTGCTAGTGCGCATTCCCCCCAACTACACGGTGCTGAGCTGGACCCCGGTGACGGACTCTGCCGCGTCGGCCGTGCCAGCCGATATGCTGCGTTACTGGGGCGTAACGCACGGCCGCAAGCGTTATTACCAATAGCAGGCTGGTAGCGCTGCTATGCGTTGGGCAAGCAAGCTGTTGACGATAAGGGCGCGCGGGCCCCCAACAAAAGTAGGCCGGCGCTGGTAGCTAGCTTTGCCTCACCACCTTCACGCCTGCCGCCATGCCCATCGCCCGCCCCTTCAACTTCCAAAAGTGGATTGACGAACACCGCCACCTGCTGAAGCCGCCGGTGGGGAACCAGCAGGTATTCAAGGATAACCAGGATTTTATTGTGATGGTGGTTGGGGCCCCAACGCCCGCAAAGACTACCACGTGGACGCGGGCGAGGAGTTGTTTTTGCAGATCGAGGGCACGATGACGCTGAAAATCATCGACGATGGCCAGCCCGTGGACCTGGAAATTGGGCCCGGCGACATGTTCCTGCTGCCGCCTAACACGCCGCACTCGCCGCGCCGCCCGGCCGGGGGCGTGGGCCTGGTACTGGAGCGCTACCGGGCCCCCGGCGAGGTAGACGGCTTCCAGTGGTACTGCGAAAACTGCGGAAACAAGCTGCACGAGGAGTTCGCCGAAATCACCGACATCGTGGCCCAGCTGCCGCCCATCATGAACCGCTTCTGGGCCGACGATGCCTTGCGCACCTGCAAAGTGTGCGGCACCTACCTCGAAGCGCCCGCCCCAGCCCCGGCGCAATAGGGCCCCACCGGGCCGGGCTGCCGGCTTATCGCCGGCTGCCCGGTAATCGCTGCGCCATCAGCCCGGTTTCTCATTTCGTGTGCAAATAGCCAGCAAACGATTGTAAAACGGAGTGGCACTCCCTTGCCGCGCGCGCACTAAACGGAGTGCCACTCCGTTTAGTGCGGCCTTTTAAAACGCTGTAAACGAATCCTGGCGCGGTGGTAGCGCCCACGTTATTATGGCGTAGGGCACCCGGCCGGGGGCCCTGGCCGTACCTTTGGGTATGTCCCTTGCGCTCCTTGACCCCACCCACGCCGCCGCCCTCGATGCGGCCGATCCACTGGCTGCTTTTCGCTCCGAATTCCTGTTTCCCAACGGGCCCGACGGCCAGCCGGTGGCCTACTTCTGCGGCAACTCGCTGGGCTTGCAGCCCAAGGCTACCCGCGCTGCCCTCGACGCCGAGCTGACCAACTGGGCCGAGCTGGCCGTGGAGGGCCATTTCCACGGCACCGCGCCCTGGATGCACTCCCACGGCCCCCTGGCCGAGGCCAGCGCCCCGGTGGTGGGGGCCCTGCCGCACGAAGTGGTGATAATGAACGGCTTGAGCGTGAACCTGCACCTGCTGCTGGTGTCCTTCTACCGGCCCGCCGGGGCCCGTTACAAGGTGCTGATGGAAGGCGGCGCCTTCCCCTCCGACCAGTACGCCCTCGAAACCCAGGCCCGCCTGCACGGCCTCGACCCCGCCGACGCCATTGTGGAGCTGGAGCCCCGCCCCGGCGAGCACACGCTGCGCACGGAAGACATTACGGCCAAGATTACCGAGCTGGGCGACTCGCTTGCCACCGTGCTGCTCGGGGGCCTCAACTACTACACCGGGCAGGTGTTCAACATGGCCGCCGTCACGGCCGCGGGGCACGCAGTGGGCGCCACCGTGGGCTTCGACCTGGCCCACGCCGCCGGCAACGTGCCGCTGCACCTGCACGACTGGGACGTGGATTTTGCCTGCTGGTGCACCTATAAGTACCTGAACTCGGGGCCCGGCGGCATTGCCGGGGCCTATGTGCACGAGCGGTTTGCCAACCAGCCCGACCTGCTGCGCCTCGCCGGCTGGTGGGGCCAGGAGCCATCCGAGCGCTTCCAGATGAAGAAAGGCTTCCGCCCCACGCCCGGGGCCGATGGCTGGCTGCTGTCGAACTCGCCGGTGCTGCTGCTGGCCCCCCTGCGCGCCAGCCTCGACTTGGTGAGCCGCGCCGGGGGCATGGCCGCACTGCGGGCCAAAAGCGAGCCGCTCACCGCTTACCTCGAAAGCCTGATCAGGGCCTTGGGCTTGCCCACCGACCGGCTCGAAATCATTACCCCCGCCGACCCGGCCCAGCGCGGCTGCCAGCTCTCGGTGCTGGTGCACCAGCGCGGGCGCGAGCTGTTCGACCACCTGGCCGCCCAAGGCGTGGTGGCCGACTGGCGCGAGCCGAACGTGATTCGCCTCTCGCCCGTGCCGCTGTACAATTCGTTTGAGGACGTGCGGCGGGCCGGGGTGGCCATGCACGATTTCTTTGGCGCTTAGCTATTGGTAATTAGTGCTTAGGGTCCGGTTTTTGCGGCTTAGCGCAACGCCAGCGAACTAATTAGGGGCTCCGCAAGTATAAAAAAACCGTTGCCTAAGCAATTACAACCAAGTACCCGAATGGAAGATTACGCGGCTAAAATGGAAGCCAAAAGCTTGACCGAGCTGCACCAGTACGTGAGCGGCTACGCCCAGTACCGCGACGATGCCGTGCTGGCGGCCCTGGCCGAGCTGCGCCGCCGCGGCCAGCCCGCCCCCGAGGAAGACGCCCTGCGCCCCGGCCTCGAAACTGCCGTAGCCCAGCAGCGCGTCGAGTACGACGCGGCTGAGGTGGTGCGCCGCCGCGAAGCGCCCTTCGACCCCGAGACGGCCGATGGTCCCGAGCTGTTTTCGCCCGGTACCATCGTGCTGTTTTCGCTCATGTTTTCGATGGTGGCCGGTGGGGTGTTGCTAGGCATCAACCTGTTTCGGCTGCGCCGTACGCAGGCCCTGGCGGGGCTGGCGGCTTTTATCATCGGCTGTTTGCTGGCGGGGGGCTACGCCTTGAAATGGGCCGCCGCCGCGGCCAATCCCACGGCGCTGCTGCTGGTGCCGGTGGTGGTGAACGTGGTGGCACTAGCCGCGTTTTTCCTCTGGTTCTGGCCGCGTTATGTGGGCCCTGAGCCCTACCGCAGCCGCAGTTGGCTGCTGCCGTTTCTGCTGTTTATGGCCCTGGTGCTGGTGCTGCGCAGCTTCCTGCCCATGCTGAAGGACAACAAGGGTAACCCCATTGTGCCCGGGAGCGCGCCGGCCGCGCCGGGGCCCCCAGCGGTATCTACCAAATCGGTTTAAGTACCCGGACCGGATTAATTATTGACAAGCCGCATGCACCTGGTAAGCCCCAGCGGGGCGGCCCGTCGGTAGTAAATAGCTTTAAGTGAACGACCAAGCCCCATTGGGGCGACCCAAGTATTCGGTCGCCCAATGGGGCTTGGTTTTGCTTCTTGCCGACGAGCCGCCCCGCTAGAGCTACCGGGTGCCTGGGGGCCCTAACCAATAGCTCAATACTTAGCTGGCTTCGCCCAGCGCGTACTGCATGCGGTAAAGCTGGGCGTAGTAGCCGTTTTCGAGGCGCAGCAGTTCCTCATGGGTGCCCACTTCCTTGATTTCGCCTTTGTCGAGCACGATGATCTGGTCGGCTTTCTGGATGGTGCTCAGGCGGTGGGCGATGACGAGCGAGGTGCGCCCCTGCATCAGCTTCTCGATGGCGTTCTGGATCATCTCCTCCGTTTCGGAATCAACTGACGAGGTGGCTTCGTCGAGCACAATTACGCGCGGCTGGTATACCAGGGCCCGCACGAAGCTGATGAGCTGCCGCTGGCCCACCGAAAGCGTGGCGCCGCGCTCCATCACCGGGTAGTCCAGGGCCCCGGGCAGGCGCTCCATGAAGCGCCGGGCCCCCACGAGGTCGGCCGCCTCCCAAATCTGCGCGTCGCCGATTTCCTGGTTGCCCAGCGTGATGTTGTCGCGGATGCTGCCCGCAAACAGGAACACGTCTTGCAGCACCACGCCAATCTGGCGGCGCAGCACGCTCAGGTCGTAGTCGCGCAGGTCGCGCCCGTCCACCAAAATGCTGCCTTCCTGGATGTCGTAGAACCGGCTCAGCAGGTTGATGATGCTGGTTTTGCCCGCCCCGGTGGCCCCCACGAAGGCAATGGTTTGGCCCGGCTTGGCGTGGAAGCTGATGTTTTTCAGCACCCACTCGGGCGGGTTATAGGCAAATTTCACGTGGTCGAAGCGCACGTCACCTTCCAGCGGCGCGGCGGGCACGTAGTCGCCGGTGGTGGCCACCAGGTCGTCGCTGTCGAGCAGTTTCAGCAGGCGCTCGGTGCTCACCAGGCCCAACTGCAGGGTATTGAAGCGGTCGGCAATTTGGCGGATGGGCCGAAAGAACAGCGCGTTGTACATGATAAACGCAATGAGGGCCCCCTTGGAAATCGTGCCCTCGATCTGGCCTTGGGCCGCGTACCAGACAAGCAAGCCCACGCCGATGGCCCCCAGCACTTCGGCCACCGGGTAATACACCGAATAGTACAGCACCGAGCGGATGTTGGCGTCGGTGTGCTCGCGGTTTATCTTCTCAAACTTCTTGAATTCGCGCTGCTCGTTGCCAAAAATCTGCACTACGCTCATGCCCGTCAGGTGCTCTTGCACGAACGAGTTGAGCTTGGCCACCGCATTGCGCACGTCCTGAAACGACACTTTCACCTTTTCCTTGAACACGTAGGTGGAGAAAAGCAGCGGCGGAATCACCGATAAACTGATGAGAGTCAGGCGCCAGTCGATGTAGAACATGAACGCCATGATGAACAGGATTTGCAGGATGTCGCCCACCATCGCCGCCAATCCTTCGCTAAACACGTCGGACAGCGTTTCCACGTCCGAGATGTTGCGCGTCACGAGCACGCCGATGGGCGTGCGGTCAAAAAAGCTCAGCTTCAGGCCCAGCAGGTGGCGGTAGAGGTCGGTGCGGATGTCGCGCACGATATACTGGCCCAGCCAGCCGCCGTAGTAGGTCTGCAAGTAGCTCACGCCGGCGTGGGCCACCAGTAGGCCCAGCAGCCACAAAAACATGTGGTTCAGGCCGGTACGGTCGCCCTGCTCGATGCTCACGTCCACCATCTTCTGGATGAGGAAGGGCCGCAGCGTACCCAGCGCGGCCGTGGCCACAGTGAGCACAATCAGGCCGATGAATACGCCGCGGTAGGGCGTCACGTAGCTGAGCAGGCGGCGCAGCACCTGCCAGTCGAACACCTGGCCGGTTTTGGTCGCGGAAGTAGCGGGTTGGGGTTGCATAGGGTACAAAGTTACGCCAGCCCAAAAAGTTGGGGCGAATCAACGTTTGGTTGAATCGTTCTGGAAGGCGCCGCTGGGGCCCCAGGCGGGGCGGACTGCTGGCTTTTCGCCGGCTGCCCGCCCCCGGACCCTATTCCATCCCCTCCGGTATCAGCCCCGGCTCGTACTCCACGCGGCTCAGGAACAAGCCCTGGGCCGGGGCTGCTGTGCCGGCCGCCACCCGCTGCTGGGCCCACAGTAACTGCTGGAACTGCACTGGCGTGTGCTTGCCGCGGCCCACGTCGAGCAGCGTGCCCACCACCAGCCGCACCATGCCGCGCACGAAGCGGTTGGCCCGGATGCGGAACACCCAGCCGCCCGGCACGGGGTGCCAGGCCGCCTCGGTGCAGCGGCACACGTAGTGCGTTTCGGCCCCCTTGGCCTTCGAAAACGTGGTGAAATCGAACTGCCCCACCAGGTGGGCGGCGGCGGCGTTCATCAAGGCCACGTCGGGGGCCCGGTCCAGGTACAGGGCCTGGTTGCGCCGAAAAGGGTCGGGCGCGCTCAATAAGAAATACTCGTAGGTGCGGGCAAAGGCGTCGAAGCGCGCATTGGCCGACGGCGGCACCGGGTGCAGGCGCAGCGGCGCCACATCGGCGGGCAAGGTGCGGCGCAGGCGGTAGAGCAGCAAGGCCTCGTCCATGCCGGCCGGCAGCTCGGCCTCGAAGTGCGCTACCTGGTGGCGGGCGTGTACGCCGGCGTCGGTGCGCCCGCTGCCGAGGGTGGCAATGGGCTGGCGCAACACCTTGGCCAGGGCCCCGTTGAGGGCCGCTTGCACGGTGGGCGCGTTGGGTTGCACCTGCCAGCCAGAGTACGCCGTGCCGTCGTAGGCGAGGTGAAGGAAATAACGCATCAAGTTAGTTATCAGTTAACAGTGAGCAGTTATCAAAATGGCTATTTATCCTTTGATAACTGCTCACTGTTAACTGATAACTGAAAAATCAGGCCTTTTCGTAAATTACGGCGGCGCCCTGGCCCACGCCCACGCACATGGCGGCGAGGCCGTAGCGGGCCCCTTCGCGGCGCTGCATCTCGTGCAGCAGCGTGGCCGTGATGCGCGAGCCCGACGAGCCCAGCGGGTGGCCAATGGCGATGGAGCCGCCGTTCACGTTCATCTTCTCGGTGTCCATGCCCAACTCGCGGATGCAGGCAATGGTCTGGGCCGCAAAGGCTTCGTTCAGCTCAATCAGGTCCATGTCGGCCAGCGTGAGGCCGGCGCGGGCCAGCGCCTTGCGGATAGCCGTGATGGGGCCCAGGCCCATTACGGCGGGGTCCACGCCGACTACGGCCGAGGTTATCACCCGGGCCATGGGCTTGAGGTTGTAGCGTTTCAGGGCCTCGTCGCTCACCATCAGCACGGCCGCCGCGCCGTCGTTGATGCCGGTCGAGTTGCCAGCCGTCACGGTGCCGCCGTCGGGCTGGAACACGGGTTTGAGGGAGGCCAGCTTTTCCAAAGTCGAGATGCGCGGCTGCTCGTCGGTGTCGAACAAAGCCGTGTCGCCGATGGGTTGCGGCAGGAACACGGGCACGATTTCCTTACGGAAGCGCCCCTTCTCGGCCGCGCGGTGGTACTTGCGCTGGCTCTCAAAGGCAAAGGCGTCCTGCTCTTCGCGGCTGACGTTGAACTGCTTGGCCACGTTCTCGGCCGTCTGCCCCATGTTGTAGGGGAAGTGCATGCGGTTCAGCTTGGGGTTGGTGAAGCGCGAGCCGAGGGTGGTGTCGTGGGCCATAAAGTCGCGGGCGTAGGCCGTTTCCGACTTGGCCATCACGAACGGGGCCCGGGTCATGCTCTCCGAGCCGCCGGCCAGGTACACGTCGCCCTCGCCGGACTTAATGGCCCGCGAGGCATCAATAATGCTCTGCAAACCGCTGGCGCACAAGCGGTTCACCGTTACGCCGGGCACCGTGATGGGCAGGCCGGCCAACAGGGCCGCCATGCGGGCCACGTTGCGGTTGTCCTCGCCGGCCTGGTTGGCGGCCCCCATGATGACGTCTTCCACAGCATTTTTGTCGACGGTGGGGTTGCGGCGCATGAGCTCGCGCAGCACGAGCGCGGCCAGGTCGTCGGGGCGGACGCTGCTCAGCGCACCGCCGAATTTTCCAATCGGGGTACGCACCGCGTCCACGATGTAAGCACTTGGCATCAGCAAGAAGAATAGAGGGGCGCAAAGCCCCGGTACAGGCTAAATTTGCGGCCCGGCCCCGCACGGGCCGGCATCATAACCACAACGACAAAGATGATACAAAGAATCCAAAGCGTGTTTTTACTGCTCCTGGCCCTGGCCATGCTGGCCACCGCCGCCCTGCCCCTCTGGACGAAAACCGACCCCCTTACCAACGGCAGCCTCACCCTCACGGCCTTCAACCTCTACCGGGGCCCCTCGGCCGCCGCGGGCGAGGTGGTGGCCTCGGCCTGGCCCATCGGCGCGCTGGCAATTACGGCAGCGGCCACGGCCCTCTACGCCATTTTCCAGTACCGCCGCCGCTCGGTGCAGCTGCTGGTGTGCTCACTCAACCTGCTGCTGGTGGTAGCCACGCTGGGAGCCGCCTTCCTGTACTCGAGCCGCGCCGATGCCATGCTGAACGTGAAAATGGAAGGCCACTACCTGGCCGGCTTCTACCTGCCCACGCTGGCCCTAGTGCTCAACCTGCTGGCCAGCCGCTACATCCGCCAGGATGAGCGCCTTGTGCGCAGCATGGACCGCTTGCGCTAGGGGCCCTGTCGCATCATAAAAAAAGGCCGGCCCGTATCTCAGTAAGGAGAAGCGGGCGACCTTTTTGCAGGGTTCCAAAGGGCTAATTGCGCAGCAGCCCCACGGCTTGCTGCACTTCCCGCACGCTCGTTGGGAAGGTGAGGGATTCGCACACGCGGTAGAAATTTTGCGGATCGACCAAGTGGTTGTAGCCAAAAATGGCCAGCTCTTTTTGCGACTTGTCGAACGATAACGTTCGTACCAAGGCCGCCAATTCATTGGCCCGCAGGCTGCTGCGCTCCAGGGCCTGGTGCGCCGTGGCCAGTCGCTGTTCATCAAACGGGCAGCGGCTCAGCGCCTGCGCTAGCTCAGCAGCGTCGCGCGGATCCAGCGGGGCCAGGTAGTTACCGCCCGGGGCCGCGGTGCCGTAGCCCGGGCCGGCTGGGTTTGGGTAGTTAGGTTGGTTGCCGGAGCCCGGATAATTGGGCGCGTTGCCGGGGCCTGGGTAGCCACTCGTGTTGCCCGGCGCGGGGTAGCCGCCTGGCCCAGCCGGCGGGTAAGCGCCGCCGTAGTCGCCGCCACCGCTGTCGTTGTCGCCGTAGGGGCCCTGTCCGGGGCCGTAGTCGTCGGGGCCCGGGGCCCAGGCGGGGTAGGTGCGGGGCAGCAGGGGGCCCCGGCTCACCTGCCGCAGCTGCGTGGGCCGGCCGGGGCGCTGCACCAGCACAAAGCTGGTTTCCAGGCCCGGTTCCAGCCACACGCTCACCCGGGTGCGTTGCAGGCCCGCGCCCGTGGGCACGCTGAACTCGGCCCAGTGCTGGCCTGGGGCCAGGTAGTCGAGGCGCAGCGCGCGTACCACCGGGGCCGCCAGCAGCTGCCCGTCCAGCACCAGGCCAAACGGTACCCCGCGCTCCGACGTGAAGTTGACGGCCGTAGGCGGCCCGGCGGGCTGGGCGTGGCCGGCCGTGGCTAGCCCCAGGGCGAGCCAGCTGGTAGCAGCGAGGGTAAGAAGCGTCTTCATGGCGGGGCGAATGGGCGGGCAGCGAGGGGTTTCAACGGCCTGCATCAGCCAAATCCAAACGCCGTGCCAGGGGAGAAATTCGCCGGTGGCTCAGGGGCCCCACCAACGCAAAAGACCCAGCCGGTCGGGCTGGGTCTTTTGCGAAAACGGCTTGCGGTGAGCGGTTTACTTGTCAATTCGCGTCACCTTGAACTCGGTGCGGCGGTTACGCTGGTACTCAGCCTCCGAGGTAGGCTTGATAATGATCGGGCGGGTTTCGCCGTAGCCGCGGGCCGTGATGCGGGCCCGGTCAATGCCCTTGCTCACGATGTAATCCACGGCTGCCTCGGCCCGCCGCTGCGAGAGCTTGAGGTTGTAGGCGTCCTTGCCGCGCTGGTCGGTGTGCGAACTCAGCTCGATGTTGATTTTTGGGTTGTCGGCCAGCGTCTGCACCAGCGTATCGAGGCGGATAGCGGCATCGGGCCGGATGTTGAACTTGTCGTAATCGTAGAAAATATCCTTCACCTCAATGGCCCGGTTCACGACGATTTTATTCAGCGTGAGGGTCACCGGCAGCCGGATATCGGTCTGGGGCTGCGTGAGTTGCGCCTGCGCCGGCTTGCGGCCCACGGTGCTCAGCGAAGCGCGCGCCGTGAAGTAGCCGGCCCGGTCGCTAAGGAAGGCGTAGCTGGTTACGGAGTCGAGCGGGGCGGTAAACTTGCCGTCGGGGCCCGCCACCACATCGGTTTTGCGGCCCTTGCTGTCGGTAATTGTCACCGTTTCGCCGGGTACGGGGGCCGTGGTGTTGCGCTTGGCGTCGCGCTCCAAAATGGTGCCGTCCACGAAGAAGTTGACCGTTTTCAGCGACTTCTTTTTGTAGGCGTACAGGTCATCCGAACCCTTGCCACCGGCGCGGTTCGAGCTGAACACGCCCGTTTCGGCGTTCATCGGCAGCGGCGCAAAGTCGTCGGCGGAGCTGTTCACGTCGGGGCCCAGGTTGACGGGCTTGCCGGCTTGCACCATAAAAATGTCGAGCTTACCGTAGCCCGGCCGTCCATCCGACGAGAAGTACAGGGTGCCGTCGGGCGCCACGCCGGGAAAGTTGTCGTTGCCGGCCGTGTTGATGGCGTCGCCCAGGTTTTCAGCTGCCGAAAAGCGCCCGTTGGGCCCCAGCGTGGCCTTAAACAAGTCGTTGCCGCCCAGCCCGCTGCGGCGGCCCGAGGCGAAGTACAGCGTCACGCCGTCGGGCGCAAACACCGGCGAAAAGTCATCCGCCGTCCGGTCGTTGATGTTAGCCAGAACGGGTTCCGTCCACGCCCCGGTTTTGAAGTATGAAATCCACAAATCGACGCTCAGGTAGCCTTTCTTGCTGCCGTCGTTCGAGCGGGCAAACACCACTGTTTTGCCGTCGGGCGTGTAGGTGGCGCTGGCTTCCAGGCGTCCGGGCGAGTTAAAGGGCCCCGCCAATGGAGCCACCGTGCCGCCAGTCATGGCCGTGGCATCGGTGAAGGTGACGGCGTAGAGGTCGGTGAAATTCTCGCCGTTGCCGGGATATTTCTTGCCGGTGCGCCCCGAGGCAAACACGAATTCTTTGGTGTCAGGCTTTATGGTAGCCCCAAAATCCGAGGCGGCCGTGTTTAGCGAATCGAGCGGGCGCACGGCGTAGCCGCTGGCCTGGCCCACCAGCTCCTTGCTGGTCAAGGCGTTCTTGGCGTCGGTTTCGGCACGGGCGGCCAGGGTGCGGTTGGTGCCGCTGGTGGCATAAGCGCTAAACTGGGCCGCGGCCTCGTCAAACTTACCGTTGGCCCGCAGCGCCTCGGCGTAGTAGAAACCCGCGTCAGGGGCCCGCACTTTGCCGTCGAGCGCCGCTTTGTAAAACGGCTCGGATTGCTCGACGCGGTTGGACAGGCGGTAGGCTTGGGCGATGCGGTAGTTGGCCATGGGGGCCGCTTTGCCTTTGGCTACCTCGGCTTTGTAGAGGCCAATGGCGGCCTCGTACTCGCCGCGCGCGAAGCGTTTGTCGGCTTTGCCGGACGTTGCGCAGCCGCTCAGCAGCGCCGCCGAGCCAGCCGCCGCGCAAACGAATAAGGTATTTCTCATGGGCAAGGAAGGGGAAGCGACCCTAGGCGACCCGTTCGGGCACCGTTTTGGGTTAGCAATGATACTACGTTTCCGCAGGGTTTGGGCCCCCGCGGGGCCCTGGCCAGCTAGGCCGCGGCCGGTGCAAAGTAGCGTGCCAGCCACGTGCGGCCGGCCGGCGCGGGCCACCGGGCCGCCATTTCGGCTTTGGTGGCCACGGTATTGTCGAAATAGGGCGTGTCGGGACCCAAGGTGCCGGCGGCCACGGCGGGCTTCAGGGCGCGGCGCTCCAACAGCTCTAGGCCGCCGGGGCCCCAAAGGCCAGGTATGCCTTGTCTAGCAAGCTGATGGACAGCGCATTTTCCAGCTCGTGCACGAAGCGCACCGAAGCGTCGATGGAGCAGCCGCTGGCCCCGGCCACTGCTTCATCGAGCCCAATGACCAGAAACTGACTGTGCCGGAACTCGGCCGCTGCACACAGGGCCGCGCCATGGCTGGTCCAGGCCGTGGCAAACTGGGCCAAATGGGGCCCCACAGCGGCCAGTTCTACCTCGGTCAGGGGCCGGTTGGCTTGGTAGATCCACACCCGCGCGGTGGCGGGTAAGTCAGCAAAAGGCACATTCATAAATCGCAGATTTCGCAGATGTTCAGGAAGATTTCGCAGGCTTTTGGCTTGCCTTAGCGCAACAGCTTTGTTCTCTCAAACAGTGCCGCCCGGCGAAGGAGAAAACAAAAATCACCCAAAAAAATCCGTGAAATCCATCAAATCTGCAAAATCTGCGATTTTAGGCGTTGATGCCCTCGGCAGAAGCCACCAGCTCGGCCAGGTCGAACACCTGCACTTTGCCTTCCTGCTCCTTGTTCTTTACGCCGTCGCTCATCATTGTCATGCAAAACGGGCACGACACGGCAATGATGCTACCCTGCAAATCGTGGGGCCCCGGGGCGGTGGTTTCGGTTTCTACGCCGCCCAGGTTGGCCAGCGCAGCGGCGGCGCCGCTCAGCGTGGCCAGGGCCTCTTCGGTGCGCTCGATGTTGATTTCCTTCTTGCCCGGCTCGGCTTCCTTCCACATTTGGGCCCCGCCAGCGCCGCAGCACAAGCCGTTGGCGCGGCTGCGCTTCATCTCCACTAGGTCGGCGTCGAGGGCCGCCAGCACGTCGCGCGGGGCTTCGTAAATGTTGTTGGCGCGGCCCAGGTAGCAGCTGTCGTGGAAGGTGATGCGGCGGCCCTTGAAGCTTTCGCCCCCGGTTACGCCTACTTTACCCTCGTTGATGAGCTGCTGCAAGTACGTGCTGTGGTGAATCACCTCGTAATCACCGCCCAGCGCCGGGTATTCATTCTTAATTGTGTTGAAGCAGTGCGGGCAGGCCGTCACGATTTTTTTAATCCCATAGCCGTTCATCGTCGTGATGTTCTGCATGGCTTGCATCTGGAACAGAAACTCGTTGCCGGCCCGCTTGGCGGGGTCGCCGGTGCACGATTCTTCCAGGCCCAACACCGCGTACTTGGTGCCCACATGGTCCAGTATGCGCACAAAGGCGCGCGTCACGCGCTTGTAGCGGTCATCGAAGGCGCCGGCGCAGCCTACCCAGAACAGGATTTCGGGCGACTCGTTGCGGGCCGCCAAATCGGCCATGACGGGAACGGTAATCTGGCGCGGGGCCGGGGCAGTTTCGGGCAGCATACGGGCAGAAAAGGCAGACGGACCAGGGAGGCCCGGGGTGGGAGAGGATTAGCGGGCGTACAAGCGCCGCACGTCGGCGTCGGGGGCCCCGCCGGGCAGGGCGCGGGCGGCCTTAGCTTGGCGGCGGGCTACTTCAAAGGCTTCTGCAGGCCCTTCGAGATATTGCCGAAAGGTGGCCACCGGTGGGCTGAGGCGCGTGGCGGTGGTCGTGGTAAATCCCGCGGACGAGTCGGTCGAAGCAGCGGATTGCGAGGAATCGGTGGGCTTTTGCATGGCGCGAAACGGAAAAAGGGTGGGATTTTTAGAATACCAATCGGGCCGCGCGCAGGCGGCTACACCGCGGCGGCTACTGGAGTGGAGCCTTTTACGTATAAATCGTCGGCCCAGTTGAAGCGGTCGGAAGGGGAGAAGGCCCACGGGGCCCCGTTGTTTTCAATATTAGAGAACATGACGTTGAGCGAGTTCGGAGCCGCCGATTCTTCGAGCACCAAAAAGCGGCGCATTTCGATGATGCTTTCGAGCGGGTTGATGTTCACGGGGCAGCTTTCCACGCAGGCGTTGCAGGTGGTGCAGGCCCACAGCTCCTCGGGCGTCACCTTGCCGCGCAGCAGCGTGGCGTTGGCCAGGTCGGTAATGGGCTCGTGCTTGGCCTCGGCGCCGTACACGTTGGGCCGGAAAATGAGCGGCGAATTATATTTCTCCTCCATCCGGTCCCGGGTGTCCATGATGATTTTGCGGGGCGAGAGCAGCTTGCCCGTCAGGTTGGCCGGGCACACCGAGGTGCAGCGGCCGCACTCGGTGCAGGAGTAAGCGCTCAGCAGGTTGGTCCAGGGCAAGTCGTCCACATCCTTCGCGCCGAAGGACGTAGGGGCCAACGCCGAGCCGTCGGGGCCCACCGGCGCGGCGGGCACCTCGTAGCTCGGGTCCATCATGGCCTTCACCTCGTGGGTAATGCTCTCCACGTTGGAAAACTGCCCCTGCGGCACCAGGCGCGAGTACCACACGTTGGGGAACGCCAGGATAATATGGAAATGCTTTGAACTGGGCAAGTAGTTCAAAAACAGCAAAATGCCGGTGATGTGCGCCCACCACCCGATGCGCTCCAGCACGTGCAGCGTGCCCTGGCCAGTGGGCAGCAGCCCTACCAGCAGGTTGCTGATTGGGAAGGTGCCGGGCAGGTCTTCACCACGCATCTGGTGCAGTTTCAGGTCGGCCGTGTTCATAAAAAACAGGGCCACCATCAGCACTACTTCAACGTAGAGGATGATGTTAGCGTCGAGCTTGGGCCACAGCCGCAGCTCGGGGCCCGTGAAGCGCTTGAGCGGCGGCTTGCTGTTACGGCGCCACCAGAAGGCTGCCACCGCCACAATTACTAGCGCGGCCAGCACCTCGTTGGTCGCCATTAGCCCATCGTACACGGGCCCCAGGAATTGGAGCGAGCGGTGAAACCCAAAAAGATTACCGAATAGCCCATCGATGACGATTTCAATCACCTCGATGTTGATGACCAGAAAGCCCACGTACACCACCAAGTGGAGTAGCGCTGGGGTGAGGCGCTTGAACATTTTCTGCTGCCCAAAGGCCACGAGAATAGTTTTGCGCAGGCGCTCGGCGGGATGGCCGCCCGCGTCCCGATCGCGCCCAACGAGGACATTGGCCCGGATTTTCCGGACCTGCCAGGCAAATAGGCCGAACGCGGCCACCAGTAGCAGCGCAAAGAGAATGGATTGCAACATAGCAGTAAATATAGCCAATCGGGACCGTTTGGGAACGCAATTTAGTAGGCATGCCGAACAAAATGTGTTCGGCAAGGGCCCCGACGCATTTTTTTTACTGAAATTCTTGCGCCCTGGTTTTGCCTGCTTACCTTTGCGGTCCCGAAGCCAAAGAAAGTTTGGCTTCGGGACACGGCAACATAGCTCAGTTGGTAGAGCACAGCACTGAAAATGCTGGTGTCGTTGGTTCGATTCCAACTGTTGCCACTTCCAAAAAGCCCGTAGCGTTCTGCTGCGGGCTTTTTTTATGCCTCTTGGGGCCCCCTTAGTCAGGCAAATAGAGAGGGTAGCCACTCCGGCAACGAAAAAAAATACCGTGCCGAAATCCGCTGGGCCTGCACCCGGCGTAGGTGGGGTATCAATTTCAAACCCCCCATTCTATCTGTTAACCCAATGAAAAAGACGATTCTTTCCCTGGCTACTGTTGTGCTTTTGAGCGCTGGTGTTTCGACCGCTGCTATGGCCCAGTCCAAGATGACCGCCGGCACCGTAATGGTAGGCGGCGCAGCCATGTACCCCACGAAAAATATTGTTGAAAACGCCGTTAATTCGAAGGACCACACCACGCTGGTAGCTGCTGTGAAAGCTGCGGGCCTGGTAGAGACCTTGCAAAGCGCCGGTCCGTTCACCGTATTTGCTCCTACCAACGAGGCTTTCAACAAGCTGCCCGCCGGTACGGTAGAGACCCTGGTGAAGCCCGAGAACAAGGAGACCCTTACCAAAATCCTGACCTACCACGTAGTAGCTGGCCGTATGACGGCCGCTGACCTCAAGAAGGCCATCAAAGCCGGCAAAGGCACGGCGACCCTCAAAACCGTGAGCGGCGGTACCCTGACGGCTATGATGAAAGGCAAAAACATCGAGCTGAAGGACGAGAAAGGCGGTATTTCGACCGTGACCATCGCCGACGTGATGCAGAGCAACGGCGTAATTCACGTAGTGGACAGCGTGCTGATGCCCTAACTTGCGTTAACCCGCTCGAAAAAAATAAAACCCCGCTGGCGCAAAGCCAGCGGGGTTTTTTGTTGTGCGTTGGGGCCCAGCCAAGTGCCTAGCCTGAACCAGATCTGTACTTAATTAAGCCGAAACAGCTCGTTGTCAACGAGAAAGCCACCGGCCATCATCCAAAAGCCAACAGCCCAATAATCAAGGGCAGCTTTGCTCATAAGCCGCGGCGGCAAAAGCGTAGCCCAGTTCCAGCGACCGCCGGAAGAACTCGCACGCCGCCGGGGCGTCGCCCAGGTGCTGGGCCAGGCGGCCGAGTAAGAAATGGGTTTGGCCATCGCGCGGGTGGGCCAGCAGGGCAGCCTCGTAGGCAGCGCGCGCTTCGGGGTAGCGGCCGAGCGTGGCCAGGGCCAAGCCGCGCAGTTGCGCCGCCCGCCAGGGCCCCGGCTGTCCAGCGGCCTGTGCTTGAGCCAAGCTCTGGTTGAAATCGGCCAGGGCGGCGGCGGGACGGCGCAGGTCAAGCAGGCGGCCCTGGCCCCGGGCTAGCCAAGCGGCGCTGAAGACCGAGTCGATGGCCAGGGCCTGCGAATATTGCGCATCGGCCTGCGGGGGGTGGCCCAGCGCCGTTTCGCAGCGGCCGAGGTAATAGTAGAGCTGGGAACGCACGGCGGGCGGGTTTTCCTGTTGCAGCGCGGCTTGCAGGTCGGTGCGGGCCCCCTCGGGGTCGTGGATTACTAGTAAGCGCAACTCGCCGCGGCGGCGCAGGGCCCCCGCGGCGTCGGTGCGGAAGTCGAGCGTTTGGCCAAACGCCAAATAGGCCGCGCTGAAGTCGCTGCGTCCGTAGGCGGCCAGGCCTCG
This sequence comes from Hymenobacter coccineus, assembly GCF_001816125.1. Taxonomy (GTDB): domain Bacteria; phylum Bacteroidota; class Bacteroidia; order Cytophagales; family Hymenobacteraceae; genus Hymenobacter; species Hymenobacter coccineus. Next base: position 28,169 of record NZ_MDZA01000397.1, on the reverse strand, counting down.
GCGGTAGTGAGCATTGGCCGTCACGCGGTCCATTGTGGCCTTCACCGCCAGGCTAAACAGCGCCGTCGCGGCAAAAAAGGCCAGCGTGAGCAGCCAGTCGCGCCGCACGAAGCGCACGCGCTGCCGCGGAATGCTTTGGTAGTGACGCTCGCGGCTGCTGGCGGGTGGGCGCGTACGCAGCGGCGCGGGCGGCGGCATGGGCACGCCGTACACGTGCTGGCCGGCGGGCCGGTATTGCTGCTGGCGGCGCTCATCGTCGGCGCGGCGGAGGGCCTGGGCCAGCTGAAAATCGTAGGTGGCGCGCCGGCCGGCGTCGCCCAGCACGCGGTAAGCCGCGGCCACGGCCTTGAACTGCTCCTCGTAGCGCACGTCGCCGCCGTGCTTGTCGGGGTGGTAGCGCACCACCAACTGCCGGTAGGCGCGCTTCACATCGGCGGCCGAGGCGGTTGGGGCAACGCCCAGCACTTGGTAATGGGTTTGGCTCACGAGAAAACTAGAAGCGGAACGGGGCCCAGGGCCCCCATAGCCCACGCAACAGCAAAGTAACCGGCGGGGTTGCGTACTCGTCCGGAGCAAAAGTCAGCCCTGGCTGGCATTTTTGCGTAGAAGTGGCCAGTGCCACCTGTAGGCACTGCCTATCTGCTATTCTCTGTTTCTCCCCCGCACCTATGGCCCACGACGACCATTCTTCCGCCCCGCGCCCCGAAACCCTCATCAGCAACCTCACCGGTTACGTCGATACCCGCATCGACCTGATCCGGCTGGAGTTGCAGCAGCGCACCAATGGCCTGTTCGTCAGCGTGGCGCACGGCATATTCTTGGCCTTCTTCGGGTTGATGTTCTTCTTATTTCTCAACCTGTACGCCGCGCTGGCCCTGAACGACGTGTTCGACAGCCATTCGCTGGGCTTCGCGGCCGTAGCTGGCTTCTACCTGCTACTATTGGTGCTGGTACTAGTGGGCATTGATAAAAAAGCGTTTCAAGGCTTAGCTGACAAAACGCTGAAGGACACTATTTACAAATCGAACAAGCACTAATACCCTCTGCCTCTTTCCTATCCTTTCGCCATGAGTGACCTGCACAACCCGCTTTTCGACAGCGAAAAAGAGTTCTTGGAGCAAAAAAAACTTGAGTACGAGCGTGCCTTGCGCGGTGACGTCGAACAGATAAAAGAAAAAACCGTGCAAGTGGGGAAGGTAGTGATTGCCGGCGCCGGGCTGACTGGCAGCATATGGCTGATTACTAAGCTGTTCAGCAGCAAATCCAAGCCCCGTCGCTACGCTAACGAAAGTGGTCCCACGGCGCCACCCAAAGGTAAAAAAGACAAGAAGGGCCCCCGCGACCCCAACGCCCCCAAATCGGCGGCCGCTTCGGCAGCCGTGTTCCAAGAAGCAATGGGTTTCGATGCGGCCCCCAAGGGCCCCGCTGCCGCGCACGAGCCCGATCCATTTGAGCCCCAGCCGGCCGCGCAGCCTTCCCGTCCCCCGGCCCTTCGGTCGGAGCCTGGAGCTAAAAAAGCTACCGATGCCAAGCCGGCGCCCAAAGAATCTTGGTTTAAATCAGAAGCTGCCAGCACGCTGGGCTCGTTGGCGAAAGCCGCGTGGCAGTCGGATGTGGCCCGGGGCCTGATTTCGCAGGCCGCAGCAGTAAGCATTGCGGCGCTAGTGGGTCACAAAGCGGTGGAATCGGCTGTAGAGGACGCGCAAGCGCCCAAAAATCCCGACCTTGCGGCCCGCGCCGACGCGGCTGCCGCTGGTGCGGGAGCCGCGGGGCCGTTTTCCCCCGCCCAGCCCAGCTCCCCGGATGCGCCCCGCCAGCACCCTGCTTGATTCGTTTATTGCCCACCGGCAGCACGGCCGCAAAGCGCTGGCGGTGCTGCTCGACCCCGATGATTTTACCGAATCCAGCCTGCGTGAACTGCTGGTGCGTGTAGCTGAGCACCCAATTGATTACTTTTTTGTGGGGGGCAGCCTGGTGCTAAGCGCGCATCAGGCTGCCCTTCTGGCGTTGCTAAAGGCCAATAGCCTGGTGCCGGTGCTACTATTTCCGAGCCACAGCCTGCACTTGGAGGGCCCCGCCGATGGCCTGCTGCTGCTCTCCCTCATTTCGGGCCGCAACCCCGAGTTCCTGATTGGGCAGCACGTGGTGGCTGCCCCGCGCCTGCGTGCCAGCGGGCTGGAGCTGCTGCCTACCGGCTACCTGCTCGTCGACAGCGGTCGGCCTACTACGGCTTCCTACATGAGCGGCACGGCCCCGCTGCCGCACGACAAACCCGGGATTGCCGCTACCACGGCCCTGGCCGGCGAGCAGCTGGGCCTGCGCCTCACCTACCTCGACGGCGGCAGTGGGGCCCTGCACCCCGTGTCGGCGGCCATGGTGGCCGCGGTGCGGGCCACAGTGGCCACACCCCTCATCGTGGGCGGGGGCCTCAACACCGCCGAGAAAATCACGGCCACCCTCACAGCCGGGGCCGACGTGGTAGTGGTGGGCAACCGCATTGCCGAGGAACCGGCGTTTCTGGCCGCCGCGGTGGCCGCGGTGCGCGGGGCCGCGGCGGTGGCTGCCGAGTAGAGGTGGGCCCCAGTGGGCTGGCCCCGGGGCCCCAAAACAGCAGGGACCCCACAGCACTACTGGCCGTGGGGTCCCTAACTAACTACCGAATTAACTACAACCGATTACCTGGCGCTGCTAGATGTTCATCGCCGACTCGCGGCGGCGCATCTTGCCGGCCGGAATGCCGAACATCATCTTGAAGCGGCGGCAGAAATAGGCCGTGTCCTTGTAGCCCACATCCTTGCCAATTTCGCGGATGCTCTTTTTGGTGGTGCGCAGCAGGAACACCGCGCGCTCCATGCGCTGGTACTCGATATAGTCCTGCGGGTTGATGTTGGTCAGCATTTTAAAATACTGGCCCACGTAGTCTTCGCTCACGTTGGCCACGCCGCTAAGCACCTTGTTCGACAAGTCGCCGCCGAGGTGCTCCTTGATGTAGTTGAACAGGTCAATCAGGCGCGGGTCCTTGAAGTAGGTGCTGTTGGTGGCCAGCTGCTCCACAAACATGTTGTTTTGCAACACGTAGCGCACTACTTCCACCACCAGGTTCTCGGTGTAGATGCTGATGAGCCGCTCGCGGCCGGGCAGGTCCTGGATGCTCTCCTCAACCACCTGCCGGATCAGGTTGGCCATCTTCTTGTTCTTGCTGATCAGGAACGCCGGCACGTCGAGCGACGCGAAGAAGTTTACCGAGTCAAATACCTTGGCGTCGAAGCTTACGAAGCTGTGGCTCTGCTCGGCGTCGCCGATCAGGTCGATGTGGTCGTTGGAGGAGAAAAACTTGTCTTTGTTGGTAATCAGGTCGTCGTTGGTGATCACGCGGCCGCCCGGCTCATTGCCGTAGCCCACGCGGGTAGCCCGGCCACCGGGCACGAATAGCATTTCGCCCTCCTCGACTACGTGCGAGTCTTCGCCGAAGGAGATGCGGCCTTTGTGCAACAGGATAAGGGTGTTGCCGACATCATAAGAATTGCGCACGGTAAAGGGCTGCTGCAACACCAAATTCTTGGACTTGATGTAGCGAACACCTAACGATTCAATGACTTTATTGTAATCTTCCATTTTAAAATATCCTTGTAGGGCGGTTAGTAAGTGTAGTTCTAATGCAAATTCTAGTAAATGATACAATCCGAGTACAATACAACGTATAAACAGCGAGAAAAACTAAAAACCCAGCCTTTTTTTAGCTGGGTTTTGTGCAAATAATCTGAAAATGTGGCAATTCGCCCTATTTGAGGATTTCCCGCGAGATTACAATTTTCTGAATCTCTGAAGTTCCCTCGTAAATCTGGGTGATTTTGGCGTCCCGCATGAAGCGTTCGACGTGGTATTCCTTCACGAAGCCGTACCCGCCGTGAATTTGCACGGCTTCCACCGCCGCGTCCATCGCCGTTTTCGAGGCGAAGAGCTTGGCCATGGCCCCGGATTTAGCATAATCGCCGTGGCGGTCCTTGTCGGCGGCGGCTTGTAAGCACAACAAACGCGCGGCGTCAATATTGGTGGCCATGTCGGCGAGCTTAAATTGGATTGCTTGGTGCTGGGCAATGGCCACGCCGAAGGCTTTGCGCTCCTTGGCATACTTCAGGCTGAGCTCCAGGGCCCCCGAGGCAATGCCCAGCGCCTGCGCCGCGATGCCGATGCGGCCCCCAGCCAGCACCTGCATGGCAAACTTAAAACCGAAGCCGTCGGCCCCAATGCGGTTCTCCTTGGGCACCACCACATCGGTAAACATCAGCGAGCACGTGTCGGAGCCGCGGATGCCGAGCTTGTTCTCCTTGGGGCCCTGGATGAAGCCGGGCGTGTTCTTGTCCACAATCAACACGTTGATGCCGCGCGACTTTAGCTCGGGGTTGGTCTGGGCGATGACCAGGTACACCGAGGCCGTGGTGCCGTTAGTAATCCAGTTCTTGGTGCCATTCAACAGGTAGTGGTCGCCCATGTCCTCGGCGGTGGTGCGCTGGCTGGTGGCGTCGGAGCCCGCCTCGGGCTCGCTCAGGGCGAAAGCCCCGATGATTTCGCCCGAGCACAGGCGCGGCAGGTACTTCTGCTTCTGCTCCTCAGTGCCGTACTCCTCTAGGCCCCAGCACACGAGCGAGTTGTTCACGCTCATAATAACCGAGCACGAAGCATCGACCTTGCTGATTTCCTCCATCGCCAGCACGTAGCTGACGGTGTCGAGGCCCGAGCCGCCGTACTCGGGGCTCACCATCATGCCCATGAAGCCCAGTTCGCCCATTTTCTTGACCTGTTCGGCCGGGAATTTCTGGTGCTCGTCGCGCTCAATCACGCCGGCCCACAGCTCGGACTGGGCAAAGTCGCGGCCGCGTCGCGCACGGCTAGCTGCTCCTCACTAAGTTGGTAGATAGAAGAAATGACGTCGGGTAGCATAGCGTGGGCGGCCGGGGCCAAAAGTGGGAAATGGATAAGAAAAACCCAAAAATACGCCGCCTAGCGCCTTTTGGCAGTACTAAGATACAAAACTCAAATAATATAGTCGGCACGCCGAACAGTTTTGGAAATCGATTGCGTATTTGCCGCTACATTTAGGGCCCGGAATCACTATTTACTCCATGTTTCTTCTTTTATGACGCTAAAAACTTTACTCCTTGCCAGCGGGGCCCTGCTGGGCAGTGCCGCCACGGCTGCGGCCAGTGGCTTCCAGGTGAACCTGGGCGGGCAGCAAAATATTGGCATGGGCGGCGTGGGCGTGGGCCTCTCGCTGGATCAGGCGGCCATGTTCTACAACCCCGGGGCCCTGGCCATGGTGCGCGCCAACGGCGTGCAGGTGGGCGCTAATTTTGCCTTGGCCCGCGGGGCTTATACGAGCGAAAACGGCGGGGCCCAGCGCGACCTGCAGCACCTGTTGGTAACGCCCTTCAACCTCTACGCCGCGTTTGGCAAGGAGGGCAAGTACAAGTTTGGGGTGGGCGTGTACACGCCCTACGGCAGCCAGCTGCGCTACGCCGACAACTGGGAGGGCCGCTACAGCCTGACGGAAATTAATTTACAGTCGGTGTACGTGCAGCCCACGTTCTCCTACGCGTTTTCGCCCCAGTTCAGCGTGGGCGTGGGCGTGACGATGCTGGCCTACGGCTCTGTGAACTTGCAAAAAGATATTCCGCTGCCCACGGGCCCTGGCCATATCACCCTCGACGGCACCACCAAGTTCCAGATGGGCGTCAACGCTGGCTTGTACTTTAAGCCTTCGGATAAGCTAAGCCTGGGCATCAGCTATCGCTCGAAAATCGACGCCCAAGTGAAAGGGGGCAGTGTGAGCTACGCCGGCCTGCCCACCGGGGCCTCCGCTGCCGCCATCAACCGTGGTTTTACGGCCACCAACTTTGACGCCACGCTGCCGCTGCCGGCCACCGCATCGGTGGGCATTGGCATCATGCCCACCGACCGGCTCACCATTGGCGTCGACGCCTCGCTGGTGTTCTGGAGCGCCTACCGTACCCTCGATTTTAACTTTTCGGGCAACAACGGCAACGCCGGCACCCCCACCCCTGCCAACACCGGCCTGGTGGGCGGCAGCACCACCAGCACTTCGAAGCGCTACTACCAGGACGCGCTGGCCTTCCGCGTGGGTGGCCAGTACAAAGCCACCGAACAATTGATTGTACGCCTGGGCTCGGCCTATGACTTTGCGGCGGTAAAGGACGGCTACGTGACGCCCGAAACCCCCGACGCCGGCCGTTACATCGCCACCGCCGGCCTCACCTACCAGCCCAACCCGCACCTGGGAATCGACGCCTCGTTTCAGTTCGAGCGCTTCGCCAAGCGCAGCCAGTCGCAGGCCGACTTGCTGAACAACGGCACCACCGACCGCGTGGCCGGCACCTACCGCACCGATATCTTCATTCCCGGCATCGGGGTGCGCTACTCGTTCTAACGGATCTTCTTTTCGCTACAAGCATAAATATCTATGAAACCGATAGTTAAGTATTCTGCGCCGGCCCTGGCCCTGCTGGGTTTGGCGCTGGGCGGCTGCCAGCCCAACATCGACGCGCCCGCGGCTGCGGCTGGCTCGGCCGATTTTACCAGCTACGTGGCCGTGGGCAACTCGCTCACGTCGGGCTACTCCGACGGGGGCCTCTACAATGAGGCGCAGGCCACGTCGTACCCCGCCATCCTGGCCCAGCAATTCGGTAAGACGGGCAAGGGCCCCGCCAGCTTCATGCAGCCCTCGTTCGCCCCTGCCCAGCAAGATGGGTCGGGCTACATCAAGCTACAGGTCGTGAATGGGGCCCTGGCGCCCGTAATACCCTCTGCGGCCAATAGCTACTTGGGCGAGAAACTGGCCGCTACTGGCAGTGTTTTGGCCAGTGGCCAGCTGCAACTAGCGGCTTATAGCGGTGCCCAGCCCGATAACCTTGGCGTACCCGGTATTTCGGTGCTGAGCAGCTTATCAGCGCTCACCAACGGGTTGGCACCTTACGGTTTGCTCAACCCTTTTTACGAGCGTTTGCTAACGGCTGCTGAAAAGCCCAGCAAGGACTACGTGACGTACATCGGCCAGAAGACGCCAACCTTCTTCACCTGCTGGATGGGTAACAACGACGTGTTGACCTACGCCTCCAACGGCGGGGTGGCCAGTGCGGCCGATCCTTTCAGCAACCTTACGGATACTACGCGCTTTGGCATCGGCTACCGGGCCATTCTGAGTACTATGTCGAAAAGGGGCACGGTGGCCGGCATTGCGGCCAACATCCCGAACGTGACCGGAATTCCGTATTTCACCACTGTGCCGGTAGCCACCGTTATTGCGAGTATTAAGGCCAACCCGCAATTGCCCAACGCTGCCGCGGCCAGCCTGTACATCACCACAGGTACTGGTACCGTGCGCGTGGCTACCTCGGCAGATCTATTGACCCTTACAGCCCAGGCAGTTATTGGTACGGCCAGCGGCACGGCCAACCCCTTTCCTGTAGGCGTGGGATATTCGGCTACGCAGTCCAATCCGTTGCCCAGCAAGTATGTGCTCGACGAAGCGGAAGTAGCCGCGGTGGTGGCCCGCACTACCCAGCTCAACGCCATTATCGCCAAAACTGCCCGCCAGAATAAGGTGGCGCTGGCTGATATGAACACGTTTTTCACGACCGTAGCGCAGCAAGGCGTAGCGTTTAACGCCGTATCAAACACAGCTGTTTTCGCTAGTGGCAACCTGTTTGGCCTCGACGGGGTGCACCCCACGCCCCGCGGTTACGCTTTGGTAGCCAACGAGCTTATTCGAAACATCAATAACTTTTATGGCGCATCCATCCCAACGGTAAACATCAACGAATACCGCGGCGTGGTCTTCCCGCAGTAAGCTTGGGCCCCTGGGGCCTCAAGCAAAAGCCTCCTTTCCCACGGCTGGGGAAGGAGGCTTTTTTGCGTTGGAACCAAACTGCTGGGGCCCCTACGCGGGCACGCTGGCCGCGAGGTGCGCGGCGATGAGCTGGGCGTGGTGACGACCGTTCTCGATGAACCAGCGGCTGGTGGCGCGGCCGCCGCACACGGTGCCGGCCACGAACACGCCGGGGTTGGTGGTTTCGTGCGTGGCGGGGTCGAAGAGGGGCGCGCGGGCCTCGTCGGCGGGGTCGGGCTCGACGCCCAGGCGGCCGAGCAGGGCCTCGTCGGGGTGGTAGCCGGTGAGGGCGTACACGTAGTCGGTGGGCACTTCCCGGGGGCCCTCGGGGGTAAGGATTTCCACGGCATCGGGCCGGATGGCGGTGATGGTGGTATTGAAGTGAGCTGTGATTTTGCCTTCTTTGATGCGGTTCACCAGGTCGGGCCGGATCCAGTATTTCACCGAGTCGCTCACCTCGGGGCCCCGCACGAGGAGCGTGACCTGGGCCCCGGCGCGGGTGAGCTGCAAGGCTGCTTTGGCCGACGAGTTTTTGGCGCCGATGACCACCACGCGCTGCGCCACGTGCAGGTAAGGCTCGCGGTAATAGTGGCTCACGTGGGGCAGGTCTTCGCCCGGCACACCCAGCGGGTTGGGCAGGTCGTAGAAGCCGGTGGCCACCACCACGTTCCGGGCCGGGATGCTGCCCTTGTCGGTCGTTACCAGGAAGTTGCCCTGCTCGCCACTCATGCTCAACACCCGCTCGTGCAGGCGCAGAACCAGGTTCTCAGCGCGGGCCACGCGCTGGTAGTAGTCCAGGGCGTCTTCGCGCAGGGGCTTGTAGTGGTAGGTGGGGAAGGGGTAGCCGCCGATTTCGAGCAGCTCGGGCGTGGAGAAAAACTCCATGTTGTAGGGGTAGCCCACGATGGAATTTACCAGGGCCCCTTTGTCCACCACGGCCACTTGCAGGCCGCGGCGCTGGGCTTCGAGGGCGCAGGCCAGGCCCACGGGGCCGGCCCCAATCACAAGAACATCGAGCATAAAGAAGGAGCTAAGCTAATTGCGTAAAGTAGGGCGACCTTTGCGGGGCGCGTCCCCGCGTTGTTGTACCAAATGGATTGGGCAGCGGCGCCAACCAGTCAATCCGCGTCCTTGCCATGCGTACCTGCGACTTGTGCGGCAGCTCCGATTTTAAAAAGCTGCCTTTCTACTACGAATTTGAGGGCGAAAAGCTGCAAGGCACCCGCTGCCGCCGTTGCGAGCTGATGTTCCTCGACCCCCAGCCCACGCCGGCCCAGCTGGAGCGGCTCTACGGCAAAGAATATTTCACCGACCGGCCCAACTACGACCGTACCCAGCGGGAAGTCAAGTTCATCGAAGACGGGCAGAAGAACGAAGCTTTAAACCAGCTGCGGCCCGACAAGTTCACCGACTACGTGCTGGCCCACTACCCGGGCCGGAAATTCCGGTACCTGGAGGTGGGCTGCGGCCCGGGCTACACCCTCAAGAGCCTGCAAGCCCTGGGCTGGACCACCCACGGCCTCGAAATATCCGAGCATGCCGCAGACTTTGCCCGCCGCGAGCTGCACCTGCCCGTGGTGACCGGCAACATCGAAACCACCGAGGACTTCCACGCCGACCAGTTCGACTTGGCCTACATGGGCGACGTGCTGGAGCACCTGCGCTCGCCCTCGGCCACGCTGGCCAAGTTCCACCGCATTTTGGGCCCCGGTGGGCTGCTGGTGCTGGCCCTGCCCTCGGTACTGAATCTACCCTCGGTGCGCTTAGGTTTTGCCGCGTACGGGGCCCTGGGCAAGGAGCGCAAGATGGACATACCGCCCTACCACTTGTTCGAGTTCACGCCCAACACCATCCGCAAGATGCTGGAGAAGAACGGGTTCGAAGTGGTTGACCTGCTGAACCCCGTGAAGCCGCCCAAGCACATTCGCCTGGGCGGCAGCCTGATCGAGAAGGTGAGCAAGCTGGCCGGCCAGTACCCCACCTACTACCTCAACAAGCTCACCGGCCGCTTCGGCGACCGGATGTTTGTGGTGGCTAAAAACCTGAAATAGGGCCCCGGTGCGGCTGCCCCGGGCCCCCAGCGAGTTGGCTATTTCTGCTCCAGGAAAAGGTAGCGGGCGCGCGTTTGGTCGGCTTCAACGCGAGTGTTCACGTCCACGCGCAGCAGCTGCCCGCCGGCGCCGGCCTTGGCGGCGGGCCAAGTGGGCAGGCCGCTGCCGTTGGGGTTGCCGTTTTTGATGAAGTTGGCGAAATACGCTTGCAGCTGCTCCGATACTTTGTAATCGTCGGGCGTCCAGGCAAATACTTTGTTGGTGGGCAGGTTGCCCAGCGCGTACTCAATCTCAGCCGAGTGCACGGCGCCCTTGGCCGGCGGCGCGGGCGCGGCGACCGGCCCGGTGCTCTTGGTGATGCCGCCGGCTAGGTTGGCGGTGGCGTTGCCCATTTCGGGCGTCATGGCCGGGCGGGGGCGGGCGTAGAGGTAGCGGTACACGGGCTTGCCCCCGGTTTGGGTCTGCAAATCGGCCCATTTCCAGGTGCTGTAGGCGATGAACCGGTCGCTGGCCAGGTCGGTGGCCGACTGCTCGGCCGTAGCGGCGGGGTAGAGCTTTAGGGCCCCGGCGGCGCGCTCGCCGTACAGCTTTTGCACAGCGGCCTGGTAGTTCTCGGCGGTGGGCGCGTTGGGGCCCATCACCATCTGGTAGGCCATTTCCTGCGAGTTCCAGCCCACCAGCAGCGGCACGTGCGCCTGCTTGCCGGCGGTGAAGATTTCGGTGGGCGATTGGGGCAGGAAGTAGCCGTCCACGTTGGTCGAGAAGCGGGGCGCGTCGGGCTTGCCGGTGGCGGCTAGCAGTTGCTCAGCCGGCATTGCGCGTAGGGCAGCCAGCGTGGGGGCCCCACCGCAGCGGCGAAGGTTGTGCCGGTTTGCTCGGCCTGGGCCAGCGTGGGCAGCGGCTGCAAGCCCAGCAGCGAGCCGCTTTCGCCAATGGCGCCCACCATCAGGTTTTTGGAGAGCGGCGACGCCATCTGGGCGCTCACCGAGAATGATCCGGCCGACTCGCCGGCGATGGTGACGTGCTGCGGGTCGCCGCCGAAGGCCGCGATGTTCGCCTTCACCCAGGCCAGGGCCGCGGCCTGGTCGAGCAGGCCGTAGTTGCCGGAGGCGTGGTGAGGCGATTCCTGGGTCAGCTCGGGGTGGGCCATGAAGCCGAACACGCCGAGCCGGTAGTTTACCGTCACAGCCACGATGCCGCGCTTGGCCATGGCCTCGCCGTCGTAGCGCGGCTCCGAGCCGTCGCCGGCCACGAAGCCCCCGCCGTAGAAGTACACCAGCACCGGCCTGCGCTCCTGGGCCGACTTCGCACCCGTCCATACGTTCAGGTACAGGCAGTCCTCGCTCACGCCGTCCGAGCGGAAGTTCATGTCGCCGAACAGCGGCAGTTGCATGGCCCGGGGCCCAAACTGCGTGGCCGCGCGCACGGTCGTCCACGGCTGCACCGGCTGCGGGGCCTGCCAGCGCCGGGGCCCCACGGGCGGCGCGGCGTACGGCACGCCTTTAAACTCGCGGATGCCGCTGGCGGCCAGGCCACCGGCTAGCGGGCCGCTGGCTACCTTCACTTGGTTGTTTTGCAGGCCCGTAGGCGCATTTTTGACGGGTTGGGCCGTGGCCGCCAGCGTGCCCGTGAGTAGGGCAATGGCAAGAAATATTTTCATGCAGCAAGCTACGTAAAGCTTGGCATTTGCCCACAAAAAAGCCCCGCTACCGAATGGGCAGCAGGGCTTTTTAGCTTTTTGCTAGTGACTTACAGCAGCTCGGTGCTGCGCTTCACAAAGGCCGTGAGGGCTTCGCCTTTCAGCATGCCTTGAGCCAGGCGGGCCAAATCGAAGGCTTGCCGGGCCAATTGCTCACCGCCCTCGGCCAGCACGCGCTGGGCCACGGGGTGGTTGGCGTTCACGGTCACGTCGAAGCTTTCGGGGAAGGCACCGAACATCTGCATGCCGCCCCCGCCGCCGGTGCGCTGCATGTCCTTCATGCGGCGCATGAACTCGTTCTGGGTGATGACCACCGGCGCGTCCTGTGGGCTCAAGGCGGCCACTTTTACGTGCATGGCATCGTTGGCAATGGCCGTTTTAAAGGCCTCAGCCACCTTGGTTTGGTCGTCCTCGCTGAGCACGCTCTCGGTGGTTTCGTCTTTCTCGATGAGCTTGCCCACCGTGTCGGCGTCCACGCGCTTGAAGCTGGTTTTCTCCAGCTTCTGCTCCAGTTGGCCGATGAAATGCGGGTCGAGGATGTGGTCGAAATTCAGTACGTCGTAGCCGCGCTCCTGGGCGGCGGCCACGAAGCCGTGCTGGGCCTCGGCGTCGTTGGTGTACAGCACCACGGTGTTGCCGTCCTTGTCCTGCTGGTTGGCCTGGATGTGCTCGGTGTACTCGCTGATGGTGAACAGCTTGCCAGCCACATTCTTCAGCAGCACGAAGTCCTTGGCGCGGTCGTAAAACTTCTCGTCCGACAGCATGCCGTACTTCACGAACATGCCAATGTCGGACCACTTCTCTTCGTAACCAGCGCGGTCCTTCTTGAACAGGTCGCCGAGCTTGTCGGCCACCTTGCGGGTGATGTAGGTGTTGATTTTGCGCACCGCCGCGTCGGCCTGCAAGAAGCTGCGCGACACGTTCAGCGGAATATCGGGCGAGTCAATTACGCCGTGCAGCAGCATTAAAAACTCGGGCACCACGTCCTTCACCTCGTCGGTAATAAAGACTTGGCGCGAGTAGAGTTGAATCTTGTTGCGCGAGAATTGCAGCTCGTCCTTCACCTTGGGGAAGTACAGGATGCCGGTCAGGTTGAACGGGTAGTCCACGTTCAGGTGAATCCAGAACAGCGGCGCGTCCATCGACATGGGGTACAGCTCCTGGTAAAACTTCAGGTAGTCCTCGTCGGTCAGCTCGCTTGGCTGCTTGGTCCAGATGGGCGTGGTGTCGTTGATGAGCTGGCCTTCCAGTTCAATCGGCACCGGCAGGAATTTGCAGTACTTGGTGAGGATGGTGCGCAGCCGCTCTACCTCTAAGAACTCGTCCGAGTCATCGGCCACGTGCAGCACCACGTCGGTGCCGCGCTCGGCTTTGGCGTGCTCGCCGGTGGGCTCGTCGATGGTGTACGACGTGCTGCCGTCGCAGGTCCAGTGGGCCGTCAGGGCCCCTTCCTTAAATGACTGCGACCAGATTTCTACTTCCTTGGCCACCATGAAGGCCGAGTAGAAGCCCAGGCCGAACTGCCCGATGATCTGGTCTTTGGCCGTGGCGTCCGTCTCCTTATACTTCTCCACAAACTCGGTGGCCCCGGAGAAGGCAATCTGGTTGATGTACTTCTTGATTTCCTCGGCGCTCATGCCCAGGCCGTGGTCCGACACCGTGATTTTGCGGGTGTCCTTGTCCACGGTCACGCGCACCTTCAGCTCGCCCAACTCGCCCTGAAACTCGCCTTGGCGGGCCAGGCTCTGGAGCTTCTGGGTGGCATCGACGGCGTTGCTTACCAGCTCGCGCAGGAAGATTTCGTGGTCGGAATACAAGAACTTCTTAATGATCGGGAAGATGTTCTCGGTGTGGATCGAGATGGAGCCGGTTTCCTGCATGGCAGAATGGGTTGGGTGAAGGCAAAGTGGAAATTTTGGCCGGGCACGCCGAGGCGAGCCGCCACGGGGGCCGCTTCAAAGTGCGTTCCAAGCCGAAAAAAACTGTCAGGTTGACAGCGTGAGGGCCCTCAGGGGCGGTCGTAGTAGGCGCGGGGCTCCTGCACGCCGCCCGGCGGCGGGGGCGTGGGGCCGAAGGCCACGTCCCACTCGTGCAGCAACTCGGGCACTAGCGGCGAGTAGTCGGTGAGCCAGCGCAGGCCGGCCACGGGCTGCGAGAAAAACTGCACGTCGAACTTGATGAACGGCCGGGCCATCAACAGCAGGCCCTCCACGGCTTGCTGGTTGTAGATGCGCCGGGGCGAAAGCACAATAACTACCTGTTTTAGAGATAGATGCAGCGAATTTGGAATCCACTGGGTGGCCAGCCAAGCCTGGTCGTAGGCCGAAATATCGGGCAGAGCATCTAGCTCAATCAAGCACCGGCGCACGCTCAGGCGCTGGGCTACCGCCTGGGCCCGGGTGAGGGCGTCGCGGAAATGGCTCATGTCGCGGCCCGCGGCCCAATTGGTGCGCAGCAAACCCAAGGGCTCGCTGTGTTGCATCAGCAGTTCGCCAATTTCGTTGATAATCATATAAGATATAGCGCCTAACGGCGCGGGGCCCTGCAAGGTTAGTGCAATAGTACGCAAAGGCCAGTATAAAATTGTGCATTGCTTACGGGCCCAAACTACTAAAAAACGCCGCTTCCGGATTTGGTACTACGGCCAATGGGGCGAAAAACCCGACTGATGCACTGCTTCACTCGGCCAATTGGGGTTAGCCAGCAGGCTGGCAAAGCTGGCACGTGCCCGAAAGCAGGTAGTCGCGCCGCTCGGCCTGGAAGCCGCCGGGCAGCGTTACGGCCGGGATGGCGACTTGGCTCAGGCAATACGTGTGGGCGCAGGTGCCGCACTTGAAGTGCACGTGGTTGTCGAAGTGGGCCCCGGCGCTGCACTCGATGGAGCAGGCCGCGTAGCGCAGCACGTCCGAATCGTCGATGACGCGGTGGATGAGGCCGCTTTGCTCGAAGCTTTTGAGGGTGCGGTACAGGGTGATGCGGTCGGTGCCGGGGCCCGTTTCCTGCTCAATCTCGGCCCCGGTGAGGGCGTAGCCCTTGCCCGTGAGGGCGGCCAGCACGGCGCGACGCACGGGCGTTTGGCGCAGCCCGTGGCGGGTGATGGTTTGGGCGAGGCGGTCGGGGGCAGGAGCGGCGGGGGGCATGGGTCAAAACTATGGGTAAGGGGCGGCATGCGCCGCCCCGCTGCGAAAACCCCTACCTGCCGCGCAGGGTTTCCGGCCGCGCCCGCCGGGGGCCCCCAACTCACGCCCCGGGGGCCCCCGGCGGGCGCGCCAAACCACTCGGCTTGCAGGCGCCGCACGGCCGCGTCGGAGCCGGTGAGCCAGTGCAGGGCCGCCGCCGCGTCGTCGAAAAATTGAAACTGAAAGCTGCGCAAGTGACTGGGGCCCAGCATATTTTCTATCTTGGCCCAATTATGCAAATCGTACTCATTGTCGAACACCATGGCTGCTTGCAGTAGGCACGCCTGCCGGAGAATACCCGGCACCCAGTGCTGGGCCAGCCAAACTTCTTCGGTAACGGAGGTGGGCGGCATCCCTGTAAAATCGACCAGCACCCGGACGGCCTGGCGCTCGGCCAGCAAGACCAGCCCCCGCATGAATGCTGGCCGGGTATGGTCTTCCGATGGCACCGCCCACTGGAAGCGCAGCAGGCACAGCTCCGCGTCGGCTTGCGCCACGAGCGAATCGATAATGGGAAGGAGCATGAGCAGGTAGGGCGCGAAGGGCAGCCGGTAAAAATACGGCGATAAGCTCCTCATTTTGCAAGTGCGCCCGGGGCCCCCGTGCACTTGCACCGCCCGCGCCAGTGGAGTTCTCGCTAAACCCTCAGGCCGCCCAGCGCCGCATTTTGGCGATGAACAGCTTGCTCAGCCCTGCGCCCACGGCGTTGCCAGCGGCCATGGCCTGCACCAGTTGGTGCAGTGGCGAGCAGTTATCGCCCAGGGCGTACACGCCGGGCACGGTGGTTTGGTTTTGCGCATCAATTTGGAGTAAGTTGTTCTCCGTGAGGGCGCAAACCAGCTGGGCGGGCAGCGCACTGGCCTGCCGCCAGGGCAGCCGGGCGTATAGAACCGCCGCGGCGACCAGCCGGCCGTCGGCCAAGCGCAGGCCCTGGAGCCAGCCCCCGGCCTGCGCCACGGCGGCAATGGGCGTTTCGACCACGGGCACGCGCCAGGCGGCGAGCTGCGCCCGCACGGGGGCCCCAAACGTGGCCGGGCCGTTGGTGAACACCGTCAGGTCGCGGGTCCAGTTGAGGAGCAGCTGGGCCACTTCGCCCACGGCATCGCCGTTGAACCACAGGCCGGTGGGCTGGTCGGCCACCTCGTAGCCGTGGCAGTACGGGCAGTGGATGATGCTCTTGCCCCAGCATTCGGCAAAGCCGGGCACGGGCGGCAGCTCATCGCGCAGGCCGGTAGCCAGGGCCAGTACCTCGCCCCGGAAGCTCCCGTGCCGGGCTGTGCCGATGGCAAATGTGCCGTCGGGCAGCTTCTCGGCCGTCGTGGCTTCGGCGGCGAGCAACTGCACGGTGGGGTAGGTGGCCAGCTGCTGGCGGGCCTGGGCCGCCAGGTCGGCGGGGGCGTCGCCGTCATGCAGCAACAAGTTGTGGGCGTGGGGCGCAAAGCGGTTACGCGGCAGGCCCGCATCGATGACCAGCACCCGGCAGCGGGCCCGGCCCAGGGCCATAGCGGCGCTTAGTCCGGCGTAGCTACCGCCCACAATAATGACTTCGTGCAGCATAGGATAAGGCAAAAATTGATTGGTTCAGGTGGGCATTGGTCGCCTGGGGCCCATTGGTATTGCGAAGGTAGCAGGCATTATCACAAATGCAACTTAGTTGCATTTGTGATAATGCCTGCTACGTGCCTGCTAACTACTTGTTGCTGGCTACTGACAATAAAGTATGGTTGAGCTTAATTAATTGATCAGAAAAAGAATGTCCGCTGCAACTTGGCGCAATTATGTTGCAGCGCCATACCTTTGGGGACCCGGTGGGCTGCCGGCCTGCGGGCCGCGTGGCCCTGCCACGTAGCCCCTTGCCCGCGTTATTCGTGCTCTTGCGTCGCCAACTCTGCGCTGCTTTCTTGCTGCTCTGCTTCGTGCGGGTGCTGCTGCCCGAGGCGTGGGTACTGGCACTGCACGCCCACGTGCACACTACCGCCGAGCCGGCGCGGCGCGCCAGCTTCGGCCCAGTCAAGGGCAAGGCCTTGCTGACGGCTCAGCACAAGCACTGCCACGAAGACGTGCTCTACGACGCACCTTTCCAGCCGGCCGCGCCGGTGGCGGTGCCCGTGCCCACGCGCTCGGCTGTGGTGGGACTGCGCACGCCCTTTGCGGCGTCGGTGTGGGCCGAGGCCGTGGCGGCGCAGCGCTGCCTGCGGGGGCCCCCGCTGGCATAGCGCCGCCGCATTACCTGGCAGGGCCCCTGGGGCCCCGGCCGCTCACTTAATTTTCTGGGGCTATCGGCTGCGCCCACTGGCTTGGCGCCGGGGGCGGTTTGCCCACTGCTTTGCGCAAGGCTTGCCGCTGATGGCCACGCATTTAAATAACACAACTTGGTATGGGGACTCACGCACGACTCAATAAATACGCCTTGCCGCGTTCGGCGGCTTCTGCCTTCTCCCGTTTGGTTTTGGAGAAATTGCGGGAAGGCTCCGGCCCTTGGCCGGGGCTTTCTTTCGCGGCAGCTAGCTGGTCGCGCGCCACTTTCCTCGCCCCGCTGGGGGCCCGCAACGGCTTGCGCTTGGTGGCCATCAACACCTTGCTGCTAAGCGGGCTGGCGCTGCACGTCGGGGCCCAAACCCCAGCCCCCGCGCCGCGGACCCGGCCAGCGGCCGCAATGGCCTTCACCGGCCACGTAACCGATGCCGCCACCGGCGAGGCCGTGCCGGGGGCCACCGTGCTCTTCACCGACCTCAAGCAGGGCACGGCCACCGACGGGGCCGGCAATTTCAGCTTTGCCAACCTGCCAAGGGGGCGGTTCGGGGTGCAGATTCGCTCGCTGGGCTACACCACCGTAAGCCTGACCGTGGACACGGGCGCGGGCCAGCCGCTGGCCGTGAAGCTGACCCCAGCGGCCACCGAAATTGGCCAGGTGGTGGTCACGGGCGTGTCGGCGGCTACCGAGGCGCGTCGCTCGCCGGTGCCCACCACGGTTATTGACCGCACCCGCCTCAACCAAACCTCGGGCACCAACGTGATTGACGCCATTGCCCACACGCCGGGCGTGAGCCAGATCACCACCGGGGCCGCCATCAGCAAGCCGGTGGTGCGCGGGCTGGGCTACAACCGCGTGACGACCCTGAACAACGGCGCCAAGCAGGAAGGCCAGCAGTGGGGCGACGAGCACGGCATCGAAATCGACGAGTTCAGCATCGACCGGGCCGAGATCATCAAGGGCCCCGGCTCGCTGCTGTACGGCTCCGACGCCATGGCCGGCGTCATCAACTTTCTGGCCCCCGAGCCCATTGCCGAGGGCCACATCACCGGCTCGGCCACGGCCAACTACCAGACCAACAACCGCCAGCAGGGCTACTCCTTCGAAAACGCGGGCAACCTGAACGGCCTGAACTGGCTGGCCCGCGGTAGCCGAAAGGTGGCCGGCGATTACCAGAACCGCTACGATGGCCGCGTTTTCAATTCGGGCTTCAACGAGTGGGATGCCAACGGCTACGTGGGCCTGAACAAAAGCTGGGGCTACTCGCACCTCACCTTCAGCACCTTCAACCAGCAGCTGGGCCTGATTGAGGGGGCCCGCGACTCGGCCAGCGGGCGCTTCGTGCGCGATTATTCCGTTGCCGGGGCCCTGGTCTCGGTGCCGGTGGCCAACACCGGGTTCAGCGGCTACGAGCTGGCCGTGCCGCGCCAGCAAATCAACCACCTGCGTATCGGTGCCGACAACAGCTTCATCCTCGGTGACCGTGGGGCCCGGCTGGCGCTGCAAGTGAACTACCAGCAGAACCTGCGCCGCGAGTTCGGCAACGCCCTCGACCCCGCCGAAACCAGCCTCTACTTCCAGCTCCGCACCCTCGACTACGCCCTGCGCTACTACCTGCCCGAAATGGCCGGCTGGAACCTGACCGTGGGCACCAGCGGCCTGCACCAGCAAAACCGCAACCTGGGCCAGGAATTTCTCATCCCGGGCTACGTGATGAACGAGGCCGGCCTGTTTGGCGTGGCCAAAAAATCCATCGGCAACCTCGACCTCAGCGGCGGCCTGCGCTACGACGTACGCCGCATCGGGGCCGATGCCCTATTTCTGGACACCGACGGCCGGCCCACCACCTCCGGGGCCCCCGATTCCGAAACCAAGTTCGGCGGCTTTCGCAGCACGTTTAAAAACTACAGCGGCAGCCTAGGCGCGGCCTATAACCTGAGCGACCGGCTCACGGTGAAGGCCAACGTGGCCCGCGGCTTTAGGGCCCCCAACATTGCCGAGCTGGGCTCGAACGGCCGCCACGAGGGCACGATTCGCTACGAAATTGGCCAGTCCGACCTCAAGGCCGAAACCAGCTTGCAGGTCGACGGCGGTATCAGCTACGCCACCGACCACGTGCGCCTGACCTTGGACGCCTTTGAGAACAGCATTGACAACTACATCTTTACGCGCCGCATCCTCAACCGCGCCGGCACCGACTCGATGACCGTGGCCACGGCCGAAGACCCCAGCGTGGGCGTGTACGAGTACGCTCAGGGCCGCGCCCGCCTAGTGGGCGGCGAGGCCACCTTCGACGTGCACCCGCACCCCTTCGACTGGCTGCACTTCGAGAACTCTTTTTCGATGGTGCGCGCCCACCAGCTGGGCGTGAGTGATGCCGAGCGCTACCTGCCCTTCATCCCCGCCGACCGCTTGCAGTCGGAGTTGCGCGGCAACTTCCGCCGCCAGGGCAAACGCCTCACCAACAGCTACGTGCGCTTCCAAGTGGAGCACACGTTTGCCCAAAATCGCTATTTCTCGGCCTTCGATACCGAAACCGCCACGCCTGGCTACACGCTCTTCAACGCCGGCGTGGGTACCGACGTGGCCGACGCCCGGGGCCGCACGCTGTTCTCGCTCTTCGTCACGGCCAACAACCTGTTCGACGTGGCCTACCAAAGCCACCTCAGCCGCCTCAAATACGCCGACCTGAACTACACCACCGGCCGCATGGGCGTCTTCAACATGGGCCGCACAGTAAGCGTGAAAGTGGTGGTACCGCTGAGCTTCAAGTAAGGATGTAGCACAACTGTAGCGTGGACTTTGTAGTCCGCGGCGCTGCCCGGTCGCTGTACGATTATCGGCAGGACGAAGCGAGAGCCGCGGACTACAAAGTCCGCGCTACATTTACTCGGGCCCCGGGTAGGGGTTGGGGTGCGCAATTTCCAGCCAGCGCTCGGTGTTTTTCAGGGGTGTGTAGCCATGTTGCTGGTAGAGGGTGTGGGCATCGAGCGTGGCCAGTAGGTGGCGGCGCAGGTTTTGCAAGTCGGGGTGGGCCAGCACGGTGCTTACCAACTGCTTGGACAGGCCCTGGCCCCGGAACTCGGGCAGCACAAATACGTCGCACAGCCAGGCAAACGTGGCCCTGTCCGTCACAACGCGGGCGAAACCAGCCAAGCGGCCATCCGCAGCGTAGGCCCCGAAGCACAGGGAGTTGGACAGGGCCCTGGCTACCGTGGCGTAGGGAATGTGGCGCGCCCAGTACGATTCCTCACTGAGGTAGCGGTGCACGGCGGCCACGTCGAGCCGGGCGGGGTCGGTGCTGATGGTAAAAGCAGAAAGCGGGGCCATAACGAAAGCAGGCGAGGGCCTGTAGGCAAAGGTGCAAAAGTGTGTCGTACCCCCACTGTGGGCGCGACGCGCAAATTTATTGCTGGCTTGTGCCGAGAGCCGCCCCGGGGCCCCAGCGCCGCGCATTATTCTACCAGCTTGAACTTGAGCTTGGCCGTCTGCGTAATAGGCGCGCAGTTCAATTCCGCTGCCCAGTTATTCGCCATGAAAAAGATTTTTGTATTGGCCGCTTTGGTAATGGCCGGCACCGCCGCCCACGCCCAGACCACCGTTCCCGCAACCACCACGGCCGACCCCGCCATGGCCGTGCCTACGCCCACAGCTGCCGAAGCGCGCGACACTTACAAGCAGCAGCAAGCTCAGGCAAAGGATGCCAGCCAGGCAACTCGCGAAAGCAAAAACGCTTACAAAGAGCAGCAGCGCGTGCTGAAGGACCAGAAGAGCCAGATGCGTGCCCAACGCTCGCAGGCTAAAATGGCCAAGGAGCAGATGAAGCAGCAGAAGACGGCTGAAAAGGCTGCTAAGGACCAGGAAAAGGCCGCCAAGCAGCAGGCCAAAGCCGCTAAACAGATGGAAAAAGCCCAAGAAAAGGCCGCCAAGGCCGCGAACTAATCGCTGGGCTTGCCCGTAGGAAAAGCCCCGGCCCCGCGCCGGGGCTTTTTTATTGCCCACCCCGCTGACTCTTGGCTTTTTTCATGGCTGCTAAAAATCCCGTTCAATTGTACCCCTGGCACCATTTCGTGCTGCTGCCCGCCGCCTTTATTGTGGCGGGCTACGGCATTACCCGCTACGTGCACGTGGCCGGCGACGACGACCAGATTGCCCGCCTGTGGTTCACGGTGGCGGCCCTGGCGGTGGTGGGGCTGGGGGTGCTTCTGATGCTGCGCCAGCACTACGCCCTCGTGCTGCAAGACCGCATTTGCCGCCTCGAAGTGCGCCAGCGTTACTTTGAGGTGAGCGGCCAGCGCTTCGCCCCGCTCGAAAAAAACCTGTCGCTGAAGCAGATTCTCACCCTGCGCCTGGCCGGCGATGCCGAACTGCCCGCGCTGGCCCAAGCCGCGGTAAAGGAACAGCTTTCGCCGGCCGACATTAAAGCGCGCATCAACGATTTCCAATTTGACGCCATGCGGGTCTGAGACCGGCCACTTGGAAAGAGGGCCCCCGCGGCGCTTGCTTTGTGCGCTGGGCGGGCCGGTTTCTCGATGCTGGCTGCTCTTGCTTACTGATTTATAGTTTGTTATGATTCTTTACAACGTTACGACCAGCCTAGAGCCCGCCGCGGCAGACGAATGGGTGGCCTACATGCGCGACACCCACATGCCAGAGGTAATGGCCACGGGCTGTTTCATCAAAAACCAGCTCTGCCGCCTGCTCAACGAGGAGGACGACGGCATCACCTACGCCTCGCAGTACTACTGCCTGAGCCTGGAGCAGCTCGAAGCTTACCAGGAGCACTTTGCCCCGGCCCTGCGCGCCGACATGGACCGGCGCTTCGCCGGCAAGTACGCCTCGTTCCGCACCACGCTGGAAATAGTGGCGTAGCCAGGGCCCCCGGGGTCTTTTTGCTTTGGCGTTATCCAAGTAAAAGCGTTTGTCATTCCGACGAAGGAGGAATCTGGAAACTGTTCTTTGACGGGTTTATTCAGATTCCTCCTTCGTCGGAATGACAGCCTTTTTAGGGCCCCTGGGCGGCTACCGGCACCCGCCCGCCTGGGGGCCCTACTTTAGCAGCCAGCCGAGCAGCGCTAGCCGGGCCGACCAGGCCAGGGTGCGCAACCAGTTGGTGCGTATGAGGCCGTCGATGGTGATGTAATCGTAGCCGTTGGCCTCCAGGCGGTTGTGGAACGGAACGGACACGAAAAACGTGACGGCCCAGACGAATACCACCAACCCGAAGCTCCACCAGCTGGCGCCGTGGGGCAGGGCCCCGCGCCCGGCCCAGGCTAGCCACGCCGCCAGGGCCAGTTCCACCACCATAGGGGCTAGCACCACGTAGCTCATGCGCTCGGTATGGGCGGCGTGGTAGCGCGGAAATTCGGCCTTGCCCACCAGCGCGAAGCTAGGGTAATGCACCACCTGCACCGTCCAGATGAGGCCGGTGAGGTAGGCAGCCAGGGCAAAATTGAGCAATAGCAGCAGGCGGAGCGACACGGCGGAAACGGTAGCGGTGGAAGATGCGCCGTGTACGCAAAACACCAACCCTTCATCTATTGCTGGGCCACCAAGGGGCCCTGGGGCCCGGTTTCGGCTTAACATTGCCGAACCGACCACCGCGCCCCGCCCGGGGCCCTACGCCACCGCCCCATGATGAACCGAAACCTCCTGGCCCTGCCGCTGCTGGCGGCCCTGGCCACCGCCTGCAATTCGGCGCCCACCGCGGGCGACGCCGGCGCCAAGCCCGATTTGCTGCGCGCCGCCCTCGACACCACGGTGGCCCCGGGCGACGACTTTTTCAGCTACGCCAACGGCACCTGGATCAAGAACCATCCGATTCCGGCCTCGGAAAGCAACGCGGGCATCGGCATTGAGGTGCAGAAGGAAATTTACGCCCGCCTGCGCGAAACCAGCGTGGAGGCGGCCAAAGCCAGCGCCGCGGCCGGCAGCAACCAGCAGAAAATCGGCGACTTCTGGGCCGTAGGCATCGACTCAGTGAAGGCCGATAAGCTGGGGGCCACACCCATCAAGGCCGAGCTGGAACGGATTGCGGCGATGAAAACGGTGGCCGAGGTGCCAGCCGTCGTCGCCCACGAAATCCAGCTGGGCGTGCGCGCCCTGATAGGGCCTCGGGTGAGCCAGGACGACAAGAACAGCGATAAAATGGCGCTGTACTTGTACCAGAGCGGCCTGGGCCTGCCCAACCGCGACTACTACTTCAACACCGATACGCGCACCAAAAACATCCGCCGCGCCTACGTGCGCCACGTGGCCAGCGTCTTCAAGCTGCTAGGCCAGGACTCGACTGCTGCCAACGCCAATGCGGCCCGGGTGATGGCCCTGGAAACCACGCTGGCTAAGTCGTCGCGCAAGCTCGAAGCCCTGCGCGACCCCTACAAAAACTACAACAAGATGACCATCGCGCAGCTCGACAAGCTGACGCCGGGCATTGACTGGCAAACCTGGTTCGGCCAGCTGGGGGCCCCCCGCGTGGATACCGTGATTGTGGGCCAGCCCGAGTTTTACCAAACGGTGGGCCAGCTGCTGAAAACCAAGCCGGTGGCCGATTGGCAAGCCTACCTGACCTGGGCGGTGGCCCGCGAGTATTCGCCCACGCTAAGCCAGCCATTTGCCGACGAGAGCTTTAAGTTTTACGGTACCACGCTGCGTGGGGCCAAGGCCATGCGCCCCCGCTGGAAGCGTGTGCTCGACATGGAGGAAGACGCGCTGGGCGACGCGCTGGGCCAGCTGTTCGTGAAGGAGTACTTCAAGCCCGAGGCCAAGGCCCGCTACGACACGCTGGTGAAAAACGTGGTGGCCTCCTTTACCGAGCACATCAAAAATGTGGACTGGATGAGCGCGCCCACCAAAGTAGTGGCCCTTGACAAGCTCCACAAAATAGCGCCGAAGGTGGGCTACCCCAACAAGTGGAAGGATTATTCGTCCCTGACCATTGACCGCAGCTCACTGGCCGCCAATGTGATGCGCGCCAACCAGTGGCAGTACAACTACCAGCTGCACAAGCTGGGCCGGCCCGTGGACCGCACTGAGTGGGGCATGACGCCCCAGACCTACAACGCCTACTACAACGGCTCGAACAACGAGATTGTGCTGCCCGCCGCCGCCTTCGCCATCCCCACGCTGCTCGACGCTGATGCCGACGACGCGCTGGTGTACGGCTACGCCGGGGCCAGTACCATCGGCCACGAGCTGACCCACGGCTTTGATGACGAGGGCAGCCAGTACGACGCCCACGGCAACCTGCACGAGTGGTGGAGCAAGGCCGACCGCGAACACTTTAACCAGCGCGTGGCCGTGATTGTCAAGCAGTTCAATGGCTACACGCTGCTCGATAGCATGCACATCAACGGCAAGGCCACGGCCGGCGAAAACATTGCTGACCTCGGCGGCATCGTCATTGGCCTCGACGCTTTTAAGAAGACCAAGGAGTACAAGGAAGGTAAAAAAGTGGCCGGCCTCACACCCGTGCAGCGCTACTTCCTCGGCTACGCGCTGGGCTGGCAGATGCACGTGCGCGACGAAGCCCTGGCCTCGCAGCTGCTTACCGACGTGCACTCGCCGGCCCAGTACCGCGTGAACGGCCCGATGGCCGACGTGCCCGCCTTTTACGAAGCCTTTGGGGTGAAGCCCGGCCAGAAGCTGTTCATTCCGGACTCGGCGCGGGTGAAAATCTGGTAGGAAAAGCCGCGTTTTCGTCAGCGGTGATACCTGAAGACCGGGCCCCGGGCGCCGTACTGGCGGCCCGGGGCCCGGTTTGTTGTTGGGGCCCTGGATAAGTTCAACTTTAGGCGTGAGTGGTTGACTGTCAAGATGAAAGTTTTGTGAAAACGTGGTGAGGCCCTTGGCTGGCCGGTACCTTTGCCACCCGCAACGGTTGCGGTGATTTCTGTTTTTGATTTGATGCCACGCTATTTTTTCCGCCCGCTGGGGCTGGCAGGAGCCACCCTGCTGCTCGCGGGCCGCGCCCTGGCCCAGGGCGGCGTTACCTCGCCCGTGGGTAGTTTGCCCGCGCAGCTACCCGCCGCTGCCTCGGCCCAGGAGCCCGTGCACCACGACCACGACGCGGCCAGCAACTGGAGCCTGCACTTTCAGCAGACCATTATTCAGCAGTGGCACAATGATTTGAGCCCGCGTTACGCCGGGCCGTTCAGCTTGCAGGCGCGGGAGCAGGCCAAGCTTTCGCTCACCACCACGCTCTTCATCGGGCGGCGGCTGTGGAAAAATGCGGCCGTGTATTTCAACCCCGAAGTAGCCGGCGGCAGCGGCCTGAGCGGGGCCACCGGCATCGGTGGGGCCCCCAACGGCGAAACCTTCCGCATTGGCGACCCCGCGCCCCAGGTGTACCTGGCGCGGCTCTATTTCCGGCAGCTGTGGGCGCTGGGCGCCGAGCAGGAGAAAGAGTTTGACGACGACCTCAACCAGGTGGCCGGCCTGCGCCCCCGGCGCTACCTGGCCCTGAACGCGGGCAAGTTCAGCGTGGCCGATTATTTCGACCAGAACAGCTACTCGCACGACCCGCGCACCCAGTTTTTTAACTGGAGCCTGATGAGCGCCGGCGGTTGGGACTACCCGGCCAACGTGCGCGGCTACACCGTGGGCGCGGTGCTGGAGTACGTAGCCCCCGGGGTGGCCCTGCGCGCCGGCATTGGGGCCATGCCCACCGATGCCAACGGCCCCACCCTCGATTTTCACTACGGCAAAGCCCAGGCCCTCACCGTGGAGGCCACCAAGCCTTACACTCTGGGCGGCCACCCCGGCGCGGTGCGCCTGCTGGGCTTCCGCAACCAGGCGGCGATGGGCAGCTACGTGCTGGCCGTGCGCAATGCCGCCGGGGCCCTACCCGACGTGACGGCCGTGCGCGCCGAGCGCCGCACCAAGTACGGCTTCGTGGTGAACGCCGAGCAGGAAATCAGCAAAGAAGTGGGGGTGTTCGGTCGCTTCAGCTACAACGACGGCCACAACGAAACCTGGGCCTTCACCGAAATTGACCGGAGCCTGAGCGTGGGCCTCACCAGCACCGGGGCCCGTTGGAAGCGCCCCACCGACCGCCTCGGCGGGGCCCTGGTGGCCAACGGCCTTTCCAAAGACCACCGCGCCTACCTGGCGGCCGGCGGCTCGGGCTTCATACTCGGCGATGGGCGGCTGGATTACGGCCTGGAGTACATCGGCGAGGTGTACTACAGCATCGACTTCCCGCGCTACCACGCCGCGCTAAGCCCTGATTACCAAATTATTTTCAACCCCGGCTACAACACTGGCCGCCTGCCGGGCCCGGTGCACGTGGTGGGCCTACGGGTGCACGTCGAGTTTTAACAAGCCCCCACCCGGCCACAAATTAGGGCCCCCGGGGCCCTACTTACGGTTGGGCAGGGGGCCCTGGTCGGCCTTCTGGCTGAGCTTTTGGGCGAGTGGGCCGGGCACGCCGGCGCTGTGCAGCACGCCCCGGATGAGGCCCTGCCGCCACACCGTAACTACGGAGGCCCGCAGGTCGCGGCGCACCTGCATGTCGCCCATCACCAGGCGGCCGCTGGGGCGCGGGTTGTCGTCGCGGATCACCAAGCCGTTCACCAGCCCACTCTTGGCGCGGCTCCACAATGTCTTCTTCACCTCGCCTTCTTTATAGCTCAAGAGGTCGAATTTCAAGCCCGTGTACTCGGCCCAGACCTGGCCGGTAGCTTGCTGGCGGTCAACGTTTAAAGCAAAGCGAATCTGCTGCACGGCACCGCCTTTGAAGGCAATTAAGCGCGTGGGCTGCGTCATGGGGTTGAGGATGCTGAGCGACGCCGGCCCGAAGCTGCCCCAGAGGCGGTGGTGGCCCTGGGGGTCGAGCATGGGCGCCGAGAGGTGTAGCTCCATCCGGCAGCTGTCCTGCAAATAAGCGGTGGCCGTGCCCGTGAGCGGGTGCTGCAACGACTGCCGCCGCGGATCGTTGCTGAAGTTGTGCAGCGTGGCGTTGAAGCGGGTGATGTTGAACGTGCCCACCAGGGGCGTGCTCGTGCTGCGGTAGCTCGTGGCAATGGTGCCGTTGCGCACGTCCACCCGCCGCACGTCCACCACCAGCTTGAGCTTACGCAGGGCTTCGGGCGTCATAATGGAAATGTGCGGGTTTAGGGGCCCCCGGCCGTCGCTGCCTACCAGCATCCAGGGCCTCTCCAGCATCAGCCGCGCCATGTGCACCTCGCTGCGGTCAGACAGCGTGGAGAAGTCAAAGCCTTGGGCCCGCAGTACGTCAAGCCGAATCGTCAGCTGCGACAGTTGGTAGCCTTTGTGCAGGTTGAGCTGGGCCGCCGTCATCACGGGCCGCACCAATAACTTGTTGATTTGAAGCAGGTGCGCGTCCGTGTCAACCGTCATGCGTTCGGCGCTGGTTGGGTACACTGGCGCGTCGAACACGGCCGACAGGCGCCCCGTGTGCCCCTTCCAGGCGCGGGCGTACACAATGCGCCGGGCCCCGGCCTGCCCCGCAGCGGAGTCCACGCGCAGGGCCCGGGCCTCGGCGTACACGTGCCGTACCGCCGGCCGGTGGCGCAGCCCCGCCACCGCCAGGTAGCCGTCGGCAATGGTCAGGCGACCCAAATCGATGCGCTTGGCGAGGGGCGCCAGCAGCTGCCACAGCGGCGGCGGGGCCTGCTTCGGCGGCCGAAACGTGAGTTGGGCCCCCGCCAGCCGCGCCGAATCGACCACGAGGCGGTGCTGGTGCTGCCAGGTGGCCGCCCGCAGGCCGCGCACCACCAGGTGTGGCAGCGCCATCGCCACGCGCACCGCCCCCGGCTTGCCCTGCCCCGGTGCGGGCGGCGCAATGCGCATGGAATCGAGGCGAAATACTTGTTCCTGGCTCGAAAAATAAACCTGCCGGGCCCCCAGCCGGTGCCCACCTAGCTGGCCCGTGGGCTCGCGCAACGTGGCGCGCCACGCCGCCGCAAAGCCCAGCCGCGCCGAGTCAGCCGCTCCGGCCGAAGTAAACAGCACGTCGCGGGCCACCACGTCGCCGCGGCCAGTGCACCCACTGGGGCCCCGGCCGGGCCGAAGCTGCCGCTGGCGCGCCCGCAGCGCCACGTAGCCCCAGCCGCGCCGCCGC
>NZ_MDZA01000396.1 GCF_001816125.1 Hymenobacter coccineus | reverse complement strand
GGGGGCCGATGCCAACGCCTGCGCGGGCCCCCGGCGCCGATGGGGCCCCCGGCGGCCCCCGTGGCGGCCAGCAGGCCCACGGCCAGCACCGCGGGGCGCAGCCAGCAACACGGAAGCAGGGCGAGGGGACGGGGCGTTTTCAAAGGCAAGAAATGGCGTGCGGGCAGGTGCGGCGGGTCAGTATTTGGTTGTCAGGCGTTGGTTATCAGTTTTTAAGGAAGTCATTGGGTCGTCATGCTCATCTAGTGGCCGCGCAGTCGAAGCATCTCTGCCGTTCACTATTTAATGGTTACTGCTGCGGTAGAGATGCTTCGGCTGCACTTCGTTCCGCTCAGCATGACGTTCAATTTTGGATTTTCAGATTTTTTAAAAAGCTGACAAATAATAACCAACAACCGACAACGAACAACTCAATACTCGCCTTCGTCGCCGGGGCCGTAGGGCTGGAGCCCGGCGGCGGCCGGGGCCTGGCCCAGCTGGCCCACCAGGGCGTGCAAGCTGCGGCTTTCCTTAAGCTCCACTAAGTTGAAGTACTGAAACGCCAGCACCAGCAACAGGGGCGGGTACACCAGCAGTGTGAACAGGGTGGTGATGGCCGTGATGGTGACCGTGAACAGCGGCGTTCTGACGGAGTGCACTATCAATGTGAGGCCGCCGGCCAGCAGCGTGGCCACGCTGCCCGCGGCCGCCAGCAGCACATACAGCAGCAGCACCATGATGAAGAGCACGCCGAACGTGGACCACCACTTGCCCCGCGTCAGGAACAGGCAGCGGCTGAGGGTGGCCCGGAAGCCCGTGCCCTCCACCAGCCGCACGATAAAAAATAGGCTCAGGGCCACCATCAGGTACATACCCGGCAAAACGAATACCAGTAAGCCCAGCATTATGACAATGGTGAGGCCCCAAATGGAGAGAAACGTGCGCAGAAATTCGCGCTTCACCACCGCCCACACGTCGGCCACGCTGGCGGGGCGGCCCGGGCCGGCGGTGCCCGTCAGGCAGTGCAGCAGGTAGCCGTACACGCTCAGGATGAGCAGAGTAGTGAAAATCTGGCTCACCACTGTGTTGAGGTAATAGGTGGGCGAGGAGAACAGGGTGCCGTACAAGGCACTTTGCCGCTGCCACGCCGCGCCGCCGCCAGTCGCCGCCGTCTGCACGCGGGCCAGGAGCTGGGTTTGCAGCAGGCCGGAGAGCACGCCCTGCACCAGGGCGGCGGGCAGGGCAATGTAGAGCAGCACCCGGCCCAGGGGCCGGAAATGCACGCCGATGAACTCGAACGTGGCGCTGATTTTCTGCCCAAAGTCCCGCTCTTGGCGGAAATCGGATTCTTGCGAGTAAGTGTTGGCCATAGCGTTGGGAAGGAAGGGATTGGAAAGCAGCGCAAAGGAAAATGGAGCGAAACGGCCCGCTACCCGGCGGCAGCTGGGGCCCCTAGCTGCCGCCGCAGCCGGATGGGGTACCACACGAAGTACCACCCCAGGAACGCCGCCGACCCGCCGATGATGGCCAGGCTGGCCGCCAGCGGCATTTCGGTGTGGCGCGTCACGAAGCTCTCTAAAAAGCCCGCCACGAAGAACAGCGGCACCAGGCCCATGGCCAGCTTCAGGCCCTCGCGGGCCGAGTGCCGGAACGCCGCGGCCCGGCTGTAGGTGCCCGGAAACAGCAGGCCCCGGGCCATCACGAAGCCCGCGCCGCCGGCCAGCACAATGGACGAGATTTCGAGCGTGCCGTGGATCCAGATGGTGAGCAGCGACTGCCGCAGCACGTGCTGCTGGTAAAAAAAGTACTGGAACGAGCCCAGCATCACCCCGTTTTTGAAGAGCAGGTACGCCGTGCCCACGCCCCCTGTGATGCCGGCCGCGTAGGTGAGCAGTGCCACCCGCACGTTGTTGGCGGTGATTTGCAGGAACATCGAGGCCTGACCGTCGCTCTTGTAAATGGCCATTGGGTCGCCGCGGCGGATGTTTTCCAGGGTCTGGTCCACGTAGCCGTCGCTGAGCACGGCCCGCACAAACGTGTCGTCGTAGGCCGCCGACAGGGCCCCCAGCGCCGTGAAGAGCAGGAACAGGGCCAGGGCCCAGGCCAGCGTGCGGTGGTGGCGCCCCACCACCAGCGGCACCTCCCGGGCCCAGAACCGCCCGAAGCGCCCGCCCGCCTCCCGCTTGTTGCGGTACAGGGCCTGGTGCTGCTGGGCGGCCAGCGTGTTGAGGTACGCCGTGGTGGGCGAGGCGGGGTAGAAGGTTTGGGCGAAGGCCAGGTCGTCGGTCAGGGCCACGAAGCGGGCGGCCAGCTCGTTGGGGTCGGCGGCGGGGCGGGCCGCGTACTGCTGCCAGCGGGCCTGGTTCTGGCGGAGAAAAAGGGCTTCGCGCATGACGGAGTAGTAGGCCTTAAAGGTAGCAGCCGACGCCGAAGCATCATTATTTATTCATTAACCGCCCGCGGCGCAAACATCTTGGCGGCGGGCCGTATTTTCGGCGGGTCCTTTCGTACAGCACCCCGCCCGCCCATGAGCACCCTCCGCATCCACACCACCCAAAACGTCAGCCTGGAGTACGAGGTCGCCAGCGTGGGTGAGCGCCTGCTGGCCACACTCATCGACTACGCCCTGTACGCGGTGTGGTTTGTGCTGGGCGGGGTGCTGCTTTTCAAGCTGGGCGCCAACGAGAACCGGGTGGCGCTGACGCTGCTGCTGCTGCCCACCACGTTCTACTTCCTTGTCTGCGAGGTGTTTTTTAATGGCCAGACGCTGGGCAAAAAGGCGCGTAACCTGCGCGTGGTGCGCCGCGACGGTACGGCCCCCGGCCTGGGCGACTACTGCCTGCGCTGGCTGCTGCGCCCCTTCGAGGTGCTGCTCTTTTTTGGGGCCCCGGCGCTGCTCACCGTCCTCATCAACGGCAAGGGCCAGCGCCTGGGCGACCTGGCCGCCGGCACGGCCGTCATCAGCCTGCGCCCGCGCGCGGCCCGCGCCGAGGGCCTGGGCCTGCCCGTGGTGCCGGCCGGCTACCAGCCCGTATTCCCGCAGGCCGCCCACCTCGCCGACCACGACGTGGCCCTGCTGCGCCAGCTGGTGCACCAAGCCAACGCCCGCGGCAACTTCGCGCTGCTGCGTGAAACCGCCGATAAAGTGAAGTCCCTCACCGGCATCGCCACCGACCTGCCCGACCTGCCCTTCCTGCAAACCGTGCTGCGCGACCACGCCCACCTAGCCGCCCAGGAATAGGGCCCGGGGGCCCCCAGCGCAAGCAAAAGAAGGTAGTGGTTTAAGGTGGGGGTGGTCCGGCGACTTTTTCAGTCGTCGGGCCACTCTTACTAAAAAAAAACAGAGGTTCCGGTGTATTGCAAGAGTGGTCGACGACTGAAAAAGTCGCCGGACCACCCCGTTTTAGAATACAAAAAAAGGCTTGCCCGGATGGGGCAAGCCTTTTTTTGTTTGCGATTAAAGCCTGTTGGGGCCCCTAGTTGCGGGTCATTAGGGTGTTGGTGGCCAGCTCGGTGGACGGGATGGGCCACACATAGAGCACGTTGGTGGGCTCGACGGCGCCGATGGAGCCTTTGCCGGGGATGGTGGCCCCGAGGCGCATCAGGTCGATGTTGCGCAGGCCCTCGCCCAGGAACTCGATGCGGCGCTCGAGCAGCAGCGCGTCGGTGGTGGCGGCCACCGTGCCCAGGTCGGCAGCGGTGTAGGCCGTAGCATTGGAGCGGGTGCGCACGGCGTTCAGCAACAGCAAGGCCTGGGGGTCCACGGTGTCGGTGGAACGCACGCGGGCCTCGGCCAGGTTTAGCATCACTTCGGCGTAGCGGATAACGGGGGCCTTGTCGATGAACGGCGTGCCGTTGGGGTACTTCGAGAGGAAGTACTCGGTGCCCGACTTGGCTACGAAGCCGACGCGGCGGGCATCGGTGGCGGCCCAGTTAGTGTTGGCGTAGATGCTGCCCGCGCCCGTGTTCAGGCCGTACTCACCGCCGCCGCCTAGTGAGGCGGGCAGGTAGTAGAAGGCCAGCTGGTTCTGCGTGCCGGGCGGGTCTTGGGCCGTGAAGGGAAAGGAGAGGATGCTCTCGGTCGTTTCCTGCGGCGCGGCAAACACGGCCGTCACCGAGGCGTTCAGGGCGTTGGGCACGCCGCTCGGCGCCACGAAGGGCGCCGCGGCGGGCACCAGCTTGTTGGCCTCCGTGATGACATCGGCGTAGCGGCCCATGCTCAGGTACACGCGCGTTTTCAGGGCGATGGCCGTGTTGCGGTGGGCCCGGGTCACGTTCAGGGTAGGGCTGGCGTAGGCTAGGGGCAGGTTTTGCTCAGCGAAGGTGAGGTCGCTCAGGATTTGGTCGTACACTTCGGCCACCGTGCTGCGGGCCAGGTCGTTGTTCTGGGGCCCCATTTCGGCCAATATGCGCAGGGGCAGGCCGGGCTTGCTACCGTTGCCGTCGGTGTAGGGCCGGGCGTAGAGTTGCAGCAGCGAGTAGTAGCTCAGGGCGCGCAGCAGCCGGGCCTCGCCGCGGTAGGCGTTGGCCGTGGTGGCAAAGTCGGCCGCGAACGTGGGGGCCACAAATAGCCCCGCGTTGTTGTCGAGGCCCGCCAAAAACACGTTGGCCTGGTTGATGGCCGCGTAGGCGGCGCCCCAGGTGTTGATGACGTCGTTCTGCGAGGCTTCCGTAAGCGTATGGTTCCACACCCCCAGGCCGGTTACGCCGTTCGAGGTGCGGTTCACGAAGTCGTTGGCCCGGATGTCGCCGTAAATCTGGTAGCGGCCCCCCAGGAAGCTGCCCGTTTTCACGTAGGCGTACAGGTTGTTGACTTGCAGCGCAATGCGGGCCGGGGTGCTGAACACCACCTGGTCAGAAAACGCCGTGGTGGGCACGGGGCTCAGCAGGTCGGTCTGGCAGGAGAAGGTGCCCAGGGCCAAAAAAGCAGCGCAGGCCGCCGCGGTTGCCTTGTTCTTTATAGATAGCTTCATCAGAGAAGAAAATGACGTTTAGAAACCGATGTTGAACCCGACGGTGTAGGTGCGGGCCTGGCCCACAGAGTTGCGGTCGACGCCCGCGCCGGTGTTGCTGCCCTGGCCCGAGGTGCTGTTGGTGGAAATCTCCGGGTCGATGCCCGAGTACTTCGTCAGCAGCGCGGCGTTCTGCACCTGCACATACACGCGGGCGCTGGCCACGCCCAGGCGGGTGATGGTGTTGGGGGTGAAGGAGTAGCCCAGCGACACGTTGCGCAGGCGGGCAAAGTCGCCCTTTTCGATGTTAGACGACATCACCAGAGCCGAGCCGTTCGATACGTTGTCGCCGTACACCACCCGGGGCCACTCGGCGTTGGGGGTTTCGGTGGGCGAGGTCCAGCGGTTCAGGATGTCGGTCTGGTTGTTCCAGAAGCGCTGGTCGTGCAGGCCCGATTTCGTGCCGTTGTAGATGTAGTTGCCGCCCGAGAACTGCACAAACACGCCCAGGTCGATGCCTTTATAGCGGAACGTGTTGTCGAAGCCGCCGTACCAGGTGGGCAGCACGGGGCCGTAGTACTGGCCGTCGCCCAGCTGCGTGGGGGCCGAGGTGTTGCGGCCGTCCATCGTGGTCCAGCCCGTCGAGCCGGCGCCAGTGGTGCCTTGGTGGTTGTACTGCACCACGGTGCCGTCGGCTTTCTGGATCATGCGCTGGCCGTTAGCGGGGTTCACGCCCAGCGACTTCACCGCCAGTAGCTCGCCGGCTGAGTGGTCTACTTGGGTGTAATTCACCGTTTCGAGGCCCGAGGTGGCCGTGCCGATTCGCTGGCCTTCGGTGGCCAAGGCCAGCACGCGGTTCTTCAGCGTCGTCACGTTGCCGCTCACCGTCCAGGTAAATGGCTTGTTCTGAATGGCGTTGAAGCGCAGGCTGAACTCGACGCCCGAATTCTTCATCGAGCCAATGTTGGCGGAGATAGAGTTGCTGCCGAAATTGCCGGCGCTGGAGCCGTTCGGGATGCCTTTGGACGGGGCCTGGGGCACGTTCAGGATCAGCCCGTCCACCAGGTTATTGTAATAGGCGAAGTCGCCCTGCAAGCGGTCTTGCAGGAAGCCGAACGAAAGTCCGATGTCCGTTTTCTTGCTCACTTCCCAGGTCAGGCCCCGGTTGCCGGCGTTGGCGTAGTTCAGCGAAGCGTTGGAAGCGTACAGACCCGAGTTGTAGGTTGAGAGCGTCACGAAGTCATCGATACCCTGGTTGTTGCCCACGCTGCCGTAGCTACCCGTAATCTTCAAGAAGCTAAAGGCTTGCGCGAAGGGGGCGTTCTTCCAGAAGTTCTCTTCCGAAATGGCGTAGCCCGCCGACAAGCCGTAGAAGTTGCCCCACTTCTGGTCGCCCCAGGCCGAGTAACCGTCGCGGCGGAAGCTGGCAGACAGCAGGTACTTGCGGTCGTAGTTGTAGTTCACTCGGCCGAAGAACGACACCAAGTAGTTGGTGCCCACGAAGTTGCCCGAAGAGGCAATGTTGGTGAAGTTGCCCTGGAAGTTGGTGAAGAACGGGTCGGCAATCGTGGTGCGGGTAGCGCCCCAGCGCTGGGAATTGGTCACCTGCTGCTCGTTGCCGGCCAGCAGCGAGAAGTTGTGCTTCTCGCCAAACGTGCGGTCATACTGGGCCGTGTTCTGCCAGTTCCAGCGCTTGTTGGTGCGGTAGTAGTTGCTGGCCGAGCCGCCCGTAGAAAAGCCGTCGCCGGCCAGGGCCGTCTGAAACGACTTGTCCTCGAACGAGATGTTGTTGATGCCATAGCTCGTGCGCAGGCTCAGGCCCTTCACAATTTCCCAGTTGGCGTAGGCGCTGCCCTGGATTTCGCTGCCGTCCGAGTTGAAGTAGTTGTTCTCCAAGTCTACCAGCGGGTTGTAGTAGCCGGGCAGCAAGGGGGCCCCGGTGGCCGAGGTTGGGTTGACGTTGGCGCCCGGCCCGACGCCTGCGCCGCTCACGCTGTAAGTGCCGTCGGGGTTGCGGGCCGGGATGTTGGGCGGCAGCACCAGGGGCAGGCGGCCCAGGCCGGCCGTGCCAAATGCCCCGTCGGCCACCGAGCCCGAGTTGGGCGAGGCGTTCTGGGTATTGGAGTAGCCGAAGCGCAGGCCCACCGTAAAGTTCTTGTACACCTTGTGGTCCACGTTCAGGCGGCCCGACAGGCGCTGGAATTGGTTCTGGCTCAGCATGCCCTTCTGTTTGGTATAGCCCACCGACGAGTAGTAAGTGGTTTTTTCGGTGCCGCCCGAGAAGTTCACGTTGTGGCTCTGCGAGAAGCCCGTGCGGTAGATGTAGTCGTACCAGCGCGTGTCCACCGTGTTGCCGTCGGCGTCGAGCGTGGGCCGGAAACCTTCCACGTTGGTGGCAGGCTGCCCAATTGCGGCGCGGTTGGCGTTTAGGTTGCGCACCGCCTCGTTCTTAATCATCATGTAGTCCTGGGCCCCCAGCACATCGTAGAGCCGCACGGGCTTCACCCAGCCCGCCCAGCCGTCGTAGCTGATTTTGCTTTGGCCGCGCTTGCCCTGCTTGGTGGTGATAAGGATGACGCCGCCCGCGGCCCGCGAGCCGTAGATGGCCGTGGCCGAAGCGTCTTTCAGTACCTCCGTGCTCTCGATGTCGTTGGGGTTCAGGTTGCTTAGCGGGTTGTTGGGCACGCTGCCCACCGCCGAGTTGTTGCCGCTGAACGCCGGGATGCCGTCAATTACAATCAGGGGCCCCCCGCTCAGCGAGATGGAGTTTACCCCGCGGATGCGGATAACGGGCGGGTTGTTGAGTACCCCGTTGGGGGTGGTGATGCTCACGCCCGCGGCCCGGCCTTGCAGGGCCTGGTCGAAGCTCTGCACCGGCAGGTTGGCAATTTCCTTGCCCGTGATGGTGGCCACGCTGCCCGTCAGGTCGCGGCGCGACTGCGTGCCGTAGCCCACCACCACCACCTCGTCGAGGCCGGTGAGGTTGGCCACCAGCTTAACGTCAATGGTGGACCGGTCACCAATTCGGGCCTCCTGGCTGTCGTATCCCACGAAGGAGAAAACCAGCGAAGTCGCCGTGGTCGGTATCGAAAAGCTGTACTTACCCGCCGCATCGGTGGAGGCCCCTTGCGAAGTGCCCTTGGCTACCACAGTTACGCCCGGCAGAACGCCCCCGTCGCTGCCAACCACGGTACCCGAAACATTGCGCCCCTGGGCCCGGAGGTCCTGCGCCGCGAAGACCAGCGCCAAGGAAAAAAACAACAGTAATAGTCTTCTCATGAGTTTTATTGTGTGGGAAATGGTGACTAATCTTGCGAATATAGTTGCGCAATATTCAATCAATACACCTATCCTTCACAATTAAATCACAAAATCTTTATAAACCGCGAACAAATTATTGATAATCAAAGCTATATTTAAAACAAGCTGTCGGTTATTGCTGGCAAATTGCTGCACGTAGCAAGGGCCCCACCAGCCGAACCCTATCAAGCAGGAGGTTCGGCCAATGGGGCCCTTGCTATGAATAATGCAGAATTTATGACGAAGGACTCTCTGTCAGGCAGGGCTTCCGCGGCACTATCGTGGTAATTGGGCCAATGTACCCCCTGAAGAAAGGATGTTTTAACAAAAATGCCTATGTTATCATATAGCGCATTTTAGCGCAACGTACAGCGCAATCATCGGTCATTGCGTCGGTATTTATGCTCTTTTGTTGCGTAAAATAGCCTTGGTGCGAAGCAGAAACGCTGCGCTGGGGCCCTGGCCTACCACGGCACGGGCTGGTTCTGCCAGGTCACGAAGCTGCCGTTCTCTTCGGCGTGAAGCTGCTCGGCCAGGCGGATGATGCCGCGAGCCGAGTCGGCGGGCTCCTGGGTGGCGTGGTCGCCGCCCATGCCGGTGCGCATCCAGCCGGGGTCCACCACCACCGAGAGGATGCCCTGGTGGCCCACTTCGGCGGCCAGGCTGCGCATGTACATGTTCAGGGCGGCCTTGCTGGCGCTGTAGTGGTAGGGGTCGCCGGAGGCCTTCCAAGTGAGCGAGCCCAAGCCCGAGGAGATGCTGACGATGCGCGCCTTGCCGCCGGCCCGCAGCAGCGGCAGCAGCGCCTGCGACACCAGCAGGGGCCCCACGGCATTGATGCGGAAGGTTTCGACGGCGGCCGCGGCCGAGAGCTGCCCCAGGGGCTGGCCCTTGCCGCCGGGCTGGTACACGCCGGCGTTGTTCACGAGCACATCCAGGCCATCCACGGCCTGGGCGGCGGCCTGCGCGGCGGCGGCAATGGAGGCGTCGTCGGTCACGTCGAGCGTGATGAGCGTGAGGCGCTCGGCGTACTGCCGGCGCAGGGCTTGCAGCTCGCGGGCGGCGTCGGGCTGGCGGCTGGCGGCCAGCACGTGGGCCCCGCGCTTGAGGTACTGGCGGGTGAGTTCGAGGCCCAGGCCCCGGTTGGCCCCGGTGATGAAAATGCGTTGCATGGAAATGGGAGAAGAATGAAAAAGCCCGGCAACCGGGCCCCGGCAAAGCCGGGCCGCTGAAACGGACGGCCGGCCCGGAAAGTTGGGCAAAAAAGCTAACGTAGCCAAGGAACCAGGGCCCCGGCCTACGGGAAACTTGACGCACTGGGGGCCCCACACGGGTCGGTTCCGCCCCGGGGCCCTAACGCCCCGCTCCAGGGCCCTAGTGGTGGGCCAGCCCGGGCGCCACCAGCGGCAGGGCCCAGTTGATGAGCAGCACGCCGGCCAGGCCCACCACCGACACGATGGTTTCCATGGCCGTCCACGAGCGCAGCGTGTCCTTCACCGAGAGGTTGAAATACTCCTTGAACAGCCAAAAACCGCCGTCGTTAAAGTGCGAGAGCAGCAGGCTGCCCGCCCCAATGGCCAGCACCATCAGGTTGGGGTCGGCGTGCGACTGGGCCATGGTGGGCAGCATCATGCCCGCGGCGGTGAGGCCGGCGATGGTGGCCGAGCCCAGGCTGACGCGGATGACGGCCGCAATGAGCCAGCCCAGCAGCAGCGGCGGCAGCCCGGTACCTTGCAGGCCGGCGGCAATTTCGGTGCTCGCGCCGCTGGCCACCAGCACTTGCTTTAGGGCCCCCGCGCCACCGATGATGAGCAGAATCATGGCAATGTCCTTCACCGCGCTGCCGTAGGAATCCATAATGGTGGGCATGCTTTTGCCCCGGGCCAGGCCCAGCGTGCAGGTGGCCACGCACACCGAAATCAGGAGGATAATGGTGGGCTCGGCGATGAGCGCCAGCGCGGGGCCCCAGGCGCTGCCCGCCGGCAGCAGCAGCCGCAGCCGCCCGCGCCCAGCAGCAGCAGCACCGGCAGCAGCGACGATACAAAGCTATTGATGCGCCCCGGCAGCGCGCTCTCGGGCAGG
This sequence comes from Hymenobacter coccineus, assembly GCF_001816125.1. Lineage (GTDB taxonomy): Bacteria > Bacteroidota > Bacteroidia > Cytophagales > Hymenobacteraceae > Hymenobacter > Hymenobacter coccineus. The sequence goes on along the minus strand of NZ_MDZA01000396.1, from coordinate 19,070 downwards.
TCCTCGGCCACGAAGCCCGCCAGCGGCCGCGACACGATGCCCTTGAGCGTACGCGAATACAGGGGCCCCGCCAGGATAATGGCCGGTATCGCCACCAGCAACCCGTAAACAAACGTGAGGCCCATGTTGGCGTGGAACTGCGCCACCAGCACCGTGGGCGCGGGGTGCGGCGGCAGGAAGCCGTGCATCACCGAGAGCGAGGCCAGCATGGGCAGGCCCACGTACACGGCCGGCAGCTTGTACTTGTACACCACCGAAAAAATCAGCGGCACCATCAGCAAAAACCCGACATTATAGAAGAGCGGAATGCCAATGATAAAGCCCGCCGCCATCAGCGTCCACTGAATATTGTTGGTGCCGAAGGCCCGGATCATCACGGCCGCAATTTGCTGGGCGGCGCCGCTGTCGGCCACCAGCTTGCCCAGCATGGCCCCCAGCACAATGATGACCACCACCGAGCCCAGTGTGTCGCCCAGCCCCTGGTACACGGCGGCCAGTAGCCGGTCGGCGGGCAGGCCCAGGGCAAAGCCCACGGGCAGCGTCACGAGCAAAAACGCCAGAAACGCATTCACCTTGCCCCAGTTGATGAGAACCACCAGGCCCAGCACGGCCAGCAAAATTACGAGTAAGGCCATAAGCGCGGCAGGGACGAAGACGGGAAAAACTGCCAGGGGCCCCGGGGCCCCGCAGCGGTTGGGAGGGGTGAAGGTAGGAGCCGGCCGCGGGACACGCGCCGGCCGCAGTTTAGCGCGGCGCGCGTAACTGCTGGCCGATGAACGGCGCGAGTTTGCAACTCGCAAAGCGGAATGGTCCGTTTGCGCAAGCCGCCGGGCCACTACGCGGCCGTGAGTCACAGACGCACCCCATTCAGCAGCCAGCAGTTGCGCGCGCCGCGCTAAACTGCGGCCAGCGCATGGCGGTGGGGCCCCACAAAAAAGCGGTCGGGCCGCGCTGGGCCCGACCGCTTCTGGTCGTTTGGTAAATAGGGCCCCGGGCTTAGCCGGCGGATACGGCCTTGCGGCGGCTGGTTTTAGGGGCCCGCTCCTCGCCCTGGGCCAGCAGCTCCTCGTCGCGCTCAGCGGCTTTTTTGGCCCAGCTCAGCGAGAACAAGTCCTTGCGGCGGTCGCGCAGGTTACGCACGGCGCCGCTGGTGTTCAGGTCTTTCAGCAAGTCCAGGTCGAGGTCGGCGATGAGGGTCATCTCCGTGTTGGGGGTGGCCTCGGCCACGATGGCGTCGTGCGGGAAAGCGAAGTCGCTGGGGCTGAACACGGCCGACTGCGAGTACTGGATGTCCATGTTCTCGACGCGCGGCAGGTTGCCCACCGAGCCGGTGATGGCCACGTAGCACTCGTTCTCAATGGCCCGGGCCTGGGCGCAGATGCGCACGCGCTGGTAGGCGTTCTTGGTGTCGGTCCAGAAGGGCACGAACAGGATTTTCATGCCCTCGTCGCTCAGCAGGCGGCTCAGCTCCGGGAACTCCACATCGTAGCAGACCAGGATGCCGATTTTGCCAAAGTCCGTGTCGAAGCACTTCAGCTTGTCGCCGCCGCGCATGCCCCAGTAGCTGGCCTCGTCGGGCGTCACGTGCAGCTTGTACTGCTCGTCCACGGTGCCGTCGCGGCGGCACAAGTAGCTCACGTTGTAGAGCTTGCCGTCCTCGTACACCGGCATCGAGCCGGCAATTACGTTGATGTTGTGGCTCACGGCCAGCTCCATCATCCGCACCTTGATGGGCTCGGTGAAGGCCGCCATGCCGCGGATGGCCGCCGCCGCCGATTCCTCGTTGGTCAGGGCCATCATCGGCGCGTTGAAGAACTCGGGGAACAGCACGCAGTCGGCCTTGTAGCCGCTCACCGTATCCACGAAGAACTCAATTTGCTGGTAAAAATCCTCCAGGCTGGCCGTGGCGCGCATCTGCCACTGCACAATGCCAATGCGCACATTGGACTTCGTGTTGCCGATGAGCTTGTCGAAATCCTCGTCGTAGTACACGTTAATCCACTCCAGCAGCGTGGCGTAGGCCTTGCTTTCGGAGTCGTAGGGCAAATAGCCGCGGATAATTTTGCGGACGTAGAAGTCGTTGCTGAGCTGGAAGGTGAGGATGGGGTCCTTGATTTCCATGTTGCGCACCATCTCCACGTACTTGGCGGGCGTCATCTCGTGGGCGTGGGCGGCGTAGCCGGGAATGCGGCCCCCGGCCACCATGGCGCGCAGGTTCAGGTTTTCGCACAGCTCCTTGCGGGCGTCGTAGAGGCGGCGGCCCAGGCGCAGGTTGCGGTACTCGGGGTCCACAAACACGTCCACGCCGTAGAGCGTATCGCCGCCCTCGTCGTGGGTGTCAAACTTGCCGTTGCCGGTAATTTTGGCGTAAGTGTGCTTATCGCCGAACTTGCTGTAATCAACGATGATGGCCAGGGCGGCGGCAATCAGCGTGCCGTTGTCCTCAATGCCAATCTGGCCCTCCGGGAACTTGCGCAGTAGCGCGGCAAACTCGTCGGCGGCCCAGGCGCCCTCCATGCCGGAGTACACCTTGTCCATGATGACCTCGATGGCCTTGAAATCGGAGCGGCGGAGCTGGCGCAGCACCAGCTTGTGGGCCGGAATGGCGGTGGGCGTCAGGCGCTCGTCGAGCACGGGCTTGCCAACTTTTTTGTGGTGGGTGCCGCCGGGCGTGGCTTTGCCGTTGGAAATAACAGCCATAAAATCAACTGGAAATGCGTGAGCGACCCCCGCCCAACTAAGGCTGGTCAGGGACCCAAAAAGTATTCAGATTAGGGAGCGGCACAAGGCCAGCCACCTACTTTAACGTGAACCAGCGCCACAAGGTGCATTAGCAAGGCCATTTTCCCGCGCCCCACGCCGGCCGCTGGGGCCCCGGGGCCCTACGCCGCCGGCGCCGTGGCCCGCATAAAGGCGGCCAGCAAGCGGTTGAAGGCCACGCTTTTGGCCAGCAACAGCCGCAGCAGGCCAATGCCCACCAGGGCGGTGCAAATGCCGGCCAGCACGTCGAGTACGTAGTGGTGGCTGGTGTACACCGCGGCAAACCAGATGCCCAGCATGATGACGAGGAACACCAGGTTGAAGATGCCCGAGCGGTTCTTCACCGCGTAAAACAGCACGATGACCGGGTAGGCCGAGTGCAGCGAGGGCATGGCGGCAAAAACGTTGGCGTTCTTGGCGTAAATGGACTTGAAGATGCCCACCCCAAAAAAAGCGTCGAACCGGGCCAGCCCTGCCGTGCTGCCCATGGCCAGCGGCTGAAACGCCAGGCCGTGCTGCTGCACGTACCACGGCGGGGCCGCCGGGTGCAAGTAGTACACCACGAAGCCCAAGAGGTTGACCAGCAGGAAGGTGAGGGAGAACTCGAAGAACAACTGGCGGTTGCGGAAGAACAGGTAGCCGGCGAAGCCCAGCGGAATGGGCACCCAGCACAGGTAAAAAACCCCGCACAGCACGTCCAGAAACGGGGTGTGGTGGCGCAGCCAGAATTCGTTGGGCGTGAGCAACTGGCTGTGGTAGCCGATGCCGAAGAGCGCCTTTTCGGCGTAGTAAATGGGCGCTACGTCCACGGCCCGAAAGGTGTAATTAGGAAAGGCCCGCAGGTAATCGTACAGCACCCAGAAGACGACGAAAATTGAAAACCCGGTGATGAACCGGCGCGTGGTGGCCGAGAAAAAGTACAAGGCGTTGCACAGTCCCACCAGCACCAGCTGCTCGGGCCGGAAGCCAATCAAAACGTAGGAAAGCAGCAAGTAGGCCAGCGACAGCGCTGGCACGAGCAGGGCCCCGGGGCGGCGCGCCGGCCTCGGTGAAGATTGGAGCATAAGGGAAAATAGGGCCCCCAGGCGGGGGGAAGCAGTTTTGGCGGCGGTATACGCTGCTGAGGGAAGTTAAGTGCTAAAATTCGGATACACAGGATTTTAACACTCAACTAGAGCGACTATCTGACTGGCATTCGAGCCGGTTTGGTGGTAGCGCGAACTTTGTAGTTCGCGTCGCTGCCCGGTCGCTACCCGATTATCGGCAGGACGAAGCGAGAGCCGCGAACTACAAAGTTCGCGCTACAGTGCGCCAACCTTCGCGCTACACGTCCACCCGGGCCACGGTGGGCTCGTGGGTGGCCGCGTTCCAGCCCTTGAACTCGATGTATTTGACGTTGGGCACCCAGAATGTGCCGCCCTCGATGTGCAGGTACACGCGCGTGAGGGAAATTTGCTGGTTGGCCACCACCGTAAACACGTGGTAAGCATTGTCCGCGCCGGACTTCATCAGGTAGAATGGCACCTTGTCGTAGGCCGCAAAATTTAGTTTGTACTTGTTGGGGCCCACCAGCTTAGCGCTGAGGCCGTAGGCAAATTTGCGCTGGATGAAGCTCAGGGCTTTGCGCTGGCCGCCCTCGGGGTAGCGAATCCAGAACACGTTGATGGGCTCATCCGCGTCGAGCTGGCCCGCACTGTTCACGTTCAGCTGGTAAATGACGGTGTTGGTGTTGGGCTCGCGCTGCAAGTAGAACAGCTGGTTGGCCACGCCGCTGGGCGTCGGAAACACGAGGCGTGGCTCTGGGGCCCCCGCCAGCGACGGGTTGCCGAGGAGCAGCGCCGCGGCCAATACCGCGGCCGCGGCCGGCGCGGCCACCTTCTGGGCCGGCGCGGGTGGGGACCCCGCCGGGGCGGCCCGCAGCGCAAAGGCGCGCTTGGCTTGCAGCAGCCGCGACACGGCGGTGATGTTGGACAGCACCGCCAGCACCGCGAGCGGGAAGGTGAGGATGGACATGGTTTCGAAGACGTGGAACGGCACGCCGGGCACGAACAGCTTGTAGTCGCCGCCCAAAAACGCCGAGGCCACGCCGCAAGCCAGCGCGCTGACGCCCATGAGCACCACCCGCTCGGGCCGCTGCATCAGGCCGCCCTTGCACTCCACGCCCAGGCCCTCGGCGCGGGCGCGCGTGTAGCTCACCATCATCGAGCCAATGAGGGCGATGAACGTGAAGAGCGAACTTAGCAGGTAGTGGTGCGCCACCAGGTAGTAGCAGAGGCCCATGAAGGTGAACAGCTCGCTGTAGCGGTCCAGCACCGAGTCGAACATGGCGCCGTAGTCGCTTTTCATGTTGCCCAGCCGCGCCACCTGCCCGTCGAGCATGTCGAACAGCCCGGCGAACAGAATCAGGGCCCCGCCCCAGCCCACGTAGCGCAGGTCGCCCCGGTTGCCCTCCTCGCCGCCGACGATGAACAGCACGGCCACGCCTATGTTCAGCACCAAGCCCGTGAGCGTCACGCCGTTGGGGGTGAAGCCGATTTTGATGAGTAGGCGAACAAACGGGTTGATGACGGTGTAAATTCCGGCTTGCAGGGCAGTGCGGAGGGCGTCGAAAGTCATGCGTTAGGGGTGTTAGAAGTCGACCTTGAAGCGGCCCCGCAGGCCCCACTCCGATACGTTCGGGTTGTTGAGGTAGGTGAGGCGTTTCACGATGTCGAGGCGGATCAGCTTAAAAATGTTGGCGATGCCCACGCTGGCCTCCGCGTAGGGCATCCGGCCGAGGGCGAAGGCGGTGGGCTGGCCCTGTGCGTCGCGCAAAAACTGGTAGAGTTCGGGGTGCAGCACCGGGTCATTCTCCGCGCGGATGCCGCCGTAGAGCAGCTTCAGCGAGGCGGTTTCGCGCAGCTTGAGGGCTTTTATTAACGGTAATTTATTGAAAAAGAACCCGTTAAAATTTTGGTCGATGAACAAGCTGGCGTAGTGGTCACTGGAAAATTCCAGAAAATTCATCAAATTATACGAATTCAGTTGATACGAGTACGTCTGGTTGGCCCGGTGCACATCAAGCAGCGGAAACGGCACCTGCCCCGCCACGTAGCCGCCCTCCAGCGTCACGTCGGCGTGGCCCAGCTGCGAGAAGTAGAAGCGCTTGGTGGCGTTGGCGGCCAGGTTCCGGTAGTTGTACTCGCCCCCCAAAAAGCCCTTGATGCCCGTGCCCAGCCGCACCGTGAAGATGGGGTAGGGCCCGATGATGGGCGAGCGGTAGAGCTTGCCCTGGTAAAACTTTTCCTTGGGGGCCCAGCGCAGCAGCACCGACAACTCGCTGGTGGACAAAGTAGTAACAAAATTGGGCCGGTCGCCCACAACGTTGCGAAAGTAGAGGCCGCCGGCTGGCGACTGCTGCAACTTCCTAAACCCCAAGGCGTAGGAAAAGTGGTTGCTGAACTCGTGGATGTAATCGAGCCGGTACACGTCATTGTAGAGGTACCGGTCGTTGATGCCGCGCTTGAAGGAGAGCAGGAAGTTGTCTTCCTGCACAAATTCCAGCTCCTGCCCCGGAATGCGGGTGTCGCGCTGGAAGCTGGCCCGGATGAAGTTCTGCGGAAACGTGTAGATGGACTTGCCGTTCAGGGCGTAAGTGGAGCTGAGGAAATACTTCCACTTCTCGTCCTTGAAGCCGTAGGCCGAGTACGTTTCGAAGTAGATGCGCTTGCTCAGTTCGGGGGTGGTGCGGCCGCCCACGCGCAGCCGGAAGCCTTCCACGGGGTTGAAGCTGTAAAACGTATTGGAGGGCCCCACCTCGAACGGCCCGAACGACTTGTAGCCCGATAGCAGGAACGTGAACAGCGTGAGGGTACGCTGGAACGACTTGATGGTCTGGAGGGTATCGACGTTGCGGTAGATGGCGCGCTCGTTCTGCGTGAGGCTGTCGGGCCGGTTCAGCTGCCAGAAGTTGGGGGCGCGCTGAGCGAGGCTGTCCACGGGCACGCGCGCGGGGCCCTCGTACACGCCCGCGGGCCCCGGCTGGTCCACCCGGTACTTATCAAACGAGACGGTGCGCTCGCCGTAAAAGCCGGAGCCTTTGTCCGACAGGCCGAAATCAATGCCCAAGAAGCTCTTGCTCAGGTGGTAGCGCTTGTCGGGATTTTCGGCAAATTGAAGGTTGGCGTTCAGGCTCTTGACGAAGTTCAGGTTGATGCGCTTGTCCACCGACAGGTTGGCCTGCTGCACGGCGTAGTTGCCGTCGAGCGTCACGTACAGCTTGCCGGCAAAAAGCATGTCGCCCTTGTTGCGCGGGAAAAAGCTCAGCTCCACCAGCTGCGGCACGTGCTGCCGCAGCGTGTCGGAAATGTAGAACTGGTAGAACGTGGGCGCGTTGTTGGCGATGGGGCTTAGGAGCTGGTTGCCCAGGAGCGCCACGTTGTTGGCGTAGATGTCGATGTCCTGGTACATCCGATTGAAATAAGTGCTGAGGCCCTCATTGTCAATAAAATGCTTGTCAAACTCCACCTGCTTGTTGCCCAGCTCGATGGTCTTCCGCGCCTCGGGGTCTTTGCGGTAGTATTCCCGGGCGAGTTTTTCCTCGATGTAGATGGGCAGGATGTTGACCCCACCCGCCGCCAGCGAATCTTGCTTTTTGAACAAGAACTGGTAGTTGCGGAAAACCTTGCGGTCCTTGAATTTATCAGATAAGTTGCTGAACGAGAAGGTCATCTTCTCGTATTTCTCGTACTCGACGTAATTGTAGCTTTCGGGGCGGTTTTGCTCCTTGTGCTCGATGACCTGGCGGATGAGCGCCACGGCCGGGTTGTCCTTGTTCTTGTAGCGGGGCCCCTTCGAGCCCGTCACCACCACCTCGCCCAGCAGCGCCGCGTTGGGGGCCAGCTGCACGTTGAGGTCCTGCGCCTGGCCGGCCACGAAGGTCTTGACCACCGTGCGATAGCCCAGGTACGTGAAGGCTATCGACGTGTACTGGGCCGGCACTTGCAGCACGAAGCGCCCGTCCTCGCCGGTGGTGGTGCCGATGGCAGCCTGCGGCACCGACACGCTGACGAAGGGGAGCTTCTCCTTGGTTTTGGCGTCGGTCACCACGCCCCGCAGCACGGTCTGGGCCCGCGCCCCAGCTGGGGCCCCCAGCAGTAGTAGTACCAGCAGCCAATAAGGCACGGCAAGGCCGCAAAGCTGGCTAGGCGAACGTTTCATGGTTTCTTAAAGACGAAGTGCAGCTGCAAAAAGTAGTTGAAGCCCACGCCCACGAGCAGGGAAACCAACACTTTGCTGTACACATAATTTAGGTGCAATAGCTGGGTAAACAGATAAACCCCAGCGGCGTTCAACAGCATACTACCCAGCCACACCACAAAGTACCGCACGCCCTGCGCCGGCGCGCCCTGCTCGGGGGCCCTAAAAACGAAGTGCCGGCCCAGGTAAAAATTGGTGGCGCCCCCGGCCGCGTTGCCCAGCACGGTACCCAGCAAATACCAGGTGTGCAACCCTTCGACGCAGCCAATGGTGACCAAAAAATCGACGGCCGTGCTGACCGCCGAGGCCGCCTGTGCCTTGAGGATTTTTGAGTAGCGCACGGCTTCTATACGTAGCCGAATTGCACGGCGGTTTGCAGCAGCAGGCTGGTGTAAATGCCCGCCAGCACATCGTCCATCATCACGCCCACCCCGCCTGGAAGCGCCTCCATCTTTCTGATAAATAACGGCTTAACGATATCAAAAAACCGAAACAGCACCAACCCCAGCAGCAGCCGGGGCCCCGTGATGGGTACCAGCAACATGCCCACCCACATGCCCGCCACCTCGTCGATGACGACGCGGGAGCTGTCTTTGCCCCACTCGGCTTCGACGCGCTGGGCAACCAGCGTGCCCCCGGCCAGCAGGCCCACCGTGAGCAGAACCGCCGGCCCGAGCCGCACCGTGGGGCCCCCGGCCCGGGCCAGGTACAGCACGAGGCAGGTGGCGGCGGCGGCCACCGTGCCTCCACCCTTCACGTACCCGATGCCCAGGACGGAGGCAATTAGCTTAAACACGTAATTACTCGAAGGTAAAAGATCTGCTGATTAGTTGGTTACAGCAGTTTTCTCGGACAAAAAAAGTATGAAAAGAACGTCATGCAGGGCGCAGCGAAGCATCTTTTCTGCGCCCTGCATGACGTATTGCCTTCTTCTAATATGGAAGCCTGACAGCTGGCAACCAGCGACTAAGCCTGGGGCCCGTCCTGATAGACTTCCTGGCTGGCGGCGGCCACGGGCTCTTCGCCCATGAGCAGGCGCAGGGTGTTGTGCAGCGTCACGAGCTGCTTGAAGATGTCGTGCTCGGGCCGGACGTTGGGCTCAGCTTGCGGCGACTTCAGGTAGAACGATAGCCACTCCTGGATGCCCGACCAGCCGGCGCGCTTGGCCAGGTCCATGAACAGGGCCAGGTCGAGCACCAGCGGCGCGGCCAGGATGGAGTCGCGGCAGAGGAAGTTGATTTTGATCTGCATCGGGTAGCCCATCCACCCAAAAATGTCGATGTTGTCCCAGCTCTCCTTGTTGTCGCCGGCGGGCGGGTAGTAGTTGATGCGCACCTTGTGGTACATGTTGCCGTACAGCTCCGGGTTTTCCTCGGGGTGGAACACGCTGTCAAGCACGCTCAGCTTCGATACTTCCTTGGTGCGGAAGTTGTCCGGGTCGTCGAGCACCAGGCCGTCGCGGTTGCCGAGGATGTTGGTCGAGAACCAGCCCCGCACGCCCAGCGAGCGGGCGCTGAGGCCGGGGGCCACGATGGTCTTCATCAGGGTTTGCCCCGTTTTGAAGTCCTTGCCGGCCACGGGCGTCTGGGTGGTGGCGGCCAGCTCCAGCAGGGCGGGCACGTCCACAGTCAGGTTGGGGGCCCCGTTCACGAACGGTACGCCTTCCTTGAGGGCGGCGTAGGCGTAAATCATGCTCGGGGCAATGTTGGAAGCGTTGTTGCGTAAGCCTTCCTCAAAAGCAGCTAGGGTGCGGTGCGTTTCGGTGGGCTCGTGGTAAATCTCCGTCGAGCCGCACCACACCATCACCAGGCGGCTGCACCCGCGCTCGGCCTTGAAGTTGCGGATGTCATCAATCACCTGCTGGGCCAGGTCTTCTTTGGTGGTGTAGGTTTTGATGTGCGTGCCATCAAGGTTCTTCACGTAGTGCAGGTCGAAGGCTGCCTTCATTGGCACGATGGCCTCCATTTCGGCCCGCACGCCCTTCAAGGTCTTGTAATCCAACACCCCGGCGTGCAGGGCCGCCTCGTACACGTTGTCCTCGTACACGTCCCAGCCGCCAAACTCAATGTCGTCGAGGGGGGTGAGGGGCGCGTAATCCTTGATCAGGGGGTTGCCGGTCGACGTGCGGAGCTTGCCCATTTGGGTGAGCGAGCCGATGGGCTGCGCAGTGCCTTTGCGGGCGGCCAGCACGCCGGCAATGAGGGTAGTGGCCACGGCGCCCATGCCGGGAAGCAGGATGCCTAGTTTGCCTTCGGCGGGGGCAAGTGGCCCTTGTTGGTTAGTCATTGGAAAAAGGTATGCGGTGGTGGTGGGGGGGAAGCGCGGCTGCGGGGCCCGGCGAAGTGCAGCTAATCAAGAAGGAATTCAGGGGCCCTTCATTCGCACGGGAAAGGTATAACAAGGAGCGGGCAGAAAGTTATGGCCCGGGCAGGCCGCACCAGCTACCCGCCCATAGGGCCGGCAAAGGTCGGTGACGAATGAAGAAAAGATATGTTTTAACCCTGTCAAAAAAAAATGGGTGCGCCTGGGCACCCAGGGCCCCAGCCGGCCTGGCCCGCGGCGCTAAAACCGGAATCCGGCGGAGATGTAGGGGTAGGTGCCTTCGTTGGAAAAGCCGACGACGGCCTGCACCAGCAGCAACTGCGCCGGCAAAAAATAAAGGCCACCGCCGTAGCCGTCGTGCCATTTGGACGATGCTTCGCCCGGCGACCACACCCGGCCCACGTCGTTGAACGCGACCAGGCCCAGGGTGCCGGGCAGCAGGTAGGAAGTGAAGTCGAGCAGCTTCAGGCGCAGTTCCAGGTTGTTGTACACCATGCTGTTGCCGGTGAAGCGCCACAGGTAGAAGCCGCGCAGGCTCTGGGGGCCCCCCAGCTTGAGCTGCTGGAAGTAGGTGGCCTTGCCCAGCGTGGTGCCCGCCCCGATGCGGCTGGCGATGACGAGGCTGGAGTCGCGCGCGGGGCTGGCGTAGAAGCTGAACTCGGTAATGGCCTGCCCCAGGGTGTGCTCGTCCGTGTCGAGCCGGCGCAGCCCGCTCAAGGTGGTGGCCCAGTACACGCCCCGGCGGGCCACCAGGCTTTTGTCGCGGGTGTCGAACGTGACGGTGGCGTCGAGGCCCGCGTAGAGCTGGGGCGCGAATACTTTCTCGTCGGGGTGCAGGGCGTCGTATTGGCTCAAAAACCGGGTCCCGTTTTTCTCGCGGCTGCTCGAATAGTACTGGCCAAGCACGCCCGCGCTCACCTGCCAGTGCCCGTAGGCCTGGCTCAGGCGCACGTCGGCCGTCACCAGGTTGTACACGCTGCGGTAGTAGCGAATGCGGCGGTTGCCCTCGTTGATGAACGTGGTTTCGTTGCCGACTCCGAAGAAGTTGCTGGTGTAGTTGGGCCCCTTCGACACCACGTTCACCAGCAGGTCGTGCCGCCCCACGGCCCGCTTGAACTCGCCGCCGTAGCTCAGCAGCAGCGAGCTGTTGCCAAAGCCGTAGTTCACCAGCAGGTTTTGCCGCGAGGCGTACGGGGCCCGGCGGAAGCCCTGCTTCTGGTAGATGAAGTTGCCAATCAGCTGCACCCCGTAGTCTTTGCTGTAGCCAGCCAAAAACAGCGGCTGCAAGAAATCGTACTTGAAGCCCGTGGGCTCGAACTGGTTCACCGCCGAATCGGCGGCGGTATGAATGCGGGCGCGCCGGCCGCTGGCAGCGTGTTGGGCTCGTCGGAGCGGTCGTAAACCAGCAGTTTGCGGCGCTGGTGCAAGCCCTCGTCCACGGCAAACGTGTCGTCGCCCGCGCCCCCGATCAGGCGCACCCGGATGGGGGAGTGCGCCGTGCCCGTCACGGCGAAGGCATCGGCCCCGCCCTGGCCGTACAGGCGCAGCTCGTGGGTCACGGCGGGGTCGAAGGTGCGGTCGTAGAGCAGGGCCCCGGCGGTGCCGTCCTGCTTTATTTTGGTGCTCGTCACGCGCAGCCGGCCGCCGGCCCCGTGGGCCACCTCCAGGCGCTCGCGCTTGTCGGAGGCCGGGATAGACACCGTGCGGGCCAGGAAGCGGTAGTACTTCAGGGCCTGCTCCATGAGGTTGTTGCGGCGCCCCACCAGGTTGCGCACCAGCAGGGGGCCCCCCAGCTGGTAGATGTTGGGGGGCAGCCGCTGCACGGCGTGCGCCAGTAGGCTGTCGGGCAGGTGCTGTTGCACGTAGGCCACCTCCGTGCGCCAGTCGGCCTCGCTCAGCCCGTTCAGGAAGTAGCGGTCAAAGTCGCGCGCCTTGTCATTCCAGCGGTTGATGGAGCGAATGTGGCTGTTGTAGCCCTGCACGTTGGCCTTCAGCAGGTGCAGCGAAAGCGTGGCGGGCAGCAGGCCGGTGGGCTTGTAAAACACGTGGTCGCGGTCGCGGGGCACGGGCTCGTACACGCTGCCCTTGGGGGTGGGGCGGCGCTCCCAGCGCCACTGGTCCTCGTGGCGGTCGTAGTCGCCGAGCAGCATGTCGAGCAAGCGGGCCCGGAGCACGGTGGCCTGGTCCACGCGGTTGTCGTTGTCTTTTTGCAGGCGGCCCTGGGCCTTCACGGTGTTGTCCGTCTTGTCGGCGTCGAGTGGCTCGCGCTCTTCAAACAGAAATACCTGGTTGGCAAAATCGGCGCGGTAGGGCCCCAGGGCGGGGTCGTCGGGCACGTACACCACCTCCGGATTGGCGTGCGGAATGCCCAGGGCGGCGGCCAGCGGCGGCACCACCACGGCCGCGTAGGGGTGCGAGGCCGATACCTGGTCCTGCAAAATATCCTTGGCGATGGTGGGCCGCAGCGCAGGCGGCAGGCCCCGCTCGGGGTACTTCTGGAGGGTGCGCACCACCCACTGCTGCCCGGTGGCGTCCTGCAAGCGCAGCGACTTGGTTTGCAGGCCGCCGCCGCGCTCCAGAATCTTCAGCCCGCCCTTTTCGGTGGTCAAATGGAACACCCGCATCTTCACCGGGGCCGCCCACTGCCGCCGGTAGCTCTCGCCCAGCAGCCAGCGGTGGAAGCCCGTCACGTCGTTATAAGTGGGCTCGATGGCCACCGTAATGCTGTCGGACTGGGCGGTGGGCGCTTGTGCATAAGCGCTGCCAGCAAGGGCCATAAGTGCCGCCGCGGCTACCGCTTTCTTAAGGTATAAATAATTCGTAATCAATTGAATAAAGGCAGGCCACCGGCCTCCCGTAAGTGTTGATAAAATAATAATTCCCTGTTTTGGGCACAAATTTCGCTCAGAATTGGCACTTGCGTTCCCCGCGGGGCCCCGGCCAGTTCGGAAAAAGCGGGGGTTTAAGGAAAGTATATAAACAAGGTAGATAGTATATTTCTAATTATTGCTGCAATCGGTAAGCACAACGATTGGGCACGGCCCGTTGGGGCCTGCGGCGGAGTAGCTGATAAGCAGGGCTGGAGCCCCGGGGCCCCAACCGTTAGGATAATACCATTTCCGGCACGTCCGCGTCGGGGCCGTGCACCACCAGCTTGCCCGCGGTGGCCGCCCGAATCTCGGCCACGCTCACGCCGGGGGCCCGCTCGCGCAGCACGAAGCCGTCGGGCGTCACGTCGAGCACGGCCAGCTCGGTTACGATCTTTTTCACGCAGCGCAGGCCGGTGAGGGGCAAGGTGCAGGCCGGCAGCAGCTTGCTGGAGCCGTCGCGGGCCACGTGCTGCATGGCCACGATGATGTTTTTGGCCGAGGCCACCAGGTCCATGGCGCCGCCCATGCCCTTCACCATCTTGCCCGGAATCTTCCAATTGGCAATGTCGCCCTGCTCGCTCACCTCCATTGCCCCCAAGATGGTCAGGTCCACGTGCTCGCCGCGGATCATGCCAAACGAGTCGGCGGAGCTGAAAATGGACGAGCCCGGCAGCGTGGTCACCGTCTGCTTGCCGGCGTTGATGAGGTCGGGGTCCACGTCGGCCTCGGCGGGGAAGGGCCCCATGCCGAGCAGCCCGTTCTCGGATTGCAGCTCGACGCTGATGCCGGCCGGGATGTAGTTGGCCACCAGCGTCGGAATGCCGATGCCGAGGTTGACGTAGGAGCCGTCCTGTACTTCCTGCGCAATGCGCCGGGCAATGCCGTGTTTGTCGAGGGCCATTGGAGTAGTTTGTTAGATAATTGATAATGAACGTTATGCGCCGCGCCGCATCTTTTTAGCGCCAGTAAATCATAGATTAGTTACGCGGGAAAGAGGCTGCGGCCGGGTCCGGGCTGCCGGCTTTTCGCCGGCTGCCCGGTAATCGTTGAATTGCTAACCAAGCCGACTACTGCTGGGGGCCCTAACGGCGCAACGATTAGCGGGCAGCCGGCGGAAAAGCCGGCAGCCCGCCCCGGCCCGGGGGCCCTACTGCGGCGCGTGGCGCCTGAGAATGGCCTCGTACACCAGCCGCTTGAACTTGGCCGAGAAGTCGGCGGCCGTGGTGTTGGGCCACTTTTGGGTGTAGAGCAGGGCGATGATTTTCTCCTTCGGGTCGACCCAGTACGTGGTGCCGAAGATGCCGCCCCACTCGTAGGAGCCCTCGGTGAGGCCGCTCTGAGCCGCGCCGGCGGCCGTGACGATGCTGAAGCCCAGGCCGAATTTGTTGCCGCCCTGGCTCACGGCGCCCATCTGGTTCTGGGTCATCAGGGCCACGGTTTCGGGCTTGAGGAAGCGGCGGCCGCGGTACTCGCCGCCGTTTAGCAGCATTTGCAGGAAGATGGCGTAGTCGTCGATGGTGCTCGACAGGCCCCCGCCGCCCGAAAAGTAAGTGCCCGGCACCTTGGGGTAGTCGGCCCGCAGGCCCCCCAGCTGCACCAGCGGCACCGTATTCTTGGCCGCGTCCTCGGTGTAGAGGCCCACCAGGCGCGGCTGGAGCGCGGCGGGCAGGTAGAAATACGTATCGCGCATGCCTAGCGGCTCAAAAATGCGGGCCCGCAGGTACTGGTCCAGCGGCTGGCCCGAAAGCACTTCGATGAGCCGGCCCAGCACGTCGATGCTCAGGCCGTAGGTGAATTTTTCGCCCGGCTCGTGCATCAGCGGCAGGGGCCCCAACGCGTCGATGGCCGCGGCTAGGGTGCCGGTGGGCGTGCCCACCCCGCTGGGAATGTGTGCCTTGGCATAAATGGCCCGCGCCTCTTTGCTGCCGATGACCGGATAGCCGATGCCCGAAGTGTGCGTGAAAAGCTGGCGAATGGTGATTTCGGCCCGCGCCGGCACGGTGGTGTAGGTCGAGTCCTTTTCGTTGAAAGTGGCTAGTACCTTAGGGTGGGCAAAGGCCGGCAGGTACTTCGAAATGGGGTCGTCGAGCTTGAAGCGGCCCTGGTCGAAGAGCAGCATGGCCCCCACGCTGGTAATGGCCTTGGTTTGGGAGGCGATGCGCACAATGGCTTCGGAAGAGAGCGGCGTGCGGGCGGCCACGTCGCTCAGGCCAAACGCTTGGCGGTAAACGATTTTGCCGTCGCGGGCAATGAAGCCGATGGCCCCCGGCTCGCGCCCCGTGGCCGTGTATTCGCGCAGCAGCTGGTCGATGCGCTGCAAGCCCGCGTCGCTCATGCCCACGCTTTGGGGCGTGGCGGCTTGCAGGGCGGGCGTGCGCCCGGGTTGGGCCAGAGCCCCCAGGCTGCCCAGAGCCAGCAGCAACGGGAGAAGCAGTTTTTTCATAGTGGCGGGGGAGGGAATGGGCTCGTTATGAATTTATTAAAGAAGCAGTAAAGCCGTCATGCTGAGCGGAACGAAGTGAAGTCGAAGCATGACGGCCTTATTGCTTTCAAAACTGCTTGCTAAACCAGCCCGCCGCCTGCCTTACCCCGCGGCGCGTACGGTGCGCTGCTCGATGCGCTTTTCGTAGTGCTGGCCCTGGAAAATGCGCTGCACGAAGATGCCCGGCGTGTGGATTTGGTTGGGGTCGAGGGCCCCGGCGGGCACCAGCTCTTCCACTTCGGCCACCGTGATTTTGCCGGCCGTGGCCATCATCGGGTTGAAGTTGCGGGCCGTGCCTTTGTAGATGAGGTTGCCAGCGGTGTCGCCGCGCCAGGCTTTTACGAAGGCGAAATCGGCCGTCAGGCCGGTTTCGAGCAGGTACATTTTGGTGCCGAATTCGCGGCTCTCCTTGCCCTCGCCCACCTCCGTGCCGTAGCCGGCCGGCGTGTAGAAGGCCGGGATGCCCGCCCCGCCGGCCCGGATGCGCTCGGCCAGCGTGCCCTGCGGCACCAGGTCCACGGCCAGCTCGCCGCTCAGTAGCTGGCGCTCAAACTCGGCGTTTTCGCCCACGTAGCTGGCAATCATCTTGCGCACCTGCCGGGTTTGCAGCAGCCGCCCGATGCCAAAGTCGTCCACGCCCGCGTTGTTACTGATGCAGGTCAAGTCCTTCACGCCCAGGCGTAAAATTTCCTGGATGGAATTCTCGGGGATGCCGCACAGGCCGAAGCCGCCCAGCATCAGGGTCATGCCGTCGGCCAGGCCCTGGAGGGCGGCCTGGGGCCCCTTAACTACTTTGTTAATCATGGGCGGGCGGAAGCGGAAGCGCGGGTGGGAGGAGTAGAACGAGTGGGCGTGGCGGCACGAGCGGGTGCGGCGGCACGAGCGGGGGCCGGTGCCGGTGCCGGCACCACGGGCGGTACGTAGTTGAGCGGTAAAAATTCACCAATTTTCTCGAAAGCCCAGTACTCGCCGGCCGATACGTCGAACGGGTTCACCAGCGAGCCGTTGGCCTGAATTTCGGCCTCCTGCCCTTGCAGCCGCAGCCGCGACACCTGCCGCAGGGGAGAATAGGACTTGCTTATGGCCCCCAGCGGCGACATCGGCCGGCCGTACTTGGGGTCGGGGGCCTCGCCGAAGTGGGCCACTTGCAACTCGCCCGTGAAGCGCAGGTACACGTGCCGGCCGTCGGCCGATACCTGGCGGATGCTGTCGATGGGCCGCGCCTCGGGGTACACCGTGGCCGTGACGGGCTGCGCCCGGCTCCACTTCCGGAGCGAGTCCTGCTCGGCCTTGCTGAACGGGCCGTTGGGGCGCTGGGTAAGCATCGTGCGGCGTAGGCTGTCGGTCAGGTCGAAGCGGTTGTTTACCACCACGCGCACCTGCTGGGTGAGGAAGCCCTCGGCTGCCACGCGGTTGTCATACACGCTTTTCAAGAAGTGGTTGAACGAGCCGTTGTAGGCCGCGGCGCGGTTGGCGGCCCACTGGCGCTGCTGGCGCTCGTCGCGCGGGGTCATTTCCTCAAACACCGGCTCGCCGTAAAAGCTCAGCGAACCGTCTTCATCGTTGCTGCTGAAGCGCATGCCGTAATACTTCACGTGGTAGCCCAGGGCGTCGTTGTCAATCTGCACAAACTTGCGCGAGCGGGCCGTTAGGTCCTTCGTCGAGTCGTCGTAGCTCACAATGATGTCCTTGGGATTCACAATGTGCGACTGGTCCGAAAACGCGGTGCGGCCCAGGAACTGATCCGTGAATTTCTGGTACTCCTTGGGGTCATTGGGCGTCGATTCCACCACCACCTCGGCCAGCTGGTTGCCGGTGGGGGCCAGCGCCAGCGTTAGCTGCTGCGGGGCGCTGGTGATGGTAACCACCTGCTTGGCCAAGCGGTAGCCCACATACGAGCCCACCACGCTATAGGTGCCCGCCGGAACCTTGGCAAACTCGAACTTACCCGCCTCATTAGTGGTGACGCCCAGCGTGGTATTGGCCAGAAACACGCTCGAAAACGCCAGCGGCTCGTGCGTCACCGAGTCCTGCACCACGCCGCTGAGCTTGCCCTGGGCTTGGGCCGCGCCCAGGGCCCCCAGGCACAAGCAGCTCATTAAGAATAACCGCAAAATATTCATCGTCAAAAGAATAAGTGGTAAGTAGTTGGCTGTTGACTTTTAGCTTGACTGGTAGCCAAAGGCGAAATAAGGGAGCTGTTCAGGCCGTCGTGCTGAGCGCTGCGTTGCGCTCAGCACGACGATTTATATTCGGGTAAAGCAACAAAACAACGACTATGCCAGGGCCGCCCGGGTGGCCTCGGCATCCAGCGCGAGCTGGGCTTTGAGGGCGTCAAGGCCGTTGTATTTTTCCTCGCCGCGCAGCCAGGCAACGAATTCCAGGGTCAGTAATTGCCCGTACAGGTCGCCGCTGAAATCGAGCAAATTCACCTCGATGGTTTGGGCCAGCCCCGCCCCGATGGTGGGCCGCACCCCGATGCTGAGCATGCCCCGGTGCCGGGTGCCGGCCGCCGTGGTGGCCCAGACGGCATAGATGCCCTGGGCCGGCACCAGCTTTAGCGGCTCCTCAACGTGCAGGTTGGCCGTGGGGTAGCCAATGGTGCGGCCCAGCTGCTGGCCCGTCACCACGCGGCCGGTCACGGGGTACTCGTAGCCCAGGTAGCGGGTGGCGGTGGCCACGTCGTGCCCGCGCAGCGCCGCCCGGATGCGGGTGCTGCTCACGCCCACGGCATCAATGTCGGCCCGCGGGATTTCCTCCACGTCGAAGCCGTAGCGAGCCGCGTGCTGGCTGAGGTAGTCGAAGCCACCTTCGCGGTTTTTGCCGAAGCGGTGGTCGTAGCCAATCACCAGGTGCCGGGCCCCTACGGTGTCTATTAGCAGGTTCTGGATGTACTCTTCCGACGTCCACTGCGCGAACTCGCGGGTGAAGGGCACAATCAGCAGGTAGTCAACGCCGAAAGCTGCCAGCCGGGCAATGCGCTCCTCTAAGGTGTTGAGCAACTGTAACTCCAGCAGCTCGGGGTGCGAGGGTGGGGGCCCCAGCACCAGGCGCGGGTGCGGCCAGTAGGTAATTACCACCGCCGGCCCTCCCGCCGCATCGGCCGCCTCGCGCAGCCGCGCCAAAATGCGCTGGTGCCCGCGGTGCACCCCGTCGAAGGTGCCGCTGGTGACGACAGCGTTGGTGAGGCGGGGAAAATCAGCGGGGTCGCGGATAACGAGCATAGGAACCGGGCAGCGTAGAATCGGAGCTGCAAAATTCGCCCGCAATCGGCAATGTGCCGCATTTCATTTTGCGGGGCCCCAGTCAGCCCGGTGGGGCCGGCTACGCCTCGTCGGCGGGGCCCCCGGCGGCTTGCTGGGCGGCGTAGAAATCAGGGCCGGCGCGGGCCGGGCGGG
>NZ_MDZA01000395.1 GCF_001816125.1 Hymenobacter coccineus | reverse complement strand
GAAGCCCTGGTGCTGGCCGCCGGGGGCCCCAGCGAAACCCCGCGACGCCCGCTGCTGAACTCCTCACCCCACCCAGCGCCTGGAAGTGGAGCGCCTCGTGAGCCAGAAGCCCTGGTGCTGGCCGCCGGGGGCCCCAGCGAAACCCCGCGACGCCCGCTGCTGAACTCCTCACCCCACCCAGCGCCTGGAAGTGGAGCGCCTCGT
>NZ_MDZA01000394.1 GCF_001816125.1 Hymenobacter coccineus | reverse complement strand
TGCGCAGCAGGCACCTGGTAGCGGCCGCTGGGCCCCGGCGCGCCGCAGTCGTGCCTCCAGGGCCAGCGCCGTGCCCGCCCGGGGGCCAGGCTCGGGTCGCTGCTGGGTGCGCAGCAGGCACCTGGTAGCGGCCGCTGGGCCCCGGCGCGCCGCAGTCGTGCCTCCAGGGCCAGCGCCGTGCCCGCCCGGGGGCCAGGCTCGGGTCG
>NZ_MDZA01000393.1 GCF_001816125.1 Hymenobacter coccineus | reverse complement strand
GAAGAACAACTCGCTGAGCTTGAGCCACAACTCTTCCGACTCGATGACGCCGCTGGTGAACTGGAACCCGCCCTTCACGAACGGGCACTTCCAGGGGCGATACACCGGGAAGAACAACTCGCTGAGCTTGAGCCACAACTCTTCCGACTCGATGACGCCGCTGGTGAACTGGAACCCGCCCTTCACGAACGGGCACTTCCAGGGGCG
>NZ_MDZA01000392.1 GCF_001816125.1 Hymenobacter coccineus | reverse complement strand
TGGGCATCAACTACTTCCGACCCCACGCGGTTTCGCTCCGACGTGCTGTTGAACGTGGCCCCGCCCCATCCGGGTGGCCGACTACGCCGCGGCCCTACGTGCTGCCGGTGGGCATCAACTACTTCCGACCCCACGCGGTTTCGCTCCGACGTGCTGTTGAACGTGGCCCCGCCCCATCCGGGTGGCCGACTACGCCGCGGCCCTACG
>NZ_MDZA01000391.1 GCF_001816125.1 Hymenobacter coccineus | reverse complement strand
CGAACGACGGATGACGATTACGCTTGCTTTGCCTGGGCTGCTGGGGCTGTTGGCGGCCCCGGCGCGGCCCAGCAGTCCGGTGCCGCCGCCGATTCGGTGGACGTGTGCACGAACGACGGATGACGATTACGCTTGCTTTGCCTGGGCTGCTGGGGCTGTTGGCGGCCCCGGCGCGGCCCAGCAGTCCGGTGCCGCCGCCGATTCGGTG
>NZ_MDZA01000390.1 GCF_001816125.1 Hymenobacter coccineus | reverse complement strand
GGGCCTGAACGCCAACCGCGGCGCCGGAAAATATTGGGTGCCTGCGGCTACGCCCTCGACGCCGTGGAGGCCGGCGTGATGGTGACCGAGGCCGAGCAGAGCTGCTGCGTGGGCCTGAACGCCAACCGCGGCGCCGGAAA
Organism: Hymenobacter coccineus; assembly: GCF_001816125.1. GTDB lineage: Bacteria > Bacteroidota > Bacteroidia > Cytophagales > Hymenobacteraceae > Hymenobacter > Hymenobacter coccineus. Next base: position 69 of record NZ_MDZA01000390.1, on the reverse strand, counting down.
ATATTGGGTGCCTGCGGCTACGCCCTCGACGCCGTGGAGGCCGGCGTGATGGTGACCGAGGCCGAGCAG
>NZ_MDZA01000389.1 GCF_001816125.1 Hymenobacter coccineus | reverse complement strand
GGCTACCAGCTGCGGCTGCTCTACATGCTGGCCCATGCCCTGTACCGCACGCGCCACTTCGCCGAGTCGGTGCGTTACTCGAGCAGGGGCGGGCCGTGCCGGCCCAGCGCGGCTACCAGCTGCGGCTGCTCTACATGCTGGCCCATGCCCTGTACCGCACGCGCCACTTCGCCGAGTCGGTGCGTTACTCGAGCAGGGGCGGGCCGTGC
>NZ_MDZA01000388.1 GCF_001816125.1 Hymenobacter coccineus | reverse complement strand
GCTAAGAGCTAAAGAAAATGTCTGAAGAAAAAAAAAAAAAAAACGCATCCTCATCACCGGTGGGGCGGGCTTCCTGGGGTCGCACCTCGTGCGACCGGTTTCTGGCCGAAGGCTAAGAGCTAAAGAAAATGTCTGAAGAAAAAAAAAAAAAAAACGCATCCTCATCACCGGTGGGGCGGGCTTCCTGGGGTCGCACCTCGTGCGACCGGT
>NZ_MDZA01000387.1 GCF_001816125.1 Hymenobacter coccineus | reverse complement strand
CCATGAAGCCGGCCGTGTCCAGCATGGTTTTGCCCAGCCACTGCCGGCGTTCGGCCGCGTCGGGGCACGCTGCGGGGCGTTGAGGTAGCGGTAGCGCTGTCGGGCGAGCGGCCCATGAAGCCGGCCGTGTCCAGCATGGTTTTGCCCAGCCACTGCCGGCGTTCGGCCGCGTCGGGGCACGCTGCGGGGCGTTGAGGTAGCGGTAGCGCTG
>NZ_MDZA01000386.1 GCF_001816125.1 Hymenobacter coccineus | reverse complement strand
TGTCCAGCAGCTTTTTGCATCTTTCTCTTCAGTCAGGGGGCTTGGGTGAGGTACTCCACGTTGGGGGTACTCGGCCACGCGGGGCGGTATCGGCCTGGTTGCTGAAAGCGCTTGTCCAGCAGCTTTTTGCATCTTTCTCTTCAGTCAGGGGGCTTGGGTGAGGTACTCCACGTTGGGGGTACTCGGCCACGCGGGGCGGTATCGGCCTGGT
>NZ_MDZA01000385.1 GCF_001816125.1 Hymenobacter coccineus | reverse complement strand
GGGCCCCGCCGCGGGCACCGCCACCGCCGGGGCCGGGCTGGCCCTGCGCCTGGGCCGGTAGCGCGCGGCGGGCGTAAAAAAGCGGGCGGCTCCAAGTCAAAGTCCGGAGCCGCCCGCTGGGAAGTATTAGCTATTTGACTGGCTATTTGCCTTCTGCGGCTTGGGCAAAATCCTTGAGGTTCCCTTTGCCGATGGTGCTGCCACCGCCCACGCCCATCATTCGCATCCGGTTTGGCAGCGACAACCCCAACAAGGTGCCATCAGCAGCGTCGACGGCCACTTGGGCCATGATGTTTTCCGCCACGGGCATCACCCGCACGCAGGCGTAGCGGGCGTCGGCCCCCACCACGGCCGCTTCGATGGTGGCCCGGGACACAATCTGGTACGGGAATGGGTAGGCCTGCTTGATGTCAGCGGCCGTGAGCTTGCCTTTGATGTCGTCTTCGTCAAACAACAGCGTTTTGGTGCGCAGCTTCTTGCCGTTCTGGGCCAGCTCGGCCCGCATGTCGCCACCGCTGCGGCCGGCGGCGCGCGCCTGTACGTACTGCTGAATGGTCCGGATGCTGAAAATAAGGTCGCTGGAATAAATAGGGCCGGAGGCCAGTTGCACCCGCCACACCTGGCTCTGGCTGCCATTGCCCATCACTTCCAATACAATCGCCGACACGTGTTCGGAAGTCCAGTAAGCATTGCTCATCGTAGCCGCAGCAGGGTTACCCGCTGCACCGGTGGCACCCGCTGCGCCAACCATTGAGTGTCGATGACCCAGCTGAAAATCAAGGTGTTGCAGCACGCCCCGCTGGCCACCTTTGGCCTTGCGCAACGCCGCTACTTCCGATTCTTGCTTAAATTCTACCGCTGGCGAAAACTGCCATATTTTGGGCACAAGCGCCTGCATCTGGGCGTTGTAATCGGCTACGTAGGCCTTATACTCGGCTAGCTCGTCAGGTTTTTTGGCTAGCTTTTTAAGCTTGTCGGGGTCCTCGTCTTTCAGGATAACCACGAGGGGCTGGCTTTTTACAGCTGCCACGTCTTTGGGTTTGCCAAAACCCATTTGGGCATGAACCGCCGCGGCATTAAAAATAAAGCCCGCCATCAGCAGTAATAAATATTTGACCATATAGGTGCATGAAAATTGAATGAGCCCGCAACCTCAACAATTTAATCTGCTTCACCAACCCTTAAATTAAAAGTCTCTATATATTATTATTTACGTGCTAAATCTCGCACTTTTAGTACACTTCTGTTCCGAATCTGTGGGGTACTGCTGCCAAAGCTAGGCAGGCCCTACAAGATGGTCAGTAGCGCGGAGGCCGTAATTCATTCGTTGCAAAGCGCCGTTTTGCGTAAAAGCGGGGCACTCACCTTTCCACCTCCGCCATGCGCCCTTCTTTCTGGTTAACGACGACTCTCCTCGCCCCCGCCCTGCTGCTGGGGGCCTGCCAGAACCGCCCGGCTCAGCAAGCCGATGCGCCGCCTGCTGCGCCGCCCGCCCGCACCGCGCCCGAAGCGGCCTTGCGTAACACCCGCTGGGTGCTGCGCACCTTGGCCGGCCAGCCCGTGGCTCCGCCCACCGACGGCGGCGAGCCGTACCTGCTGCTGCGCGCCGATAGCGCGGCCGAAGGCAACGGGGCCTGCAACCGCTTCCGGGGCCGCTACACCGCGCCGGGGCCCGGCCAGCTCACCTTTGGGCCCCTGCTAAGCACCCGCATGGCCTGCCCCGCCCTGCCCACCGAAACCGCGTTCGTGAAGGCGCTGGAGCAAACCCGCACCTACCAAATCAGCGGCGATACGCTGCGCCTGCTCGGGGCCGACCAGGCCCCGCTGGCCCGGTTGGAGGCGGTGTACTTGCACTGAGCATTGCGCCACTGGGCTAAGCTGCGGCCAGGGCCCCGGTGAGCGCCAGGAGTTGAAATGGGCGTTTGTAGTTTGTCCCCCGGACCATGCCCTTTGCGGGGCGAATACTGGACATACCAGGCGGTCTTTTTCGCCCGCTTCGTTCAAGCCAACCGCGCCGGTGCTGGCAAACCTTCCACCCCGTGACGGGTTACGGTGGCTTTGAATCTTACAAGCAACCGGCTGCTATGACGACCACTGCGCTGAGCGCCCTCTACCAGGAACTGGCTCCCTGCACCAGCCTCGACTTGAACACGCTGCTGCCCGGCGGCATTCAGCGCGAAGTGGGCCACTTTAACGTGTTTGACATAGCCGACCTCTGGGAGACTACCCGGCTGCGGCCCGCTACGCCCTACGCCTGCCGCTCGTTCTATAAAATCAGCCTTTTGCGCAGCCGCAGTCGCACCGAGTACGCCGGGCAAACCATTGCCATTGAGCCCGACGCGCTGGTATTTTCGACCCCAAAGGTGCCCTTTCAATGGTGGCCCGCCGAGGCGCAGCGCGGACAGTTCTGCCTATTCACAGCGGAGTTTTTGCTGCCCGTCCTCGGGGGCGGAGCTCCCGACGAGCTGCCCCTGTTCCAGACCACCGGCTACCCGGTGTTCCAGCTGACGCCTGCCGAAACGGCGCGGGCGACGGCCATTTTCGCCCAGATGCACGAGGAACTGGCCTCCGACTACGCTCACAAGTACGACCTGCTGCGGGCCTACGTGCTGGAGCTGCTGCACCTGGGACAAAAGCGGCAGCCCACCACCGCGCTGCACCCGGCTCACTCAGCCCCCGCCCGGCTCACCTCGCGCTTCGTGGAACTGCTGGAGCGGCAATTTCCCCTCACCACCGCGCAGCAGCGCGTGCCGCTGCGCACGGCCAAAGACTTTGCCGACCAACTGGCCGTGCACGTCAACCACCTCAACAAAGTGCTCAAGGACCGCACCGGCCGCACCACCACCGACCTGATCGGCGGGCGGCTGGCGCAGGAGGCCAAGGCGTTGCTAAGCCAGTCCGAATGGACGCTTTGGGAAATTGCCGACAGCCTGGGTTTCGTTGATGTGGCGCACTTCTCCCACTTCTTCCGCCGCTACGCCGCCGTAAGCCCCGGCGCATTTCGAACGCTGGAAGCCGCACCGGTTTGATTTATACAAAAAGCAGATTGGTGGGTACAACACCGCCCGCAGCAGCCCAGGGGACCTTTGTCGTGTTCAAACCAACACCACAAACACACTCCCATGAGTACTTCCAAAATCGCGCTGGTTACCGGCGGCAGCCGGGGCCTGGGCAAAGACATGGCCCTAAAACTGGCCCAGCAAGGCCTCGACGTCATCCTCACATACCGCAGCCAGCAGGCCGAAGCTGCTGCCGTGGTGGCGGCCATTGAGGCCCTGGGCCGCCGCGCCGTGGCCCTCCCCCTGGATGCGGCCGACCTCAGCACCTTCGACGCTTTCTTCACGCAGGTCACCACGGTGCTAACCAATACCTTCGGCACCGACCGGTTCGACTTTCTCATCAACAACGCCGGCACCAGCCTGAGCACGCCCATCGCCGAAACGACGGAGGCGCAGTTTGACGAGATGCTCAACATTCATTTCAAGGGCGTGTACTTCCTCACGCAAAAGGCGTTGCCGCTGCTACGCGACGGCGGTCGGATCATTAATATTTCCTCCGGTACCACGCGCGTTGCTTTCGCAGGGAGCTCGGCTTACGCCAGTATGAAAGGCGCGGTGGAAGTATTCACGCGCTACCTGGCCCTGGAGCTAGGCAGCCGAGGCATTGCCGCCAATGTGGTAGCGCCTGGGGCCGTATTCGGTGGCGGCGCCATGATGGATACGCCCGAAATCCGCGCCTACGTGGCCCAGATTACGGCCCTGGGCCGCGTGGCCGAGCCCGACGACATCGGCGGAATCGTCGCCTTCCTCTGCACCGACGCCGCCCGGTGGCTCAACGGCCAGCGCCTCGAAGCAACGGGCGGGATGATGCTGTAGCGCTGTAAACGAGCGCCGCTGGATTCATCCGCCGGGACCACAAGGGCGCAGCTGCTGGGTAAACCAGTGGCTGCGCCTTTGCGGTATTCAGGGCATAAGCTGGTCAGGCAACCATTAAACCGCGCTTTTGCGCACGCCAACTTTGCTCGACCCATCGCCTGCCCTAACGCGCACGGGCCCCGCCGGTAATGAACCGACGGGGCCCGTGCATGATACGGAGCAGCTGGGGCCCTACGGCACCTTCGTCACCACGGGGTCGAGGGCGGCCACGGCGTCGCGCAGCTCAGCTTCGGAGTTGATGCTGCCCTTGCGGGCTTTCAGGGCCTGCTGGGCGGCGGGGTAGGCGGCCAGGGCCTCGGCTAGGCTGGCGCGCTTGGGGCGCACCTCGGCCAGGCGGCCGTTGGGGGCCAGGAGGTAGTATTTGGCGTGGTCGGCGTAGGTGCTCGTCACGGCGGTGCTGGCGTAGGCCGAGCCGCCACCGGCCGATTTCTCCACCACTTTATCCCAGTATTTCAGCAGTTGCAAGTTGGTGCCGGGGCTCAGCACTTCGGCGAAGCCGTTGGGAGCCCCGGGACTGCTGAAGGGCACGAAGTGGCGGGGGGCCCCACGCCGGCCAGCGTGAACGACTTCACCTGCGCGGCCGACACGGCCACCGAATCGCCGGCGGGGCGCAGCACGCGCAGCTCCTGGCGCACCACGTCGTACTTCACCCGGGCCGACACCGGCTTGGCGTTGCCGGGCAGCAGCAGCTCGGCCGGCGTCCAGGCCGCTAGCAGCAGCGGGCTGCCCTGCACCTCGAAGCCCGAGCGCGCCACGGGCCCGAAGCCGCTGTTGAACACGTTGGTCATGTACCGGGTCTGGTCGTCGGTTTGAGCGGTGCCCAGCAGCGGCAGGGCCAGCAGAGGCAGCAGCAACGTCGTCAACTGTTTCATCACGCGGGGATAATAATTTGGTGGGAAGGGCCTAGAGCTACCACGGCAACGCAAACCGGCTCCCGGCCCGTTCCCACGGCGCCGTCTGGGGCCCCCAGGGCTATTTTTCGAGGGCCACGCGGGTGGGCGTTTGGGTGCCCGCCACGATGCCGCGGGCGCTGCGCGCAATGGCCGAAATCACGGCCGTCATGTTCGATACGTTCAGGCTGCTCACCTCATCGGCCACACTGTGGTAGCGCTTGTCGGTCGGAATCTGGTCGGTGCTGATGGTGTGGGCCGGCACGCCCAGGCGGGCCAGCGTGGCGTTATCGGAGCGGTAAAACAGGTTTTGCGCGGGGTACGGGTCGGGCTCAAACCGGAACTCGGTACCCTTCAGGTTTTCCTGCAACAGGGGGCCAAAATCCGACTTTTCGTAGCCGGTGATGAACGCCGTTTTGGGCCCAAACTTGGCTTCTTTGCCAATCATCTCGATGTTGAACATGGCTACCACTTGCTGCGGGTCGAGCTGCTTCGAGAAATACTGGGAGCCAAAGCCGCCCTTTTCTTCGGCCGCAAACGCCACGAAAAGCAGCGGCCGGGCGTTGTTTTTCTGCCGCTTGAAGTATTCGGCCAGGGCCACCACGGCGGTGGTGCCGCTGGCGTCGTCGTCGGCCCCGTTGGCGATGGAGTCGCCGGCCACGGCCTGGAGGATGCCGAGGTGGTCGTAGTGGCCCGAAAAGACCACGAACTCCTTGGCCCGCTTGGGGTTACGGCCGGGCAGCAGCCCCACCACGTTGCGCAGCGCCACGGGCTGCACCGCGGTGCTGGCGCTGATGCGGTAGGTGGACGTGGCCGGGGCCGTGGCCAGCACAAACACCGTCGAGTAGGGCCCCGGCCGCTCGGCGCTCATCAGGCCGCCCCCCACGTGGCCAGCCAGCTGGCCAAAGGCCTTGGTGTGGGCCGTATCGACGAACACGAGCGTGTTGGCCTTGGGGCTGAGCAGCTCGTACATTTTGCGCCGCTCGGCTATTTCCGGCCCCACCACCACCACTTGGGTGGGCTGCGCGTCCTCGCTCAGCCAGGTCAGGCCGGGCTGCCCCGACACCACCACCACCTGGCCCGGGGCCAGCGGCCGGCCGTTCAGGATGGCATTTACCGGGCCGGGCGTGGTCTGGTAGGCGGTGAAGGCCTGCTCGTAGCCCGCCAGGCCCGGCAACGGCTGCAAGCCGATGCGGGCAAACTCGCCGGCCAGAAACTGCGCGGCCTTGGCGTCGCCGCCGGGCTGGCCGGTGCCGCGCCCCTGCATGTCATCAGCGGCCAGCACATTCAGCACCCGTGCCACGGTGGCTTCCGAGATGCTCGCCTTGAGTTGGGCATTGGTTTGGGCCCTGGCGGGCAGCACGAGACTTAGCAACGCGCAGGCAACAAGTATTTTATGCATAGTTAATGCTGGTTTGAAATTAAAGCCGCACTCGATGCGCCGGGGCCCTACGGCACCAGCGCATCGAGTGCGGCCAAGGCGTCGCGCAGCTCGGCCTCGGTGCTGAGGCTACCTTTGCGGGCTTTCAGGGCCTGCTGGGCGGTGGGGTAGGCGGCCAGGGCCGCTTGCAGGCTGGCGCGCTTGGGACGCACCTCGGTCAGTTGGCCACTGGGGCCCCGGAGGTAGTACTTGGGCCGGTCGGCGTAGGCGCTGGTCGTGGTGGGCGCGGCGTAGCTCGAATTGGAAGCCGGGGCCTGCTCCACCGTTTTATCCCACAGCTTCAGCAGTTGCAGGTGAGGGCCGGGACTCAGCACTTCGGCAAAACCAGTGGGGGCCCCAGGCGCGCCCAGCGGCACGAAGCGCCGGGGCCCAGCGGCGGGCGTGAGCGTAAATTCCTGCACCTGGCCGAGCGGCACCACAACCGAATCGCCCTGCGCCCGGCGCACCCGCAGCTGCTGGTGCACCACGTCGTACTTCACCGGCGCCAGCTTCGGCGCAGTGTTACCGCGCAGCAGCACCGCGGCCGGCGTCCAGGCGCGCAGCAGCAGCGGGCTGCCCTGCACGCCGGCGTCGGGCGGGCTGAACGCCACGATGCTGTTGCCCTTGTCGAGCACGTCGGTGTAGTTGTTGCCCACCGTGCCCGTGGACTGCCCAAAGCCAAGCGCAGGCCCGGCCAGCAGCGGAAGTAGCAAACGGTAGCGCATGGGCGAAGCGATTTGTGGTGAGTGGCCTGGGGCCCTACTGGGGCCGTTTGGGAGCCGTTTACCCCAACCTATTCCGTCGTCAGCACCAAGTCATCGGCCTGCACGCGGGCCCCCACGGGCAAGTCCAGGCGGGCGATGGTGAGGTCGTGGGGGGCGGTAATGGTGGTTTCCATCTTCATGGCCTCGATGACGAACAGCGGCGTGTTGCGCGGCACGGCGGCCCCGGCCTCCACCAGCACTTTGCTGAGCATGCCTTGCAGCGGCGCGGCAATCTGGTGGGGGTTGCCCTTGTCGGCCTTCTGGTTGCTGATTTTGGTGATGGCCACCGAGCGGTCGCGCACTTCCAGGTTGCGGGTCTGGCCGTTGAGGACGAAGAAGAGCGTGCGCGTGCCTTCCTCGTTCACGGGCCCGATGGACTGCACGCTCACGAGCACCGACTTGCCGCGGGCAATTTCGACGATGGTTTCCTCGCCCAGCTCCAGGCCGTAGAAGAACACCGGCGTGGGCACCCGGCTCACGTCGCCGTACAGCTCGCGGTGGGCCCAGTATTCCTCGAACACCTTGGGGTAGAGCAAGCTGGAGAGCAGGTGGGTGAACTGCCCGCCGGGGTGCGTTTCCTGGAAAGCGGCCCATTCCTTGTCGAAGTCGATGGGCTCCAAGTGGTCGTTGGGGCGGTCAGTGAAGGGCGTTTCGTTGCGCAGCACCAGCTTTTGCAGCTCGGCGGGCCAGCCGCCCTCGGGCTGCCCAATGTCGCCGCGAAACAGCTCGCGCACCGACTCGGGGAAGCTCAGCGTTTCGCCCTTTTCCATTACATCGGCCGGGCTCAGGTCGTTGCTCACCATGAACAAGGCCATGTCGCCCACCACCTTGCTGCTGGGCGTCACCTTCACAATGTCGCCGAACATCATGTTCACGTCGGCGAAGCGCTGCTTCACTTCCTCGAACTTATCGGCCAGGCCCAGCGACGCCGCCTGGGGCCGCAGGTTGGAGTACTGCCCGCCCGGAATCTCGTGCTGGTACACCTCCGAGGTGCCCGCTTTCAGGCCCGACTCGAAGGGGTAATAATGCTCGCGCACGGCCTCCCAGTAGTTGCTGAACTCGTTGAGCGAGGCCTGGTCGAACTCGCGGTGGCGGGGCGTGTGGCGCAGCATTTCCACCGCCGAGTTGAAGTTTGGCTGCGAGGTGAGGCCCGACAGGGCCCCCATCGCCACGTCAATCACGTTCACGCCCGCTTCCACGGCCTTGAGGTGGGTGGCGGCTTGCAGGCTGCTGGTGTCGTGGGTGTGCAGGTGGATGGGCAGCTTCACGGTGTCGCGCAGGCCGGCAATGAGCTCGCCGGCGGCGTAGGGCTTCAGCAGCCCGGCCATGTCCTTGATGCAGAGGATGTGGGCCCCGGCGTCCTCCAACTGCTTGGCCAGCTTGAGGTAATAATCCAGCGTATACTTGGTCCGCTTGGGGTCCATAATGTCGCCCGTGTAGCAGATGGCGGCTTCGGCCAGGCGGTCAGTTTTGCGCACGAAGTTGATGCACGATTCCATCCCTTTCATCCAGTTCAGCGAGTCGAAAATGCGGAACACGTCCACGCCCGTTTCGGCCGCCACCTGCACAAATTTCTCGGTCAAATTATCCGGGTACGCCTTGTAGCCCACGCCGTTGGCCCCCCGAATCAGCATTTGGAGCAGGATGTTGGGCACGGCCTCGCGCAGGCGGGAGAGGCGGGCCCAGGGGTCTTCGTGCAAAAAGCGCAGGGCCACGTCGTAGGTCGCGCCGCCCCACACCTCCAGCGAAAAGGTTTGGGGGTGGCGCTGGGCGTAGGCGCGGGCCACCTTCAGCATGTCGTAGGTGCGCATGCGGGTGGCCAGCAGGCTCTGGTGGGCGTCGCGCAGGGTGGTGTCGGTGTAGTGCACCAGGGGCTCGGCGCGCAGCCACTCGGCGAATTTCTCGGGGCCCAGTTCGTCGAGTTTCTGCTTGGTGCCGGGCGCGGGCACGGCGTCGGCGTCGAAGTGCGGCAGGCGCGGGCGGCGCAGCGAGGGGCGCGGGGCCTCGCGGGCGGCGGCCGGCACGTCGGCGTTGCCGTTCACCACCACGTCGCCGATGAAGTTGAGCAGGCGCGTGGCCCGGTCGAGCCGGGTTTCGAACTTGAACAGGTCGGGGTGGTCCTTGATGAAATCGACGGTGGCGCGGCCGGCCTGGAAGTCGTCGTCGGCCACGATGTTTTGCAAGAACTGGATGTTGGTGCGCACGCCGCGCACCCGGAATTCCTCCAGCGTGCGCAGCATTTTGAGGGCCGCCCCGGCCAGTGTGGCCGAGTGCGTGGACACCTTCACGAGCAGCGAATCGAAAAACGGCGACACCACGGCCCCCGGGTACACCGAGCCCTCGTCGAGCCGCACGCCGAAGCCGCCCGCCGAGCGGTAGGCCACGATGGTACCGTAGTCGGGCTTGAAGTCGTTGGCCGGGTCCTCGGTCGTCACGCGGCACTGGATGGCGCAGCCCATGCGCGGCACCACCACGCCCTCGCCCAGCCCAATTTCGGGCGATTCGAGCGGGTAGCCGGCGGCGATGAAAAGCTGGGTTTTGATCAGGTCGATGCCCGTAATCATCTCGGTCACCGTGTGTTCCACCTGGATGCGGGGGTTCACCTCGATGAAGTAGATGCGGTCCTGCTCGGGGTTCACCAGGAACTCCACCGTGCCCACGTTGTCGTAGCCCACGGCCCGCCCGATGCGCAGTGCGTACTCATACAGCAGGTGGCGCTGGTGCTCGGGCAAGTCCATAGCCGGGGCAACTTCCACCACCTTCTGGAAGCGGCGCTGCACCGAGCAGTCGCGCTCGTAGAGGTGCACCAGGTGGCCGTGCTGGTCGCCCACGAGCTGCACCTCGATGTGCTTGGGCCGCTCCACAAACTTCTCCAAGAACACCGTGTCGTCGCCGAAGGCGTTCAGCGCCTCGTTGCGGGCCTCAAAGAAGCCTTTTTCCAGCTGCTCGTCGTCGCGGATGACGCGCATGCCGCGGCCCCCGCCGCCGCTGGCCGCCTTCAACATCACGGGGTAGCCGATGCGCTGAGCCTCGCTTTTCGCCGTTTCAAAGTCGTTCAGCTCCTGTTCGCTGCTCTCAATCTGGGGTACCTGGCACTCCACGGCCACGGCCTTGGCGCGCACCTTGTCGCCGAGCGCGTCCATGGCCTCGGCCGGGGCCCCACGAAGATGATGCCCTCCTCGCGGCAGCGGCGGGCCAGGGTGGCGTTTTCGCTCAGGAAGCCGTAGCCGGGGTGGATGGCGTTGGCGCCGTTGGCCTGGGCCACCCGCAGCAGCCCCTCGATGTCGAGGTAGGGCTTCAGCGGCTCGTCGTCGCCGCCGATCTGGTAGGCCTCGTCAGCCTTGTAGCGGTGCTGCGAGTAGCGGTCTTCGTGGGTGTACACGGCCACCGTGGGGATGTTGAGCTCAGTGGCGGCGCGCAGCACGCGGATGGCAATTTCGCCCCGGTTGGCGACGAGCAGTTTGGTGATTTTCATACGGAACAGCGGTTGACTAGCTGGCGGCTAAGCTACGCCCGGGGCCCCACCTACGCCACTATTACTGCATAAATCACGCGGATTTATCCAATTCAGCGGGGCCAACGCGGCCTGCATCCAGCGTCAAGCAAGCTATTCGCCTGGTTTAAAGCAGTCCTGTGCTACTGGTTAACTATTCAAGAAGCGAGGGCCCCAAGGTGCGGGGCGCAATTACCCAAGTGCGGCTCCATCGTGGGCTTTGGCCAGCGTTTCGCTTACCAATTACAGGGCAAGCAGAAGCGAACTACCGATTGCAAGTAGTGTATTTACAAGTAGTGTATCTAATAGATACTGTCTATTCAGCACTGCCAACTACTGGCGCCATAAACCTGCCACCAGTGGTTACCCGCACTTCAGCATTTTCTGCTTCCATTTATACGCTACGCAGCAAGCAATCCGCGCAGAGCGAAGCAGCCCATATTTGGCCTCCTAGAAAGGAGGTGTAAAGCGCTTGGTAGAATTGGAGGCGACGGCCAGCTCATAAAGGGATTTACGTGCAACCACAACTCTTTTTTAGCTAAGATTTCATCAACTTATCCAGCTTAATACATTGATTTATTAAATTTTAATAAGTTTTATAATTTCATAATAATCCGGAAAGCAGAACCAAATAACCAGAAAAATAATACTGTAAAATGCTATTAATCAATCATAAATTTCAGAAAAAGATGAATTTTTGGTAATTTTTGCATTCTAAATTGCATTCGCAAACGATTGCTATAATCAATTGCCAAAATGCTACGCAAGGGGTTGCTTTTGAATGCTGTTTTTAAACTTTTCCTGGTTTTTTGATCCTGAAGGCACACGTAGCAAGCTAGTCGCAGTGCTTTTCCCCTTTTGCAGTTTGCAACCGGTGGTTCATCAGGCGATTGCATGGCTGGGTAGATAGTCGGTTTTAGTCCCACTCACTCCTGAGCCACCGCCTGCATTACGCGACTATTACACCCTTTGCCAACACTTAAGCACTACCTGAATTGGGTTGGCCTTTAGCAGGACGCTAGTGAGTTATGGTTCAGCTTACTGCACGTAGGCGGTTCGCTCAAACTACTAGCAGTCTGTTTTTTGTTAAAAAAATTAGCAGAAAATCAAAAAAATATTTCCGGTTAGCTTTTTTTAACTATTCCAAGTCGTTAAAAATATAATTGACTAGTGATGAGTACTTAATGATTTATTCATTTTCACTCGTACTACAGCGTTAGAACTGGTTTTTGTCTACTGCACTTTTCCGCAGGCCCTTCCGAATGGATTAATGGGATGCAAGGATTGGCTGAAACGCCGACCCATTATAACTTGTCTAAGCAAGCGATTGCGTGGAGTTTCAATAGAAAACTACCGCAACCGATTGCTATTGCTGGCCAAAGGCTCTGCTTATAACGTCTCCCTTCATTCTTTTCTCACGCTCCTAAATCTATCCCATTGAAGCAGCCCTTTTCCTCCGCCTAGCCCCCGGCCGAGTGCCCGTTGTGCGGCGTTCGCAGGGCCCCAAGTCATGCGCCGGCGCAAAGCCTACCCACGGGGTAGGGTCCCCCTCCCATTTTCCACCACTCATTCTGTATGAAGCATTTTACGCTACTACTATTATTGCTCGCGGCGACCTTGCAGCCACTGGGGGCATTTGCCCAAACCATCATCAAGGGGATGGTGACCGACGGGGCCAAGGGCGAAGGCTTGCCCGGCGTCAGCATCGTCGTGAAAGGATCCACCGCCGGCACCTCTTCGGGCGCCGATGGCTCCTACACGCTCCAGCTGCCCACGCCCGAGGCCACGCTGATTTTCTCCTTCGTGGGCTACCAAACCACGGAGCGCGCCACCAAGGGCCAAACCACCATCGACGTGCGCCTGGCCGTGGACCAGAAGGCCCTGGAAGAGGTGGTGGTGGTGGGCTACGGCACCGTTAAGAAGAGCGACCTGACCGGCTCGGTGGCGGTAGTCAAGACCGAGGATATCCTCAAGACCATCCCGACCAGCATCAACCAGGGCCTGCAAGGGCAGGTGGCCGGCGTGCAGGTCAACCGCAGCGATGGGGCCCCCGGCGCGGGCATCAGCCTCACCATCCGGGGGGCCAACTCGCTTTCGGGCAACACCGAGCCGCTCTACGTCATCGACGGCATTCCCTTCATCGCGCCCGCGGCCACGGCGGCCTCGTCGGGCACGGGCATTGCCACGCAGCAGAGCACCAACGCGCTGTCGTTCCTGAACCCCCAGGACATTGCCAGCATGGAAATCCTTAAGGATGCCTCGGCCACGGCCATTTATGGGGCCCGGGGGGCCAACGGCGTGGTGCTCATCCAAACCAAGAAGGGCCAGAGCGGCACCGACAAGGTGGAAGTGATTGCCAACACCACCGTCGCCCAGATTTCCAAGCGCATCGACGTACTCGACGCCTACCAGTACGCCAAGTTCCAGAACGAGGCGTACCAGAACACCATAACCTACAACGGGGCCGCCCCAACGCAGGCGCCCTTCCCCGGCATTACGGCCCCCGACCCCCTCACGGGCGTAGTGGTGCGCCTGCCCGCCCCCGAAGACTACCTCACCGGCCTGCAGGGCACCTCCTACCCCGACGGCTTCACGGGCACCAACTGGCAGGACCAGATTTTCCGCACAGCCCTCACCAAGGACTACACTGTGCGCCTGTCGGGCGGCAGCGACAAGGGCGGCTACTCCGTGTCGGGCAACGTGCTCGACCAGCAGGGCATCGTCAAAAACTCGGGCTTCAAGCGCTACGGCCTGCAAGCCAACATCAACCGCAAGGTATTTAAGTGGCTGGAATTTGGCACGAGCAACAACGTGACGTTCAGCAACTACAACCTGGCCAAGTCGAACTCCAACGGCAACGAGGCCAGCCTCATCAGCTCGGCAATCGTATTCCCGGCCACGTTCCCCACCGCGGTGGACGCCGCCTCGATTGCCCGCGAGAACAACGTGTCGTGGTACGCCGCTGCCAACCCGCTCACCTACTTGCAGCAGGCCAAGGACCAGACGTCCTCCATCAGCGTTTACTCAGCCAACTACCTGCAAGTGCAGCTGGCGCCCGGGCTAAGCTTCCGCCAGAACATCGGGGTAAACTTCAGCGGCAACAACCGCGAGGTGTACTATGGCCGCCGCTTGCAGGAGGGCCGCACCGTGAACGGCTCCGCGTTCGTGTCGGATGATACCTGGCGGGCCCTCACCCTGGAGTCGCTGCTGAACTACAACAAGACCTTCGGCAAAGACCACTCGGTGAGCGCCGTAGTGGGGGCCACGCGCGAAAACAACAGCTACTACATGCGCAACATGTCGGCCACGGGCTTCCCCGACGACCTGCTGCAAGACAACAGCATTGGCAACGGCGCCAACCAGCGGCAGCTGAACAGCAACAAGTCGGACGGCGCGATTATGTCGCTGCTGGGCCGCCTCAACTACAGCTACAAGGGCCGCTACATGGCCACCGTATCGTTCCGCCGCGACGGGTCGAGCCGCTTCAGCGCGGCCAACAAGTACGCCAGCTTCCCCTCGTTCTCGGTGGGCTGGAACGTGCACGAGGAGCCCTTCATGCAGCACCTGGAGGCCCTTAGCACCCTAAAGATCCGCGGCGGCTACGGCCTCACCGGCAGCCAGGCCATTGGGCCCTACGGCACGCTTTCGCTGCTCTACTACACGCCTTACGTGGCGGGCGGCGGCCTCCAGCCGGGCTATTCCGACAACCCCTACATCGGCCCGGCTGACCCGAACCTGCGCTGGGAAACCACCGGCCAATATAACGTGGGCCTGGACCTGGGCTTTATGCAGAACCGCTTCACCTTCACGGTGGACGTGTACCGCAAGCTCACCCGCGACCTGCTCCAGCGCATTTCGCTGAACCCGAGCAGCGGCTCGTTCTACCAGCAAACCAACTTCGGCTCGGTGGAGAACAAGGGCCTGGAGCTTTCGGGCATCGGCACGGTGCTGAGCACGCAGCGCTTCAAGTGGAACATCAACGCCAACATCTCCTTCAACCGCAACAAGCTGCAAGACTTGCCCGGCGACCAGTACGCCCCGCGCCTATACTTTGGGGCCGAGCAGTTCTTCTTGCAGCGCAACGGCCAGCCCATCGGGGTGATTTACGGCTACGTGGAGGACGGCTTCTACGACAACCTGGCTGAGGTGAAGGCCGACCCGCAGTTTGCCAACCAGTCGGAAGCCGTGCAGCGCCAGCAGATCGGGGAGATTAAGTACAAGAACCTCGACGAGAATCCCACCAGCATTAGCGCCTCCGACCGCACCATCATCGGCAACACCAACCCCAAGTACGCCTACGGGGTGACCAACAACTTCTCGTACCGCAACTTCAACCTGAGCGTGTTTGTGCAGGGCGTGCAGGGCAACGACGTCATCAACAGCAACCTCTACCAGATTCGGATGGGCCAAGTGGCCAACATTCCGCAGTTTGCCTACGACGGCCGCTGGACGCCCGAAACCGCCGCCACCGCCACCTGGCCCAAGCCCCTGACGGCCGACACGCGCCAGCTGCGCCTCTCGGACCGCCTCGTGGAAGACGGCTCCTACGTGCGCCTTAAGAACATCAACTTCGGCTACGTTTTCAACAAGCCCGTGCCCTTCATCGAGAGCATTAACCTGTACGGAGCCATTGGCAACGTGTTCACCGTCAGCAAATACAGCTGGTTCGACCCGGACGTGAGCGCCTTCGCCGGCGACGCCACCCGCCGGGGCGTGGACATGAACTCGTACCCCAACAGCCGCACCTACACCCTGGGGCTGCGCCTGGGCTTCTAACCGCTTTCCTCCTACCCTGCTATATGAAAAAGCTAGTTATTTCGACCTTGCTCGCGGCCTCGCTGCTGGGCGCCACTTCGTGCAAAGACTTCCTGACCGAGAAGCCAGTTTCCGGCGTGGCTCCCGCCCAGATTATGTCCGCCGACTTGTACATCAACGGGGCCCTGAACACCATCATCGGGGAAACCATGTTCCGTTTTGGGCCCTTCCCGAACCTGTGGGACTACGACAACGACGACGCCACGGGGGCCACCTGGGCCTTTGGCGACATCGGCTCGGGCAACTTCCAGAACTACTGGGGCGCCGACAACGGCTGGAACGGGCCCTACATCCTCATCAACCATTGCAGCTTTGCCATGGCCCGGGTGCAGGAAATGTCGATGGACCCAGTGGCCCAGAAGGACGCCGTGGCGCAGCTGCGGTTCCTACGGGCCTGGGGCTACTACATGCTGGTGCGGGCCTACGGGGAGGTGCCGCTGCTCAAGAAATCGGTGGCCGACGGCGAAACGCCCCAGCTGCCCCGCTCGCCGGTGAAGGACGTGTACGCCTTCATCATTGAGGACCTGAAGGCAGCCGAAACCGACCTGTACCCGGCCGCCGGCGCCGTGGTGGGCCACCCCAACCAGACGGTGGCCAAGAGCCTGCTGGCTAAAGTGTACGTTACGATGGCCTCGGGGGCCCTAGCCGGCGCCCAGGTAACGGTGATGGGGGGCCCCACCTACAAGCTGGTGGCCGGCAAGCGCAACCTGCTGGACCCCAAGCCCCTGACCTACACCAAGACCGTGGTGGGGGGCCTGGAAGGGCTGAACGCCACCGACTACTTCAAGCTGGCCCGCGACAAGGCCCAGGAGGTGATGGCCAGCGGCGCGTACACGCTCTTCCCTACCCACGCCGAGGTGTGGGCAGTGGGCAACCAGAACAAGGGCGAGCACATCTGGTCGCTGCAAACCATTTCCAACGACCCGAACTTCGGCAACGAGGTGTCGATGTTTCACCTTGGGCGCATCAACCCGGCCAACAGCGAGATTGAGGGCGGCTGGATTGCGTCGTCCAACCACTGGTACCACCTGTTTGAGGAAAACGACCAGCGCATTACCGCGGGCGTACTGCACCGCTGGAAGCTGTACGGCAACTTTATGTACTACCCCTACTCCGACAGTTCGGTGGTGAAGGGCACCGACCAGAGCGCCAGTGCCGTAGCCAAGCGCGCCCGCTACGGCTACCAGCCTACCGACCAGGGCAACATCGACGACGCACACGTGGCCCGGCTGCGCAAGTTTGAGGCCATCAGCGACCGCACGGTGACGCGCGGCAACTACAACTACCCGCTGCTGCGCTACCCCGACGTGCTGCTCATTTACGCCGAAGCGGCCAACGAAGTCAGCAACGGCCCCACGGCCGAGGCCCTGGAGGCCGTGAACATGATTCGCCGCCGCAACAGCGCCTCCGAAGTGACGACGATGAGCCAGCAGGCCTTCCGCTCGTTTGTGCTGGAGGAGCGCCGCCGCGAGCTGGCCCAGGAAGGCGACCGCCGCTGGGACCTGCTGCGCTGGGGCATTTACCTGCCCGTGATGAACGCCTTGGACAGCGACGAGAACAACGTGCTCAAGCGCCGCAGCACCAAGCACTTGCTCATGCCCATTCCGGTAACGGAGCTGAACATCAACCACGAAATAACGGGCAACAACCCCGGCTGGTAGGGCCCCCTGGGGCCCCCGGGCGGCGCTACCTAGTGCGCCGCCCGGCATTTACTCACGCTTTGCTCTTTCCTTATTCATGAAATTTTATTCAATACTACCCAAAGCCGCCCTGGGCCTAGCCCTGGCCGGCACCCTGGCCCTGGGGGGCTGCGAAAAGGAAGACGCCGACGTGTGCGGCGGCACGCCCACCGTATCGGGCGTGTCCTCGACCACCGACCGCGGCACCGCCAGCGGCACCGGCAGCCTCGCCGATTGGGTCATCATCCACGGCACCAACCTCTGCAACGCCACCAAAATCTCGTTCAACGACGTGGACGTGTCGCTGGCCGATGCCTACGTGACCGCCACCGAGATTACGGTGCAGGTGCCCCGCGTGGTGCCCAAAAACGTGACCAATACCCTGACCGTGACTACGGCGGGCGGCACGGCCCAAACCAGCTACAAGCTCGACGTGCCGAGCTTGATGGCCCTGGGTATGAGCAACGAGTACGCCGCCCCTGGCCAGCTGGCTGCCATCGTGGGCAATAACTTCGACCTCTACGAGGTGACGCCTGAGAAGGGCAAAATCCTGTGGGACGGCACGGCCGTGGCCATCACCAAAACCACCGCCGACTCGGTATACTTCGTAGTGCCGGCCAATGCCACGCCCGGGGCAATGCTGAAAGTAGTGGACGCCAATGGCAAGGAAACCGCCGTGCCCGGCCGCTACAAGGACAACCGCAACGTGCTGTTTGGCTACGATACCAACGGCAGCGTGTGGGGCAGCGACGCCTTCATCGCGACCGGCCCCACGCCGGCCCCGGTGAACGGACCGTACGTGCACATCAAGCAGATGATTGGCGAGTGGGTCTGGACGGAGTTCTCGACCCACAACAATATCGCCCTGCCCGCCGACGTGGTGAAGAACCCCAACAACTACGTGCTGCGCTTCGAGGTGAACACCCTCAAGCCTTTCAATACCAACGCCGTCCGCCTGTCCATCGACGGTGATGCCGCCGCGACCAACACCTACACCTGGGCCCCCGCGACGCCCTTCAACACCCGGGGCAAGTGGAGCACGGTAACCGTGCCGCTGAGCAACTTTATCAACAAGCCAACCGACTTGGACAAACCCCTGCACGAGTGCAAGTTCATCTTCTTGGGTCCCGGCGCCCTCGACGCGGACATCTCGTTCGATACCTTCCGCATCGTGCCCAAGGACTAACATCTGGGGGCCCTAAAAAAGCAGCGGGTGGACGGCAATTGGCCGTCCGCCCGCTGCTTTTTTGTGCCCGGCCACCACCACCCGGTTCCGGGCCAGCCGCCGCTAGGGGCCCTGGGGGCCCGGCCACTAAATTGGCGAAGCCAAATAGCTAATTTATTCTGTTCAATAGCCTTTCTATCAGCATTATACAATAGCATATGTATTGATACAGAAGTCTGACACGGCCGTTTTTTGGTTTGCGGCAACCAATTAGCCAAGGCACTTTTACGGCTGTGGTCCGCCCCGGGGCCCTTCCTTACGCTGCCCAGCCAAGTCTTATGCTGAAAACCCTACTAATCTGGTGCTTGCCCGCCCTTGCCTGGGCCCAGCGCCCGCCGAAAACCCGCCGGGGCCCTGGAGTGGCGGCCTGGGTGTTGGCAACGGCCTGGAGTTGCACGCGGCCTACCAAACCGACGGCCACCTGCTGCTGCTGGGCCGCAACCGCTACAAGTGGTGGGGCCCCAGCGCGGGGCCCGGCAGCAAGTTTTTCGACAATGTAAACGTCCTTTCGCGCCAGATTGAAGTAGCTGCCCTGGCCGGCTACGGCGCGCCTGTGGGCCGCAGCCGGGCCTACGCCGCCGCGGGCCTCGCCTACGTGCTGGACCGCCAGCTGGGCGACTACCGCTACACCACGCGCAGCAGCGGCTTGCTGTGGGGCGATGCCACCTACCACTACGCCTACCGCCGCTACCAGGCCCTGGGCCTGCCGCTGGAAATCGGCCTCCAGGGGCCCCTGGGCCGCAACCAGCAGCGCCTGGGCCTGGCCTTCCAGGCCAACCTCAACCCCGAGCATTCGGTGTACTGCGCGCTGCTGACGCTGAATCTCAGCAGCTGGGGGAACCGCATCAAGTAATTTAATTCTCCTTACTAAACAGGTATTCCTCTTTTTAGCGATGCTTTCTTTCATTCGCCACCACGCTTGGGCGGCCATTTTCATTCCCTGGCTGCTGCTGGCGGCCGGCTGCACCATCACCGCTTCCGACGTAGAGCCCGCGCTGCCCGACGGGCAAATTGAAGGCAGCAGCACCTTGGCCTACTATTCCAACGGGCGGCCCGTGGTGGCCAACAATTCTTCTAGCTTGATATCCATCCTCGTGGCGGTGTTCGGCGATAGCCGCGCCGTGGCGGGCCAGCTACGCGGCGGCACCCAACTGAGCCTACGGGCCGTGGATGACCAAAGCGCGGCTTACGCCGGCGGCAAGTACCACGCCCTGCGCCTGACGCTCAGCGGCTTCCACGGCCTGGGCACGTACCCGCTGGATGCACAATCCACGTATTACCAAGAGCTTACGCCGCGCGCCAGTGGGCAGTCCGTGCCACCAGACCCCACGTTTTACGTCGTGACCACGGCCCCCGCCGAAGTAATCATCACGGGTTGGGACGCGGCCACGCGCCACGTGCGGGGCATGTTCGTGCTCGCCGTGGCCACCGCGCCGGGGGCCCCCGCAGTGGCCCTCACCGACGGCCGCTTCGATTTAATCCTCGACTAATAAAGCAGTTAGCTGATTATAAAACATGGGCTCGGATTGAGGGTTAGCTGTTGGCGTATAAAGTCTTCATCCCCGCCCCTTCCCCCATGAATTTCAACGAGAAACACTTCCTCATCGTCGGCGCTTCGTCTGGCATCGGCCTGGCCACGGCCAAATTGCTCAGCGGCCTGGGGGCCCACCTGCACACGGCCTCGCGCCACGAGTCGCCCGAGTTGGCGGCGCTGAACACTAACCACTTCAGCTACGATGCTACCCAGCCTGTGGGCACCGCCTTTGACCACTTGCCCGATGCCCTGCACGGCGTGGTGTACTGCCCCGGCAGCATCAAGCTGCGCCCGTTCGAGCGAATCCCGGCCGAAGACTTCCAGGCGGATTTCGACCTGAACGTGCTCGGGGCCGTGCGCGTGCTGCAAGCCACCATGAAGCGCCTGAAGAAAGCCGAAGGCGGCGCCTCAGTGGTACTGTTCAGCACCGTGGCTGCCGACACGGGCATGAGCTTCCACGCCAGCATTGCCACCGCTAAAGCGGCCGTGGAAGGCCTCACGAGGGCCCTGGCGGCCGAGTACGCCGCCAGCAACGTGCGCGTAAACTGCATCGCGCCCTCGCTCACCAACACGCCGCTGGCCGCCCCGCTGCTCAGCACGCCCGAAAAGGCCGAGGCCGGCGCTAAGCGCCACCCCTTGCAGCGCATCGGCCAGCCCGAAGACCTGGCCTACACCGCCTCCTTCCTGCTCTCCGACCACAGCAGCTTCGTCACCGGCCAGGTGCTGGCCGTGGACGGCGGCATGGGCAAATTGAAGTAATTACTGGCGCTTGGTTATGGGTGCCCGGTGCTCGGTTGTGCTTCCTGCCTAAACGCGGGGCCCCTCGCGCACCCGGCACCCCAACCGAGCACTGGGCACCACTAACCAAGCACTTATGAAAATCTGCTTATTCTGGCACCGGCGCGATTTGCGCATCCACGACAACGTGGGCCTGGCGGGGGCCCTGGCCAGCGGCCTGCCGGTGGTGCCGCTGTTCATCTACGACCGCGACATCCTGGACCACCTACCGGCCAAGGACGACGCCCGCCTCACCTTCATTTTTGACCACGTGGAAGGGCTGACGGCCGAAACCGAGAAAGCTGGCGGCACCTTCCTGGCCCGCTACGGCCAGCCGCTGGCGGTGCTGGAGCAGCTGGTGAAGGACTTTGACGTGGCCGCCGTGCACACCAACGAGGACTACGAGCCCTACGCCCGCGAGCGCGATGAGGCCGTGGCCCAAATGCTTAAAAAGCACGGCGCCGAATTCCACCCCTATAAGGACCAGGTGGTGTTCGCCAAGGACGAGATTATGACCAAATCGGGCACTGTACCCAAGGTGTTCGGGGCCTACTTGAAAACGTATCTGGCCCAGCTGACCGACGAGTTGCTAAAACCCGCCCCGTCGAAGCCCGCCTTCAAAAAAGCGCACCTGCACCACCTCACCGCGGCCCAGGCGGGGCCCCGGCCCACGCTCGAAAGCATGGGCTTCACGCGCAGCGGCGAGCGCACCACGCCCGCCGAGTTGCCCGACGAAAAGGTGGTGCGCAACTACCACAAAACCCGCAACACGCCCGCTGACGAGCACGGCACCAGCCGCGAATCGGTGCACCTGCGCTTCGGCACGCTCAGTGTGCGCGAGGTAATGCGCCAGGCCAAGGAGCTGAACCCTAAGCTCCTGTCGGAAATCATTTGGCGCGATTTCTTCATGATGCTGCTCTGGCACTTCCCGCACACCGCCACCGAGAGCTACGACCCCAAGCTGCGCCGCGTGCCCTACCGCAACAACGAGGACGAGTTCCGGGCTTGGTGCGAGGGCCGCACCGGCTACCCGCTCGTCGATGCCGGCATGCGCGAACTGAACGCCACCGGCTACTTGCCCAACCGCGTGCGCATGACCACGGCCGGCTTCCTCACCAAGCATTTGCTCATCGACTGGCGCTGGGGCGAGCAGTACTTCGCCGACAAGCTCTTCGACTACGACATGGCCAACAACGTGGGCAACTGGCAGTGGATGGCCGGCACCGGCGCCATCGCCGCGCCGTGGTTCCGGGTGTACAGCCCCGACAGCCAAATCGAGCAGGTGGACCCGCTCCGCGAGTACGTGCGCCGCTGGATTCCCGAGCTGGATACCAAGCAATACCCTGCCCCCATTGTGGAGCATAAATTTGGTCGCGACCGCGCCGTGGAAGTCCTGCGCCAGGCCCGCAAGGAAGCTTCGTAACCACGCGCAGCCGGGGCCCTGAGCATCCGCGCCTAGGGCCCCGGCTGCATTAACTTTAATGTGCAGGCCCGCAGCGCCGGCACAGCCCATTACTTACCAAGCCCCCGAACCGTTCGGGGCCCCCACGGGTTATAAAGACATGGAAAAAGACCGCATCAAACAAGCCTATCTGGACTTCGTGCTCAACGAAGGCCACCCGCCCGCGTCGGTGTTCAAACTCACCCAGCAGCTGGGCGGGTCTGAGGCGGAATTCTACCAGCACTACCCCAATTTTGAGGCCATTGACCGCGAAATATGGGCTGATTTTGGCAAACAGGCGCGCACCGCCGCCGCCAGCGAGCCGGTGTGGGAAGGCTACGGCAGCCGCGAAAAGCTGCTGGCGTTCTATTACACGCTGCTCGAAATTCTCAAGCAGAACCGTTCCTACGCGCTTATGAGCCTGCGCCGCTCGCTGCACCGCATGCCCGGCCTCTCGCCCCGCGTGCTCGACGATTTCCGCCAGGACTTCGAGCGCTTCGTGGCTGATTTGCTGACCGATGGCCGGGTGAGCGGCGAAATCGCCAACCGCCCCATCGTGCAGGACGGCTACCCGCGCTTCTTCTGGCAGCAAGTGCTGTTCGTACTCGGCTTCTTCGCCAAGGACGACACCGTAAACTTCGAGCGCACCGACGCCGCCGTGGAAAAAGCCGTCACGCTCAGCTTCGACCTCGTGGGCCGCAATACCTTAGACTCCGCTGTTGATTTCGTGCGGTTTTTGGTGCGGCGCTAATTAATTAACGCGGGCATTATTTGATAAATAATTAATTAAAAGGCCGTCATGCTGAGCGTAGTCGAAGCATCTCTCCCGCAGTAGTAATTAATTACTTGCGCAGTAGAGATGCTTCGATTACGCTCAGCATGACGGCCTTTTGTTAGATCAGTTTTTAGTTACAGTCTCGATTATTAATCAATAGAATCAATGTCTGCTGACCAGCCGCTTACCTCGCTCCCTACCACCAAGGTGGCGCGCGCCGCCCGCTTTGCCCGCACTGGGCTGAACGTGGGAGCCAACTACGTGAAGCACTACGCCAAGAAAGCTGTCGGCGCCGCGTCGTCAATGGAGGACCTGCACATGGCCAACGCCGCCGAGCTATACGGGGCCCTGAGCGAGATGAAGGGCTCCGTGCTGAAGGTGGCGCAGATGCTGGCGATGGAGAAGAACATGCTGCCCACGGCCTATTCCGACCAGTTTGCCCAGGCCCAGTACCAGACGCCGCCGCTCTCGGGGCCCCTGGTCATCAAAGCGTTTAGGGATGCGTTCGGGCAGTCGCCATTTCAAGTGTTCGACGAGTTTGAGCCGGCGGCGCGGCAGGCGGCCAGCATCGGCCAGGTGCACTTTGCCCGCAAAGACGGCCGCGACCTGGCCGTGAAAGTGCAGTACCCCGGCGTGGCCGCCAGTATTAAGTCCGACATCAACCTGGTGAAGCCCATTGCCTTGCGCGTGATGGGCCTGAACGAAACCCAGGTGCGCCCGTACCTGGAAGAAGTAGAGGCACGCCTGATTGAGGAAACCGACTACGCCCTGGAACTGCGCCGCGGCCAGGAAATCGCGGCCCGCAGCGCCCACTTGGCGCACCTGCAATTCCCGCGCTACTACCCCGAACTGTCGAGCCCGCGCATCCTCACCATGGATTGGCTGCCCGGCCAACACCTCAAGGAATTCCTGTCCCAGGGCCCCAGCCTGGCCGTGCGCAACCAACTTGGCCAGGCCCTGTGGGACTTCTATCAGTTCCAGCTCAACGACTTGCGCCAGGTGCACGCCGACCCGCACCCCGGCAATTTCCTGATGCGCGATGAAGACGGCGGTACGCTAGGCGTGCTTGACTTTGGCTGCGTAAAGGAAGTACCCGCCGATGTGTACCACCAGTTCACTACCCTGCTGGCCCCCGAAACCTTTGCCGACGAAGCCCGCCTGCGGGCCCTGCTCACCGAGGCCAACGTGCTGCGCGCCAGCGACCCCGCCCCGATGCAAGCGCTGTACCTGCGCACGCTGCGCACCTCGCTGGAACTGGTGGGCCGCCCCTTCCGCCAGCCGGTATTCGACTTCGGCGACCCGGCCTACATGGCTGCGCTCTACGCCTTGGGCGACGACTTGATGGCCGACCCTGAGCTGCGCCAGCAGCGCGAACCCCGCGGATCAGCCCACTTTATCTACCTCAACCGCACCTACGTGGGCCTGTTTGCCCTGCTCACGGAGCTGAAAGCAGAAGTGCGCACGGTATAGAAACTAACAAGTGCATAAAAAGGAGGGCCCCCACGCATTATGGGGGCCCTCCTTTTTATGTAATCATTACTTGATTACGCAGCGTTCCGATGCGGCACAGGTACCAGCACGCCGGCCAGTTCGGCGGCGCAGTCGGCCAGTTCTTCCCAAGAGGGCAGCACAAAGTACTGGTCCTGGAAACGGGTGCCCAGCACGGGCGTGCGCCGCACCGTTTCTACGCTGAAGGCGGGGCGGGGCGTGGCCTCGTTCACGCAGTGGTGAATTTCACCGGCCGACGAGAGCAGCCCGGCGCCGTATAGGTGCGGCTTGCCGTCGTGCAGCACTAGACCAAACTCGGCCGTAAAGAAGTACAGGGCCCACAGTTCGCGGCGAGCTACTGCGTCGTCATGGCCCAGGGCCTGGGCGGCTTGGCCCAGCGTGTGCAGGAACTCGGCGAAGTGCGCGTCGAGCAGCATGGGCACGTGCCCGAACAGGTCGTGGAACAGGTCAGGCTCGGGGCTGAAGTCGAAATCACGCATCGGCCGGATGCGGGTCATCACTGGGAACTGCCGCTCGGCCAGGTACTTAAAGAATACCTCGGGGCCCAGCGACTGCCCCACCGGCACCAGTTGCCAGCCGCTAAGCCGGAACACCTCGGCGCTGAGCGTGGGCAGGTCGGGGATGGCCTCGCGGCGCAGGCCGAGCTGAGCCACGGCGGCGCTGAAGGCCGGCACGGCGCGCCGGTGCAGCAGCGCCGTCTGGCGATCAAACAATACCTTCCAAACCAGCTGGTCCTGGGGAGAATAGCGGGGGGCGCGGGATTGCGTTAACATAGCTGAACACTTGGTGGGTAGGGCGAAAAAAAGCCCGACTTCCTGGCGGAATCGGGCTTTTGGAGGTTCTTAGGGAAGAAGCAGTTTCATACTTCGTAGTTCCATAGTACCGCACGTAGCCCGCCGTTGCCCCGCTTAGGGCAATTAATCATTAGACGGACGTGTTTCGCGGTTTGGAGATTCATTACTGGGACGAAGATAGGAACAATCTCAGAATATTCGATTCCTTTAATCGAAGTTTAATCAAACTTTTTTTAGCAGCCCGGGGCCCTATTCCAACTCGCCCCGCAGGGCATATACCCGGCGCAGGTTGCGAATCAAGCGGGCCGATTCGGCAAAATTCAGCGTCTGCTGGCCGTCGGAGGCGGCAGTTTCGGGCGTTTCGTGGGCTTCGTAGAGGATGCCGTCGGCGCCGGCCAGCACGGCCGCCAGGGCCATGGCGGGCACGTAGTCGCGCAGGCCAATGCCGTGGCTAGGATCGACCACCACGGGCAGGTGCGTCTTTTCCTTCAGAATGGGCACAGCGTTTAAGTCCAACGTGTTGCGGCTGGCCGTTTCAAAGGTGCGGATGCCCCGCTCGCAAAGAATCAACTTCTCGTTGCCGCCCGAAAACACGTACTCCGCCGACGAAAGCAACTCCTCAATCGAACCCGAAATGCCGCGCTTGATGAGCACTGGTTTGTCCACGCCGCCCAGCGCGTCGAGCAGGTTGTAGTTCTGGGTATTGCGGGCCCCCACCTGGAACACATCCACGTAGTCGTGCATCTCCTCCACCTGCGATACCTGCATCACTTCTGTCACAATCTTAATGCCCCGGGCCCGGCCAATTGATGGAATAATCGAAGACCGTCCATCCCTAAACCCCGAAACGCGTAGGGCGACGACCGAGGCTTAAACACGCCGCCGCGCATCAGGCGCACGCCGTTTTCGAGCAGGTGGTCCATCACCTTTTCCATCTGCGCCTCGCTCTCGATGCTGCACGGGCCGGCGCACAGCGCCAAGCTGCCCTCGCCGATGGTCACGCCGTCGCCCAAGTCGATGACCGTGGGCTTCACGCGCCACTTGCGGCTCACCAGCTGGTAATCGTCCGATACCTGGTGCACGTCGCGCACGCCGGGCAGTTGACCGATGGTGCGAATGTCGAAATCTTTCTTCCCAATGGCCACTAAATAGTGCGCGTGCTGGGTGGTAACATCGGTGGTTTTGTAGCCCTGCTCGGCCAGGTGCGCCGCCAGGGCGGGCACGGAGGCCTGGGGTTCGAGTTGGAGAATCATACGGGTGGGTTAGAATAACTGAGCAGTAGGAAGCAGGTGCAAGGCCGGGCTGCCGGCTTTTTCGCCGGCTGCCCGGTAATCGCTAGGGCAGGCAAGTGCTCCGGGCACGAACGACGCGGCGGTTCGCGAACGAGGGCAACGATTAGCGGGCAGCCGGCGAAAAAGCCGGCAGCCCGCCCCTGGTGCAGCGCCTTAGTTTTTGATGCTGGCCACGAAGGCGGCGGCGGCAGCCGGCGCGTCCGGGGCCCCTTCGAGGGCCTGGATGAGCGCCGAGCCGATAATGGCACCGTCGGCGTGGGCGCAGGCGCGCTGGTACGAGGCTTTGTCGGCGATGCCAAAGCCAATAAGGCGTGGCGTCTTCAGGCCCATGGCCTCGATGCGCCGGAAGTAGTCGTCCTGCACGGTGGTATCGGCCGGGCCCACGTTGCCGGTGATGCCGGGGCCCGACACCAGGTACAGGAATGCCTCGCTGATGCTGTCGAGGTGGCGGATGCGGGCCTCGCTGGTTTGGGGCGTGATGAGGAACACCGGCCGCAGGCCGTGCCGGCGGAAGGTAGCGGCGTACTCTTCCTCGTATTCGGCCACCGGCAAGTCGGGCAGAATTACGCCGTCGACGCCCGCCGCGGCGGCTTCGCGGCAGAAGTTCTCCATCCCGAATTGCAGCACCGGGTTGAGGTAGCCCATGAGCAGCACCGGCGTGTCGGGCAGGGCGGCGCGCAGGGGCCCCAGCTGGCCGAACAGCGTGCGCATGTTCATGCCGTTGGCCAGCGCCAGCGTGCTGCTGTGCTGAATCACGGGCCCGTCGGCCATCGGGTCGGAAAACGGCATGCCAATTTCCAGCATATCGGCGCCGGCGGCCACCAGGGCCTGGGCCATCGGCATGGTATCGGTGAGGGCCGGGTAGCCGGCGGTGAAGTAAATGTTGAGCAGGTTTTGCTTCTGCTCGAAGGCGGTTTGGATGCGGTTCATGGCGCGGCGCGCAAGGTTCCGCGAAGCTTAAGTATCAGGCTTCGTGGAAGTAAGATAAATTAGGTGCAGGGCAGGGACAATGGGTAAAGCGGAACGGTGGGCTACGGGGCCCTGGCGCGCCGGACTTATACCAGCTTGTCGAAGTTTTTCATGTAGGTCTCCAGGTCCTTGTCGCCGCGGCCGGAGAGGTTGACCACCACCACATCGTCGGGGCCCGCGCCGAGCTGGCCGAGGGCGGCCAGGGCGTGGGCCGTTTCCAGGGCCGGGATGATGCCTTCGAGGCGGGCGCACTCGCTCACGCCGGCCAGGGCCTCGTCGTCGGTGATGGCGATGAAGCGGGCGCGGCCGGTGGTACCCAGCCAGGCGTGCAGGGGCCCAATGCCGGGGTAGTCGAGGCCCGCGCTGATGGAATAGGGCTCAGTGATTTGGCCGTCGGCGTCCTGCATCAGCAACGTGCGGCTGCCGTGGATGATGCCCGGCGTGCCCAGCACCGACGTGGCCGCCGAGTGCCCCGAATGGATGCCGTGGCCGGCCGCTTCCACCGCCACCAGCTGCACGCTGGGCTCGTCGAGGAAGTGGTAGAACGCGCCGGCGGCGTTGGAGCCACCGCCCACGCAGGCCACCACGTAATCGGGCAATTCGGAACCGGTTTTCTCCAGCAATTGCTTGCGCATCTCCTCGCTGATGACGCTTTGCAGGCGCGCCACCAAATCGGGGTACGGGTGGGGCCCCACCACTGAGCCGATGATGTAGTGCGTGTCGAGGGGGTTGGCGAGCCAGTCGCGGATGGCCTCGTTGGTGGCGTCCTTCAGGGTTTGGCTGCCGCTGGTGGCGGTGCGCACTTCGGCCCCAAGCAGGCGCATGCGGGCCACGTTAGGGGCCTGGCGCTCAATGTCTACCGAGCCCATGTACACCACGCAGGGCAGGCCCATCAGGGCGCATACGGTGGCGGTGGCCACACCGTGCTGGCCGGCCCCGGTTTCGGCGATAATGCGCGTTTTGCCCAAGCGCTGGGCCAGCAAAATCTGGCCCACGGTGTTGTTGATTTTATGGGCCCCGGTGTGGCACAAGTCCTCGCGCTTGAGGAACACGCGGGTGTTGTACTTCTCCGACAGGCGCTGGGCCTCAAACAGCGGCGTGGGCCGTCCCACGTAGTCGCGCAGCAGCTGCTCGTACTCGGTGCGAAAACTTTCGGAGGCCAGAATTTCCTCGTACTGGGTGCGCAGCTCTTCCACGTTCGGGAATAGCATTTCGGGTACGAATGCGCCACCGAACTCGCCGTAATAGCCGCGGGCCGTGGGGGTTCGGTAGGAAGTGATGGCGGAAGGAGTCATAGTAAGGAAAGCGGTAAACCGCTGTTTTAGTTACAGGTATACAGTGCGCTACGCGGCCTTGGTCCGGCCCATCCCGTCGAAGAACGCGGCCACCCGGGCGGGGTCTTTCACGCCGGGGGCAATTTCGAGGCCGCTGTTCAAATCGATGCCCGCCAGGCCGGGCAGGCGCAGGTTGCGGACGACGGCCGCGTGCTCGGGGCGCAGGCCGCCGGCCAGCAGGTAGGGTACCGGCCAGGGATATTTTTCCAGCACGCGCCAGTCAAACACCCGGCCGTTGCCGCCCGGCGCGGGGCCCTGGGCGTCGAAGAGGAAGTAGTCGCAGTGCGGCACGTAGGGCCCCAGCGCGTCAAAATCGAAGGCCTCGCCCACCCCGAACGCCTTGATGACCCGCAGGCCCGTCGCGCGCAGCTCGGCGCACTGGGCCGGGGTTTCCTGGCCGTGCAGCTGCACGAAATCCAGGCCGAAGCGAAACGCAATGGCCTGCACCTGCGCGGTGGATTCGTTCACGAACACGCCCACCCGCTGCACCCGGTCGGGCAGGCCGTGCACCAAGTCGGGCGTGAGTACATCGCCCACGTAGCGCGGCGAGGCCGGCGAAAAAATGAACCCCAGAAAATCGGGTTCGAGGTCGGCCACAGCGTTCAGACTAGCGGCTTCGCGCATGCCGCACACCTTCACCAGGAGGCGCGCTGGCAAATCCTCGGAAGGGAGCGACGCGGCGGATAGCGGGGGGGTTGGCATGGGCGGGATTTTAAAGGGTTAGGCCAAAGCGGGGGCCGGCACGGGGGCCCCGGCCAGGGCGGTCAGCTCCTGCACCAGGGCGGCGCAGGCGCGCTCGGGCCGGCTGTGGCGCATGAAGGTTTCGCCCAGCAAGAAGCCTTGGTAGCCGGCGGCGCGCAGCTGTAGGATGGACTTGGCCTGGCTGATGCCGCTCTCCGACACCTTCACGAACTCGGCCGGAATGCTTTCGGCCAGGCCCAGCGAGGTATCCAGGTTGAGGGTGAAATCGTGCAGGTTGCGGTTGTTGACGCCCACCAGGTCCACGGCGTCGGGGTGCAGGGCGCGGGCCAGCTCGTCGCCGTCGTGCACTTCCAGCAGCACCTCCAGGCCCAGGCTTTTGGCGAGGCGGCCCAGGGTGAGGATTTCGGCGGGCGTGAGCACGGCGGCGATGAGCAGCACCACGTCGGCCCCCACGCTGCGGGCTTCGTGGATTTGGTACTCGTCCACCACGAAATCTTTGCGCAGGATGGGGCAGAAATTGAAGCGCCGGGCCGTGGTCAGGTCCTCGTTGCTGCCGCCGAAAAACTCGCCGTCCGTGAGCACCGACAGGCCCGCCGCGCCGGCCTGCATGTAGCCCAGCGTGGTGCGCTCCACCGGCGCGTAGCGGTTGATCCAGCCCTGCGAGGGCGACTTCCGCTTAAACTCGGCGATGAGGCCGCTGCTGCCCGGCCGCTGCAAGTAGTGCCGCAGCGAAATCGGCTGGGCCTGGTTGTAGAGGCTGGTTTCGAGGAACTTCAGCGGGCGCAGCTCGCGGCGCTCGGCCACTTCGCCGCGCTTGTGGGCCACGATGCGCTCGAGGATGGTGGGGGTGGATGCACTCATATAAGGATGGCTGACGCGAACCAGGGTTCGCAGCGTATTAAACGGTTATTGACGGAAATCAGTGACGAAGACAAGCCCGGGGCCCTAAAGTTGTTGCTACTGCGCCGCCAGCATCCGCTGGAACGCGCCGCGGGCGGCCCCCGAGTCGAGCGATTCGCGGGCTTGGGCCAGGGCTTCGGGCCAGGCCAGGCCGGGGCGGGGCGCAGCGCAGGGCCAGCGCGGCGTTGGCCGTTACCACGTCGCGCCTGCACAGGCGTGGCCCTCGCCG
>NZ_MDZA01000384.1 GCF_001816125.1 Hymenobacter coccineus | reverse complement strand
CGACCAGGGCCGGGTGTTCGTGAGCGGCGGCACCACCAGCCCCAACTTCCCGGCCACCCGCCGGGGCCTACCTGCGCCCCCCAGGGCGGCGTGGACGCTTCGCGGCCCGCATCAGCGACCAGGGCCGGGTGTTCGTGAGCGGCGGCACCACCAGCCCCAACTTCCCGGCCACCCGCCGGGGCCTACCTGCGCCCCCCAGGGCGGCGTGGACGCT
>NZ_MDZA01000383.1 GCF_001816125.1 Hymenobacter coccineus | reverse complement strand
TATTCGGTGGCGCCCAGCACGGCGGCCAGCACCAGCAGAGCCCCCACGGGCGCCAGCAATAAACGGGGAAATTCTCATGTTAGGGGTGGAAGTGAACGGTGGGGCGGGCCATAGCGTATTCGGTGGCGCCCAGCACGGCGGCCAGCACCAGCAGAGCCCCCACGGGCGCCAGCAATAAACGGGGAAATTCTCATGTTAGGGGTGGAAGTGAACGG
>NZ_MDZA01000382.1 GCF_001816125.1 Hymenobacter coccineus | reverse complement strand
GCGCAGGGGTGGCTGGCCGGGGCGCGCACCTCATAGTGCGCGGCGCCCGGCAGCAGCAACCGCAGCCAGCTCGGCTGGGCCTGTTAGCAGCACCTCGGCCAGTACCGAGTCGGCGCGCGCAGGGGTGGCTGGCCGGGGCGCGCACCTCATAGTGCGCGGCGCCCGGCAGCAGCAACCGCAGCCAGCTCGGCTGGGCCTGTTAGCAGCACCTCGGC
>NZ_MDZA01000381.1 GCF_001816125.1 Hymenobacter coccineus | reverse complement strand
GGTGGTGGGCTGGTCGCTGCTCCCGCTGATGGTGTTCCAGGGCTTCCGCGAGTTTGCCGAGGGGCTGGGCCTCACGCGGCAGGCCATGTGGCTGTCCATCGGCCGCGCCCTGGGTGCGGTGGTGGGCTGGTCGCTGCTCCCGCTGATGGTGTTCCAGGGCTTCCGCGAGTTTGCCGAGGGGCTGGGCCTCACGCGGCAGGCCATGTGGCTGTCCAT
>NZ_MDZA01000380.1 GCF_001816125.1 Hymenobacter coccineus | reverse complement strand
TATCGGTGTAGGTGCCTTCGGCCGCGGCGGGAGCCGGCGCAGCTTTTGGCGCGGGTGCAGCGGGGCCGCTTCGGGCAGGGCAGCAGCCACGTACTCGTTGCGCATCTGCGACACCGGCGTATCGGTGTAGGTGCCTTCGGCCGCGGCGGGAGCCGGCGCAGCTTTTGGCGCGGGTGCAGCGGGGCCGCTTCGGGCAGGGCAGCAGCCACGTACTCGTT
>NZ_MDZA01000379.1 GCF_001816125.1 Hymenobacter coccineus | reverse complement strand
CGCCCATGCTCACGGCCACCGGCAGGGCCTGGGCGCGGCACAGGCCCCAGCACCAGCTCGTCGCGCCGCTGGCAGCCGGCGGGCGTGAGGGCCAGCTTGCCGAGCTTGTCGGTGGCCAGCACGCCCATGCTCACGGCCACCGGCAGGGCCTGGGCGCGGCACAGGCCCCAGCACCAGCTCGTCGCGCCGCTGGCAGCCGGCGGGCGTGAGGGCCAGCTTG
>NZ_MDZA01000378.1 GCF_001816125.1 Hymenobacter coccineus | reverse complement strand
GCGTGGCCGCCGACACGGCCCGCTTCGGCTTGCCCGAGGTGAGCCTGGGCCTGCTGCCCGGCTACGGCGGCACCCAGCGTTTGCCCCAGCTGGTCGGGCAAGGCCAAGGCCTTGGAGCTGAGCGTGGCCGCCGACACGGCCCGCTTCGGCTTGCCCGAGGTGAGCCTGGGCCTGCTGCCCGGCTACGGCGGCACCCAGCGTTTGCCCCAGCTGGTCGGGC
>NZ_MDZA01000377.1 GCF_001816125.1 Hymenobacter coccineus | reverse complement strand
GGGCTATACGCCCCAGCAGCTCGGAAGGACGCAAAGGCCCCCCCGCCCTTACCCGACCGGGGCCCCCAGCTTCAACCGCCACCTGGCCGAGCAGCCGGCACTGGTTGGGGAGCAATGAGCGGGGGCTATACGCCCCAGCAGCTCGGAAGGACGCAAAGGCCCCCCCGCCCTTACCCGACCGGGGCCCCCAGCTTCAACCGCCACCTGGCCGAGCAGCCGGC
>NZ_MDZA01000376.1 GCF_001816125.1 Hymenobacter coccineus | reverse complement strand
GGCGCGGCGTGGGCAGCATGGGCTTTGCGGCGTCGAACAAGTAGCGGCGGGTTTGCGACTCAGCCACGGGCGGCCAGGCCGGCGGGCGGGCCGCTGTAGAGGATGCGCCCGCCGTGGGCCCCGGCGCGGCGTGGGCAGCATGGGCTTTGCGGCGTCGAACAAGTAGCGGCGGGTTTGCGACTCAGCCACGGGCGGCCAGGCCGGCGGGCGGGCCGCTGTAG
>NZ_MDZA01000375.1 GCF_001816125.1 Hymenobacter coccineus | reverse complement strand
AGGACTTCTGCGCCGGCCAGCAGATGAACCGGCTGTTGCAGGGCGACGTGGGCTCGGGCAAAACCATTGTGGCCTTCATCGCCATGCTGATGGCGGCCGGTCTTGCCTATGCTGCCCCAGGGGCCCCTGGGGCAAGGCCAAGCACAGCTTGGCGGTACAGCCCCGGGGCCCCATGACGTGCGCCGAATTAAAAACCACTCTGACCGGGCGAACGATTAACGGCGGGCCACTCCGTTTTACAGGGCCCCTGGCCATTCATTTCCTGCCCCTTATGCCTATTAAAATTCTTGCGTTTCTGGTCTTTTTGCTGAGCTGCCACGCGGCGCGGGCGCAGAACGACGTGGTGAACGACGACGAAAAGAGCAGCTTCAATCTGAACAAGCCCGAGCGCGAGCAATGGCTGAAAAACACCGGCGCCGGCCTCTTCATCCACTTCAGCGTGGATGCGCAGCTGGGCGTGGTCATCAGCCACTCGCTGGTGGGGGCTTCGGATGACTACGTGGAGCGCTTCTTCAACGAGCTGCCCAAGACGTTTAATCCCGACAAGTTTGACCCCCGCGAAATAGCGACCCTGGCCAAGCTGGCGGGCATGAAGTACATCGTGTTCACGACCAAGCACCACGCCGGCTTCTGCATGTGGGACACGAAAACGACGGATTTTAACATCACCAAAACCCCGTACAAGAAGGATTTGCTGCGGGAATTTGTGGACGCCACCCGGGCCGCGGGCCTCGACGTGGGTTTGTACTTTTCGCCGGAGGACTTCTACTTTCTCCACGCCAACCACATTCCCATCAGCCGCACCAACGTGCAGATGGACGCGGCCATGGCCCAGAAGTACGCCGACTACAACCGCCGGCAGTGCGAGGAGCTGATGACCAACTACGGCAAAATCGACGTGCTGTTCATCGACGGCGAACCCAAGGAAATCGTGAAGCAAACCTGCTGGCGCATTCAGCCCAACCTGCTCATCACCCGCGGGGCCATCAAAACGCCCGAGCAAACCCTGCCGGGCACGCCCATCACCCAGCCCTGGCTCTCGCCCATCACCATCGGCACGGCCTGGCAGTACCAGCCCACCAACGAGCGCTACAAGTCGGGTACCCAGCTGATTGACCTGCTCGTGGAGGCCCGCTCGAAGGGCGGCTCGCTGCTGCTGAACGTGGGCCCCAAGCCCAACGGCGCGCTGCCCGAGCCCCAGGAAGACCGCCTGCGCGAGCTGGCGGCCTGGTACTTCCTCAACCACGAGTGCATCGACAGCGTGAAAACCTGGGTGATTAACAAGGAAAACAACGTGCTTTTCACGGCCAAGGGGCGCGATTTGTACGCCATCGTGACGGAGGTGCCCGACTGGAAGGAGGGCGAGCGGCGCACCTTCACGCTGCACTCGGTGCGGGCCCTGCCCACCACGGCGGTGAGCGTGCTGGGCCAGAACAGTAGGATAATGGAGTACAAGCCCAACGCCGACGTGCGCTGCACCCACCAGCAAACCGCGGCAGGCCTGGTGGTGTCGGTAGTAAAAGCCCAGCGCATCTACGACGACCACCGCTGGCCCAACGCCGTGGTTATCAAGCTGGCCAACGTGCAGCCCGCCATCGCGGAGGCCGTGACCGTGGAAACCACCGCCGCCCAGCCCGCCGCCGCCAGCACCCGGCTCAGCGGCCGCCTCTACAACTATAAGGACAAGCGCGTGACCCGCGCCCGGTTTGCCTACCGCGCCTACCGGGGCCGCGTTGAAACCCTGTACGCCGACCCGTGGCAGTACTCGGCCTGGGTGCCGGTGGGCCCCGACGGCTGCTTCGGCGCGCCGGTGAAACCCCCGAAGGGCGCTTACGAATACAAGGCCGTGGCCGAGCAGAGCGGCGTAGCCGTGGAAGGCGACACCAGGCTGATAAACTAGCCTCAATATATTGCGCATCCAATTGATAAGTAGCTTTTTAATACGCGCCGGGCTGTGCCTGGCGCTGCTGGGCGCGGGCCTCGGGAATAGGGCCCTGGGGGCCCCACTGCCCATTATTCCGCAGCCGGTGCGGGCGCGGGCGGGCGGCGCGCCCTTCGTGCTCACGGGCCGCACGGCGCTGCACACCGGCCCGGGCCTGGCCCCGGGTACGGCGGCGCGGTTCCGGGAGTACGTGCGCACCGTGGGCCACCTCGCGCTGCGCCCGGGGGCGGCTGGGGGCCCTGGGGCCCCGGCGGCGGCGGGCATTTTCCTGCGGCTCGATGCCCGGGCAGTGCCCCAGGCGGAGGGCTACCGCCTGGTGGTGGGCCCCCGGGGCATCACCTTGACGGGCCACGACGCGGCGGGCGTTTTCTACGGCCTCCAAACCCTGAGCCAGCTGATGCCGGCGGGCACCGGGGGCCCCTTGCGCCTGCCGGGCTGCGTGGTGGAAGACTACCCGCGCTTCGGCTACCGCGGCGTGCACCTGGATGTGAGCCGCCACCTGTTTCCGGTGCCGGTGCTGAAAAAATGGCTGGACGTGCTGGCTTTTTATAAGATAAATACCCTGCACTGGCACCTCACCGACGACCAAGGCTGGCGCATCGAAATCAAGAAATACCCGCGCCTGCAAAGCGTGGCCGCTTACCGCGCCGAAACCCTCATCGGCCACAAAAAGGAGCTGCCCCACCGCTTCGACGGCCAGCGCTACGGCGGCTACTACACCCAGGCCGAGGCCCGCGAGGTGGTGCGCTACGCCGCGGCCCGCCACATCACGGTGATTCCCGAGATTGAGATGCCCGGGCACGCCCTGGCGGCGCTGGCCGCCTACCCGGCGCTGGGCTGCACCGGGGGCCCCTACCAAACCGCTACCTTCTGGGGCGTGTTTGACGACGTGTACTGCGCGGGCAACGAGGCCACATTCAGTTTTTTAGAGGGCGTAATGGACGAGGTGGCGGCTATTTTTCCGTCGCGCTACCTGCACATCGGCGGCGACGAGTGCCCCAAGGTGCGCTGGCAGGCCTGCCCCAAGTGCCAGCAGCGCATGAAGGACGAGCACCTGCCCAACGAGCAGGCTTTGCAGAGCTACTTCATCCGGCGCATCAGCCAGCACCTGGCCACCAAAAACCGGCGCGTCATCGGCTGGGATGAGATAATGGAGGGCGGCCTGACGCCGGGCGCCACCGTGATGAGCTGGACCGGCGAGCAGGGCGGCGTGGAAGCGGCCAAGCTGGGCCACCCGGTCATCATGACGCCCGAGAAGTACGTGTACTTAGATTATTACCAGTCGCTGAATCCGGCCGAGCCCCTGGCGGCTGGCGGCTACACCCCCCTCAGCAAAACCTACGGCTACGAGCCGGTGCCGACCGGGCTGAGCGCCGCGCAGGCCGGCTACGTGCGCGGCGTACAGGCCAACCTGTGGTCGGAGTACCTCCCCACCGCTGGCCAGGCGGAGTACATGCTGTTTCCGCGGGTGCTGGCGCTAGCCGAAATTGCCTGGTCGCCCCGGGCGGCGCGCAACCTGCCCGCGTTTCTGGCGCGCACCCGCCGCCACGAGTGGCGGCTGCGGGCCCTGGGCGTGGCCACGAACCGCGCTTACGACCAAATTACCGACACGCTGCGCGAGGGGCCCCGGGGCCTGCCGCTGCTCGAATTGCGGACCAGCGCCCCGGGGGCCGAAATCCACTTCACCACCGATGGCCAGGAGCCTACCGTCCAGAGCCCGCGCTACCTGGGGCCCCTGCCCATTGCGCGCAGCGGCGTGGTGCGGGCGGGGCAGTTTGGGGGTGGGGGCCCTACTCAGCCCCTGTATTCCAGGGAGTTCGACATCAACCTGGCCACCGGCAAGCCCGTGGCGCTGGCCCACCCACCGGCCGGCAACTTCGCGCCGCCCAGCCCCGGGCGCGTGCTCACCAACGGCGTGGCCGGCAGTGCCCGCTACAACGACGGGCAGTGGGTGGGCTTCAGCGGCCTTGACCTGGGCGCGACCCTGGACCTGGGGGCCCCGCAGCGCATTACGGTCCTGGGCACCAACATACTGTGCTACTTCTGGCAGAAAATGTGGGCCCCCACGGAGCTGGTGTTTTCGGTATCGGTTGACGGGGTGAGCTACCAGGATGTGTACCGCCAAACCGATTTTCCGGTCAACGGCATCAACCCGGTGCGGGCCACCATTGCGCCGGTGCAGGCCCGCTACGTGCGCGTGCGGGGCCTGAACCGGGGCCCCATTCCGGCCGGGGCCTACGGGGCGGGCGGCAAGGCCTGGCTGCTGATCGACGAGCTGCTGGTGAACTAAGCAGCCAGCCACAAGTACTGCGCGGCGCTCAGCAGCACGAACTTTGTGGCGCGCGCTGCTGCCCCGGGGGCCCTTCACCCAACGCACTGCGTAACAGCAGCCGGTGATTAGGCAAAAGCAACGAGGAATACTTGTTTTGAAATTCAGCTATTTAATTCTAGATAATCAATTTTCAACCAACCACTTATCCCCTAAATCCTAATGCCTACGCCCGACGAAAACTTCACCCAAACCGGCCTGCGCCTTCCCCCCGCCCCCGCCCCGCTGGGCGTGTACAAGCCATGCCTGGTGGACGGCCACTACCTCTACGTATCGGGCCACGGCCCCGTGCAGGACGATAAGAGCCTCATCATCGGGCGCATTGGCGCGGACCTCGACCAGGACGCCGGCAAGCTGGCCGCCCGGCAGGTGGGCCTCACCATCCTGGCCACCATTGTGGCTAATTTGGGGAGCCTCAACAAGGTCAAGCGCGTTATCAAGGTGCTGGGGATGGTGAACTGCACGCCCGATTTCGAGAAGCACCCCTTCATCATTAACGGGTGCAGCGAGCTGTTTGCCCAGGTGTGGGGCCCCGAGCACGGCGTGGGCGTGCGCAGCGCCGTGGGCTTCGGCTCGCTGCCCGACAACATTCCGGTGGAAATCGAGGCGCTGTTTGAGCTGGCGTAAACTGTTTAACAGCAGTAGCGCATAAACAAACGCGCCTTGGCTGCTCGATAAAGCGTTATTAATCAGAACGAAATCCAATAGCTAACAGCTAGAAGCTGATTACTTAGTAGCAGGCCCGACATGGACGAGTGGTTCCGGATTTTGGACGTGGCGGCGGTGGATACGCCCGCCCTGGTGGTGTACCCGGCGCGGGTGCACGCCAACCTAGCGCAGCTCGTGGCGCGCATCGACGACGTGGCCCGGCTGCGCCCACACATCAAAACGCACAAAACCCCGGCGGCCGTGCGCCTGACGCTGGCCGCCGGCATCACCAAGTTCAAGTGCGCCACCGTGGCCGAGGCCGAGCTGCTGGGGCAGTGCGCCGTGCCCGATGCGCTGCTGGCCTACCAGCCCGTGGGCCCCAAAGCCGTCCGGTTCCTGGCCCTGATGGCGGCCTACCCCGCCACCCGGTTTTCGTGCCTGGTGGACCACCCCGCGGCGGCGGCGCAGCTCAGTGCGCTGGCCACCGCCGCGGGCCAAACGGTGCGCGTGTTCATTGATTTGAACGTGGGCATGAACCGCTCGGGCATTGCCCCGGCCGCCGCCGGGGCCCTGTACCAGCAGTGCGCGGCGCTGCCCGGCCTGGCCGTGGTGGGGCTGCACGCCTACGACGGCCACATCCACGACGAGGACTTGGCCGTGCGCACGGCGCGGTGCCACGCGGCCTTTGCGCCGGTGGCGGCGCTGGTGGCGCAGCTGCGGGGCGCGGGGCTGGCGCCGGTGGTGGTGGCGGGCGGCACGCCCACCTTCCCCATCCACGCCGCGCGGCCCGGGGTGGAGTGCAGCCCCGGCACTTTCATTTACTGGGATGGCGGCTACGGGCGGGCCTTTGCCGAGCAGCCATTTGAGCCCGCGGCGCTGGTGTTGGGCCGGGTGGTATCGCTGCCTGATGCCACCAAACTGTGCCTGGACATCGGGCACAAGGCCGTGGCCTCGGAAAGTCCGCTCGATAAGCGCCTTACGTTTCTCAACGCCCCCGAGCTGCGGGTGGTGGGCCACAGCGAGGAGCACCTGGTGGTGGAGGCGGGCCCCGGCCACGGCTACCAGCTGGGCGACGTGCTCTACGGGCTGCCGCACCACATTTGCCCCACGGTGGCCCTCTACGAGCGGGCGTTAGTTATTGAAAACCAGCGCGTGGCCGGCGAATGGCCCACCCTGGCCCGCGCCCGCGCCCTCACCCTATAAGCGAAGCCCATGCTGATTGTAGACGCCCACCTCGACCTAAGCATGAACGCCCTGGAGTGGAACCGCGACCTGACCCTGCCCGTGGCGGCGCTCAACGCCCGCGAAGCCGGCCTCACCGACAAGCCCGACCGGGGCCGAGCCGTGGTGAGCCTGCCCGAATTGCGGCGGGGCAACGTTGGTTTGG
This sequence comes from Hymenobacter coccineus, assembly GCF_001816125.1. Classification (GTDB taxonomy): domain Bacteria; phylum Bacteroidota; class Bacteroidia; order Cytophagales; family Hymenobacteraceae; genus Hymenobacter; species Hymenobacter coccineus. The sequence goes on along the minus strand of NZ_MDZA01000375.1, from coordinate 24,678 downwards.
TAGTCGCCACCCAGATTGCCCGCTTCGTGGCCCCCGGCAACGACCTGCCCGGCTGGCACTCGCCCGCCCAGGCCTGGGCCCAAACCCAGGGCCAGCTGGCCTGGTACCAGGCGATGGAAGCGGCCGGCGAGCTGGTGCAAATCAACAACCTGACCGCGCTGGAGCAGCACCTGGCCCTGTGGGCTAACGCTGAGCCCGCCGAGCGCAAGCCCGTGGGCTACATTTTGAGCCTGGAGGGGGCCGACTCGCTGGTAACGGTGGGCCACCTGGAACGGGCCCACGCCAGCGGCCTGCGGGCCGTGGGGCCGGCCCACTACGGCCCCGGCCGCTACGCTCAGGGCACCGACGCCACGGGCGGCCTGGGGCCCCAGGGCCGGGCGCTGCTCCAGGAAATGGAGCGCCTGAACATCATCCTCGACGCCACCCACCTGTGCGACGACAGCTTCTGGGAAGCCCTCGACCACTTTGGGGGGCCCGTGTGGGCCAGCCACAACAACTGCCGGGCCCTGGTGAACCACAACCGCCAGTACAGCGACGACCAGATCAGGGCCCTGGCGGCGCGCGGCGCGGTCATTGGGGCCGCCCTGGATGCCTGGATGATGGTGCCCGGCTGGGTGCGCGGCGAATCGACCCCGCGGGCCATGCAGTGCAACTTGGACGTGATGGCCGACCACATCGACCACATCTGCCAGCTCACCGGCAACGCGCTGCACGTGGGCATCGGCTCCGATCTGGACGGCGCGTTCGGCCGCGAGCAGTGCCCCTACGACCTGGAAACCATCGCCGACTTGCAAAAAATACCCGCCCTGCTCACCCAGCGCGGCTACACCACCGCCGACGTGGCGAACCTGATGCACGGCAACTGGCTCCGGTTTCTGAGAAACGCCTGGCAGTAACTCGCTGCTTTACAAGGATTCATAGCTGCGGCGCGAGCCCGTACCACCAAGCTGTGCTTGGTCTTGCCCTGGGGCCCCAAAGGCAGCATACGCAAGACCAAGCACAGCTTGTGGTACGGGCTCGCGCCACGCCAGAATACACCCGCGTAGCCGGCCGGGGCCCCACCTTTGCGGGCATGACGCGTTTCCGCTTTCCCCACCCGCTTGTGCTGCTGATGGGCTTTATTGTGCTGGCTACGGCGCTGAGCTACTGGCTGCCGGCCGGCGAGTTTGTGCGCCGCCTCGACCCCGCCACCCAGCGGCTGGTCGTCGTGCCCGGCAGCTACCACCCCGTGCCGGCCACGCCCGTGGGGGCCCTGCAAATGCTGGTGGACGTGCCCCGCGGCTTGCTCGACGCGGGGGCCGTGGTGTTCCTGATTTTCCTTTCCGGCGGCGCCTTCACGGTGGTGGACCGCACGGGGGCCCTGCGCTACGGCGTGGATTGGCTGCTGGCCCGCGCCCGGGGCCGCGAGGTACTGGTGCTGCCGCTGCTGGCCGCGTTTTTCGCCACCATGGGGGCCCTGGAGAACATGGGTGAAGAGATTATCGCCCTCGTGCCGGTGCTGGTGCTGCTGATGCGCCGCCTCGGCTACCCGGCCCTCACGGCGGTGGCCATCAGCACGGGGGCGGCGGCGGTGGGGGCCGCCTTTAGCCCCCTCAACCCCTTCCAGGTGGGCGTGGCCCAGAAGCTAGCGCAGCTGCCGGCCCTCTCGGGCGGGGCCTACCGGGTGGCGCTGCTGGTGCCCGCCCTCGTGCTGTGGACGGCCACCACCATGCGCCACGCCGCCCGCTACCGCGTGGTGCCCAGCGCCGCCGATGCCGCCGCCGATGAGGTAGCTGCTGAACAGGGCCCCGGCGCGGGCCGCCACGGCCTGGTGCTGCTGCTCATGTTCGGCGTGTTCGGGCTGTTTGCCTACGGCGTGGTGCGGCTGAATTGGGACTTTGACCAGATGTCGGCCCTGTTCCTGGCCCTGGGCATCGGGGCGGGGCTGCTGGGCGGGCTGGGCCTGAGCGGCACCGCCGACGGCTTCGTGGCGGGCTTCCGCGACATGGCCTTTTCGGCGATGCTGGTGGGGTTTGCGCGGGCCATTTTCGTGGTCTTGGAGCAGGGCCACGTCGTCGATACGCTGGTGCAGGCCCTGGCCGCGCCGCTGGCCCACCTGCCCGTGGCTGCCGCCGCCCTGGGCATGATGGGCGTGCAAACCGCTCTGCACCTGCCCGTGCCCAGCGTCAGCGGCCAGGCCACCCTCACCATGCCGCTGCTCGTGCCCCTGGCCGACCTCATCGGCCTCTCGCGCCAGGTGGTGGTGCTGGCTTTCCAGTACGCCGCCGGCCTCTGCGAATTAATAACGCCCACCAACGGGGCCCTGATGGCCATGCTCGCCGCCTGCGGCGTGGGCTTCGACGAGTGGCTGCGCTTCGCAGGGCCCCGGTACCTGGCCCTGCTGGCGCTGGGGGCCCTGGGCGTAGTAGCGGCCATTTACCTCGGGGTGTAGCGCGGTGGCTGCGGGTTCGCACGGTTTACGTATTAACCAGAAACTGTCATCCTGAACGCAGTGAAGGATCTGAGGACAGCCGAACGGCGCGCAGTAACTGATTACTGCAAATCGTTCGGCTGTCCTCAGATCCTTCACTGCGCTCAGCATGACGTTCCATCCGTGCCGTTCTTTGGGCACCGAAAAGCACCCCCCCCCCATGCTCCTGAAAAAAGCCCTTCTTTTGGCCGCCCTGTGGGGCCCCGCGCAGCTCGCCAGCGCCCAGCTGATGCAGCCCAAGCTGGCCTTCACGCGGGCCGATACGCTGCGCGGCGGCCAGCCGGCGGCCCGCACTTGCTACGACATCAAGTACTACCACCTCGACGTGCGCCTCGACCCGGCCAAGCAGTCGGTCAGCGGCAGCAACCTGTTCCGGTTCGCGGCCACCCAGGATTTCACGCGCTTGCAGTTCGACCTGTTTGCCAACCTAGCGGTGGATAAAGTGCTGTACCACAGGCAGTCGGTGCCGTTTAAGCGCGAGGCGAATGCGGTGTTCGTCACCTTCCCGCAGGCCATCAAAAAGGGGGCCCAGGACGAGTTCACGGTGCAGTACAGCGGCCAGCCCACCGTGGCTAAAAAAGCGCCCTGGGACGGCGGCCTGGTGTTCGCCAAGGATGCGCAGGGGGCCCCGTGGGTGGCCAGCGCCTGCCAGGGCGTGGGCGCCAGCATCTGGTGGCCCACCAAAGACCAGCAGGCCGACGAGGTAGATTCCATGCTCATCAGCATCAGCGTGCCCACGGGCTTGCAGGACGTATCCAATGGCCGCCTGCGCCGCGTCACGGACCTAAAGGACGGCTACACGCGCTTCGACTGGGCTGTGCGCAACCCCATCAACAACTACGACGTGGCCCTGAACGTGGGCCATTTTGCGCATTTCAGCGACGTGTACCAGGGCGAAAAGGGGCCCCTGACGCTCGACTATTGGGTGCTGCCCGCCAACCTGGCCAAGGCCAAAACCCACTTCGCGGCCAACGTGAAACCGATGCTCAAGAGCATGGAGCACTGGTTTGGGCCCTACCCTTTTTACGAGGACGGCTACAAGCTGGTGGACGCCCCGCACCTGGGCATGGAGCACCAGAGCGCCGTGGCCTACGGCAACAAGTACCTGAACGGCTACCTCGGCGCCGACCGCTCGGGCTCGGGCTGGGGCGCCACCTGGGATTTCATCATCATCCACGAGAGCGGGCACGAGTGGTTTGGCAACAACATCACCAGCCAGGACATTGCCGACATGTGGGTGCACGAGGGCTTCACCTGCTACTCGGAGGCCCTGTTTGTGGAGAGCCAGTTTGGCAAGCCCGCCGGCCAGGCCTACGTGCACGGCCAGCGCCAGAACATCCGCAACGAGGCGCCTATTCTGGGGCCCTACGGGGTGAACAAGGAGGGCTCGGGTGATATGTACGACAAGGGCAGCAACCTGCTGAACATGGTGCGCACCGTGGTGAACGACGACGAGAAGTGGCGCCAGATGCTGCGCGGCCTCAGCAAAACCTTCTACCACCAAACCGTCACCGGCGACCAGGTTATCGCCTACCTCAGCAAAGAATCGGGCCGCGACTTGTCCAAAATCTTCGCCCAGTACTTGCAGTTCAGCACCTTACCCATCCTGGAAATCCGCTTCAGCAAAACCCAGCCGCCCACCTGCCGCTGGCAGGCCAGCGTGCCGGGCTTCGACCTGCCGGTGCGCGTGCGCACCAAGGGCGGTGAGTACCGCTTCCTCACCCCCACCACCAAGTGGGACATCCTGGCCCTGCCCGGCGCAACGTTGGAAAACGTGGAAGTGGACACGTTCAACTACTACATCGGCGTGCTGGTGGAGTAGTGAAAATTCAGATTCACGGACTAATAAGCACCTGTCATCCTGAACGCAGTGAAGGATCTGAGGACAGCCGAACGATTCGCAGTAACTATCTATCGCAAACCGTCCACTTGTCCTCAGATCCTTCACTGCGTTCAGGATGACAGGTCCTGGTTTAAAGTTCACGCTGGGGCCCTACCCAAACCGCAGCTCGTCGGCCTCATACACGCGGGGGAGCTTGCGCTTGCGCTCCACGATTTGGTAAGTGGCCTGGTCGGTGGCCTCGTTCCAGAACACGTCCGACACCAGGCCGAAGCGGCGGTACTGGCCGGGGGCGGGGGTGATTTCCTCCACCTCGTCGCCGAAGCTGAAGGGCGGCTTGCGCTGAATTTCCTGGAACAGCTCGGGCCGCACCAGGAACTGCTGCTCGTCGTAGCGCAGCGTGAGCCACTCGTTTTCCTCGTCTTCGCTCACTTTCTCAAAGAGCTTGCCCACCGGCTCCAGCACCTCAAAGGCGCGGCGGTTGGCGGGGTGCACGTAGCGGAAGCCGTAGGCCGGCGTCCAGCCGTAGAGGCCGTGAATAAGGGGTTTGGGGCGGGCCATGACGGGCAAGTAGCGGGTGGTGAACGGGCAATAAACAACCCGGGGCCCCAAATTGCTCATCCCACTGGCAAATTAGTGGGGCGTACTAAGCAATGGGCGTCCTAACCGGGTAGTAACCACGCAGGATAGGGCAATGCCTAGGTTGAGTTAGACTAAAAGCCGAAATGCTCGTATAGGTAGGGCCCCGCTCGCCACCGGCTGCTCTTCGGCCGCGCCAGCGGGGCGTTTTATATCCTTTATGTCCGCCACTGTTTCCCTGACCCGTTCAGCTGCATCCGCTAAAAACGCTAAAAAAATCACTACCCCCGTTGCCCTTCCCCAGCCCGCGGCTCCCAGCACGCACGGCGGCATGGGCGCCGTGCCCTACGACGGCGGCACCACGTTCCGCGTGTGGGCCCCCAACGCCGATGCGGTGGCCGTGGTCGGCACCTTCAACGATTGGCAGGGGCAGGCCAATGCCCTAGTGCACGAGGAAAACGGCTACTGGGCCACCGACGTGGCCGGGGCCAAGCCCGGGGCCGAGTACAAGTTTGAAATCACCAACGGCGACCAGACCTTCCGCCGCAACGACCCCTACGCCCGTGAAGTGACCAACTCGGCCGGCAACTCGGTGGTGTTCGACCCCAATTTCGACTGGGGCGACGACCACTTCGACATGCCGGCCTGGAACGACCTCGTGATTTACGAGCTGCACGTGGGCACCTTCAATGCCCCCGACGCCGACAAGGTGGGCACCTTTATGAGCGTGGTGGACAAGCTGCCCTACCTGCGGGACCTGGGCATCAACTGCATCGAGTTGCTGCCGGCCACCGAGTTTCCGGGTTCGCGCTCCTGGGGCTACAACCCTTCCAACCCGTTTGCGCTCGAAAGCGACTACGGGGGGCCCCTGGCTTTCAAGGAGATGGTGAAGGCGGCCCACCAGCACGGCATCGCCATAGTACTCGACGTGGTGTACAACCACTTTGGCCCCGGCGACCTCGATTTGTGGCAGTTTGATGGCTGGAGCGAGAACGACGGCGGCGGCATCTACTTCTACAACGACTGGCGCGCCAAAACGCCCTGGGGCGACAACCGCCCCGATTACAGCCGCCCCGAGGTGCGCCAGTACATCCGCGACAACGCCATGATGTGGCTGGAGGACTACCGCGTGGACGGCCTGCGGGCCGACGCCATTGCCTTCATCCGCAACGTGAAGGGTGAAGAACACCCCGGCGACAACCTGCCCGAGGGCTGGAGCCTGATGAGCTGGATCAACGAGGAAATCGACCGCACGATGCCTTGGAAAATCACCATTGCTGAGGACATGCGCGGCAACGACGGCATCACGGCCGCCGTGGAAGAAGGCGGCCAGGGCTTTAACTCGCAGTGGGATTCGGCCTTTGTGTACCCCATGCACGAGGCCATCACGGCGGCCAACGACGCCGACCGCGACATGCACGCCGTGGCCGGGGCCATCCTCCAGACCTACAACGGCGACGCCTTCCGCCGCGTGATTTACACCGAAAGCCACGACGAAGTGGCCAACGGCAAGAGCCGCATCCCGGAGGAAATCATGCCCGGCGCCGCCGATTCGTGGTTCCCAAAGAAGCGCGCCGTGCTGGGCGCGGCCATCGTGCTCACCGCCCCGGGCCTGCCCATGCTGTTCCAGGGCCAGGAGTTTCTGGCCGATGGCTCGTTCAACGACAACGAGCCCTTGCAGTGGGGCCGCGCCGAGGAGTTCAAGGGCCTCGTGCAACTGTATCGCGACCTGATCCGGCTGCGCCGCAACCTGGGCGGCTACACCCGCGGCCTGGGTGGCCAGCACACGCGCATTTTGCACATTAATAACGAGGAGAAAGTGATTGCCTTCGCCCGCTGGGCCGACGGCGACGGGGGCCCCGGCGACACGGTGGTGGTCATCGCCAACTTCGCCGACACCACCCACGAGGCTTACACCATCGGCCTGCCCGCCGGCGGCGACTGGCCGTGCCGCTTCAACTCGGACTGGCAGGGCTACGACGGCGCGTTTGGCGACTTTGGCTGCCTGGGCAGCACGGCCACCGCGGGCAAATACGACGGCCTGGGCTGGCACGGCAGCGTGGCCCTGGCGCCCTACGGCGTGGTGCTGCTGGCCCAGTAGGGCCCCGGCGCCAGCTGCCGATGGCTTAGCTTTACCCGAAACCCCAGCTTCCCTGGGGTTTCTTTTTGTATCCCCATATGGACGAAGACCCCACCGCTGAAGCCCAAATTATGGCCGCCCTGCCCGTCACCGGGGCCGCGGCCACCGTCAACACCCCCAACTCGGAGCTTAAAAACGCGGCCTTTATTGCGGCCGGCGTGGCCTCGGCGGCCTTCGGCCTGGAAGGCTTTCTGCTCTCGAGCCACTTCATCGACGGCGGCGTGACCGGCATTTCCATGCTGCTGGCAACGGTGCTGCACCTGCCCTTGTCGGTGCTGATTTTGGTATTCAACCTACCCTTCATTGCCTTGGGCCTGAACCAGTTGGGCAAGAAGTTTGCCTTGCGCAGCGCCATCGGCATTGGGGGCCTGGCCCTGGTGCTGGCCACGGTGCCGTTCCCCGACGTGACGCACGACCACCTGCTCACGGCCGTGTTCGGGGGCGTGTTCATTGGGGCGGGCATTGGGCTGGCCATGCGCGGCGGGGCCGTGCTCGACGGCACCGAGATTGCCGCCCTGCTCGTGAGCCGCCACCTGAGCCTGTTCAGGGTGAGCGACTTGATTTTGATTCTTAACCTCGTCATTTTCAGCGTGGCCGTGGCCGTGCTTGGCACCGAGGCGGCGCTCTACTCCATGCTCACCTACTTCGCCGCGGCGCGGGTGCTGGAGTTTATCCTCAACGGCATCGAGCAGTACACGGGCGTCACCATCGTATCGGAGCACAGCGACGCCATCCGCAAGGTCATCACCGAGAAGCTGGGCCGCGGCGTGACCATGTACCAGGGCAAGGCCGGCTACGGCAAGCGCGGCGAAATGGGCCAGGAGCGCGACATCGTGTTCACGGTCGTCACGCGCCTGGAGCTGCCCGGCCTCCGCGCCCGCGTGAAGGACATCGACCCGCGCGCCTTCATCGTGCAGTACCGCGTCGACGACGCCCAGGGCGGCATCATCAAGCAGCGCGCCCTGCATTAGGTCAGTTATCAGTGAGCAATTATCAGTGAACAGACAACCCCCTGTCATCCTGGGGCCCCTATCATCCTGCCCCTCCTGTCATCCTGAACGAGTGAAGGATCTGGGAACAGTAAAACGGTTTGCAGTAATCAGTTACTGCGCGTCGTTTAGCTGTCCTCAGATCCTTCACTGCGTTCAGGATGACAGGGGCCCCAGGATGACAGGGGCCCCGGGACGACAGGGGGTTCACTAATAACTGCTCACTGTTAACTGACCTACACCGGGGCCTGGTCGTAGCGCTCTTCTTCGGGCTGGGGCCAGCCGCCTTCGAACACGAACTCGGCCAGCGGCTTGCGCACGCGGGGGGCGGTTTCGCGCTCGCGCAGGGCGTCGGGCAGGGCCCCCGGGTCGCCGGGGTAGCCGAGGGTGAACGCGGCCACCGGCGTGTAGTCCGCGGGAACGCCGAAGGCGGCGCGCACCTTGTCGGCCGAGAAGCCGGCCATCTGGTGGATTTGCAGGCCCAGCGCGGCGCCCTGGATGGCGAGCGTGGCCACGGCCTGGCCCACGTCGTGGGTGGCCCAGGCGTTGGGGTTGCCGTCGTGCGAGAACGTCGTTTTGGCAACGCTCACCACCAGCACCGGCGCGGCCTTGGCCCAGGCCTGGTTGAATTCGGCCAGGCTGCCCAGAATCTTGTCGTAAGCCTCGGCCGAGCCGGCGCGGGTGCCCACCAAAAAGCGCCACGGCTGCTCGCCGAAGCACGACGAGGCCGACGAGGCGGCGGCAAAAACCTGGTTCAGCGCATCGGCCGGCACGGGCTGGTCAGCGTAGGCGCGGGGACTGCGGCGCTGGGTTAGCACGGGCAGGATTTCGTGTGCGAGGGCGAGGACGTTGGTGGTGTCGGCGGCCATAAGGGCAGGGCATTAGAAGGTGAACCCGTTCCGTGCGGCCACTCAGGCGGCCACCGCGCGGAACGGGCCCGCAAACTACGACCGGGCCGCAAGTAGGGCCCCCGGGGCCCTACTTGGCTTGCAGCAGCGGCACTACGTCGGCCACCTCAAACAGGGAATTGTATTGCAAGATGGCTTTCAGAAAGGCCACGTGCCCCTGCCCGATGACGAGCACCACAGCCCGGTCGTGCGCCACGTCCACCTGCCGCAGCAAGTTGGTGTAGATGCGCACGTTGCGTTTGAAAAACTCGCCCGCCAGGTCAGCCCCCGCGTAGTTGTCGCCGCCCCCGATGCGGGCAAAATCCAGCAGGTAGGCGTCCATCTGGGCCAATTCGGCGGCGCGGGTGTTTTGGCGAATAAAGCGCTCTAACAGCGTACCGCCCGGCATTAGGAGCAACTTAGCAGGACTTTGCCGGGCCCCTACCCGGGCCGCAATGAGCCGGCCGGCGCTGTCCTGGGGTGCGTTGGCAATCGCGCCTTCCAGAATTTTCTCCTGGCCGTGTTGCTTGGCATAAGCCTGAGTGGCCTCGAAATCAAGCATCCCGGCGGCATCGGCGCAGTACACCCGGGGGCGGTCCAGCCGCTTGGCCAAGCGGTAGGCCAGTTGGTAAACTTCGCTGTTACTGGCCTTGAACTGGCCCTGGCGGTACAGGGCGTAGGTGCTGTCTACAAACGGCTGGTCGTTCAACTTGAACTCGATGAACACCTTGTCGGCCCGCGTCTTGGCGAGCTTGCCCACCAGCTCGTCCAGTTCGCGCTGCATTTCGGGCGTTTTCATGTCGGTTTTGGTGCCCTTGTGCAGGTCGGAATCGGAGCCGCTGAAGTGGAACGTGCCCACCAGGTACACCTTGATTTTGGCGGGGGCCCCAGGTTTGGTTTGGGCCGAAGCAACGGCGGGCCCCAGCAGAGCCAGCGACAACAGGAAACAGGCGGCAGAGTGGAAAACGGTCATGGCGGCGGGGGAAAGCGGGTGGGTGACGGCGATGGGACAAAGGTGCCAGGGCCCCCGGCGGCCCGAAACTTTATTATCCCAACCCCCACAAACGGGCCGCCAACGCCGCCGGGGCCCCAGCGGCCGGGTCGTCCGCCGTTCGGCGGGGTTGGGATAATATTTTTCTTCGCTGGGCCACCCCAGCGGCAGCTTTGTGCACCGGGGCCCCAACGGCCGTTTCCCATCCGGTTGCTCCCTCCCTTCCCTCATGAAAATTGTTCTCACCTGGCGCGCACTGCTGGCGTTTGGGGCCCTGGTGTTTGTGCTGGCCGAGGCCCACGAGCTGGTGCACACCGGCCTGGGCCGGCTGCTGTGCGGCTGCTGGGGCCCCCGCGACTTCAACGTGTGGAGCCTGTGCAGCACCTGCGCTACCGGCCACCCCTACACCAACCTGGCGGCCACGCTGGCCGGGCCGGCGTTCACGTTTGCCGTGGGCTGGGTGGGCTACGGGCTACTGGGGCCCCGCCAGCCCGTGGCGCGGCAGTCGCTGGGCTTCGCGCTAGTGCTGGCCGCGCTGCCGTTTACCCGCATTTTGGGGGCGGTTTTCCTGGGCGGCAACGACGAGGTGTACGCCCTGAGCAAGTTCATGGCCCACCCCGTGGCCTGGGCCCTGGGGGGCGCGCTGGTACTGCTGGCCACGGGGCCGCCGCTGGTGCGGGCCTACCGGGCGCTGGCGCCCCGGCGGCGGCTGGCCACGTTCCTGGCGTTCTTCCTGCTGCCGTTCCCGGTTGCCACGGCGGTGCTGCTGGGGGCCCTAAACTCGCTGCTGGCCAGCGGCTTTCTGGCCACCTACGGCATCCTGGGCTCGCCTATCCTGATTACGTGCTGGACGGCGGCCGTGGGCGCAGTGCTGGCCCTCACCTACCGGCACCTGGGGGCGCTGGGGCAGCCCGTGGCCGCCCTGGGGGCCCCGCCGGCTACTTTTAAGCCATGAACCGCCGCCGGATTGCCCTCTACCACGCCCTGGGCTGGGCCCTATTGATTGCCCACGCCGAGGTCGGCACCCTGCTGAACTACGCGACCCACTTAAACGAACGCTTGCTGGTCACGGCCACCACATGGCTCAGCGAGATGGCCCTGTTTTACTACTGCTTTTCGTTCATCTACCCGCGCTACTGGCGGCCGGGCCGGGGCCCCCAGCTGCTGCTAGGGCTGCTGGCCACGCCATTGGTATTCGGCTGTCTGCGCTACTTGCTGGAGGAAGTGCTGATGCCCGCCGCCTTCGGCTTCCGCAACTACAGCCCGAACTCGGCCCTGAGCGCCTTCGTCATCGACGACGTGTACCTTAGCCCACCCATCGTGGGCCTGGCGGCCATGGCCTGGAAAATCGAGGAGGTGTTCCGGCGCGAGAAAGACCAGGCCACCCAGCTCCTGACGCAGGAAAAAACCCAGGCCGAGCTGGCCTTCCTCAAAACCCAAATCAACCCCCACTTCCTCTACAACACCCTCAACTACCTCTACGCCGAGGCCTACGCCGTGTCGGAGCCGCTGGCCGGCGCCGTGCTGCGCCTCTCCGACCTCATGCGCTACATGCTGCACGAGGGCCCCGACGGCCAGGTCGAGCTGCACAGGGAAGTGGAGTACTTGGAAAACTTCCTGGCCCTGCACCGCCTGCGCTTTGAAGACCAGTTTTTTGTGAATTTCCGGCCGCCGGCGCGTGGGCGGGCAGCGGGTGGCGGCCCTGCTGCTTATCCCGTTCGTCGAAAACGCCCTCAAGCACGGCGTCGTCCACCGCCCCGACCAGCCCGTGGCCATCAGCCTCACGCTGCCCGCGCCCGGCCGCCTGTGCTTCGAGGTGCGCAACCGCGTGGGGCCCCACCCGCCCGGGGCCACCACCGGCATCGGCCTGGCCAACCTGCGCCGCCGCCTGGCCCTGCTCTACCCCGGCCACCACGCGCTGGAAGTGCGCAACGACGGCACCGAGCACTACACCCGCCTGGAGCTAGATTTGGGGCCGGTTTAATCCGGGCTGCCAGCTTTTTTGCCGGCTACCCGGTAATCGCTAGGGGCCCCAGGGCCGCCGCAACCCGCTGCAACGATTAGCGGGCAGCCGGCGAAAAAGCCGGCAGCCCGCCCCCAACGTTCCCCGCTCAACAACTCCCCCATGCTCCGCTGCATCGCCGTTGACGACGAGCCCGCCGCCACCCGGCTGCTGGCCGCCTACATCCAAAAAGTACCAACGCTGGCGCTGGTGGGCACCACCACCAACCCGCTCGAAGCCCTGCAATGGGTGCAGGAGGGCCGCGTCGATTTGGTGTTTCTCGACATTCAGATGCCCGAGCTCACGGGCTTGCAGTTCCTGAAAATCTGCGGGCGGCAGTGCCGGGTCGTCCTCACCACCGCCTACCCCGAGTACGCCCTGGAGGGCTACGAGCACGACGTGGTGGACTACCTGCTCAAGCCCGTGGCCTTCGACCGCTTCCTGCGCGCCGTGCAAAAAGCCCAGGCGGGGGCCCCGGCGCCAGTTGCACCGGCCCTGGCCGTGCCGCCGGCAGTGGGGGCCCCGGCGGCGGATTACCTGTTTGTGAAGGGCGAGAGCAAGAACAAGTTCCTGCGGCTCAACTACGCCGATATTCTGTACGTGGAGGCGCTGAAGAACTACGTGTCCATCGTGGTGCCGGGCCAGCGCGTGGTTACCTACCAGACGCTGAAGGACTTGGCCCAGCAGCTGCCGCAGCCGGCGTTTCTGCGGGTGCACAAGTCGTTCGTGGTGGCGTTGGATAAAATCCGGCTTGTGGACGGCCACACCGTGTACATTGGCGAGGCGGCCATTCCGCTGGGCGAAACCTACCGGGACGGTTTTTTCCAATTAATTCGGGCCCAGGCACAACCGTAGGTGCCGGGCGGGCCGTACCAAAAATAGTTGGGGCAAGGGTGGCGGCGGCGGCCGGGCCGGCTTACCTTTCGCCGCCGCTGTTTTTTGTACTATCCCACCCGCCATGCCCTTTTCTTCCGCGCCCCCCGCCCCCGACGCCCTGCTGCCCGACTCGTTGCTGATTGAAGCCGCCTGGGAAGTGTGCAACCAAGTGGGCGGCATTTACACCGTCATCCGGTCCAAGGTGCCGGCCACCGTGCCCGCTTGGGGCAACCGCTACTGCCTGCTGGGGCCCTACTTCGCCCACATGGCGCAGGGCGAGTTCGAGAACTTCGACGACAACCAGCTCGCCCTCATCGACGACCCCTACGCCGCCGCCGTGCGCACGCTGCGGGCCGAGGGCTACGACATTTGCTTCGGTACCTGGCTCGTAACGGGCCGCCCGCGGGTGGTGCTCATCAACCCCTTCCAGGCCTACAACCGCCTGGGCGACATCAAGCGCGACCTGTGGGAGCGGCACGGCATTCCGATGCCCGACAACGACGACCTGCTGCACCAGGTGGTGGCCTTCGGGGCCCTCTCCAAGCTGTTCATCCAGACCGTGGCCGCCCTCAAGGGCGAAAAGAGCCTGCTGGTGCACTTCCACGAGTGGATGACGGGCGTGGCCATCCCCGACCTGCGGCGCGACGGCACGCCGGCCCACCTTGTGTTCACGACGCACGCCACGCTGCTGGGCCGCTACCTGGCCATGAACGACCCCGAATTTTACGACCACCTGATGCGCGTGGACTGGCTGGCCGAAAGCCGCCACTTCGCCATCGAGCCGGCCGTGACCATGGAGCGCGCCGCCGCCCACGGCAGCCACGTTTTCACCACGGTGAGCGAGCTGACGGTGCGCGAGTGCATTTACCTGCTCGACCGAATTCCGGACGCGGTGCTGCCCAACGGCTTGAACGTGGAGCGCTTCGTGGCCGGCCACGAGTTCCAGAACCTGCACCAACTCTACAAGGCCAAAATCCACGAGTTCGTGATGGCCCACTTCTTCCACTCGTACTCGTTTGAGCTGGACAAGACGCTGTACTTCTTCACCTCGGGCCGCTACGAGTACCACAACAAGGGCTTCGACCTGACACTGGAGGCCCTGGCCCGCCTCAACTACCGCCTCCAGCAGAGCGGCATCGACGTGCAAGTGGTCATGTTTTTCATCACCAAGCGCGCCTTCACCAGCATCAACCCGCAGGTGCTTGAGCGCCGCGCCGTGCTGGAGGAAGTGCGCCAAACCTGCCGCGCCATCGAGGAGCAGGTGGGCGAGCGCCTGTTCTACGCCGCCGCCGCCAGCTCCGACCAGCGCCTGCCCGAGCTCGGCGACATGGTGGACGACTACTGGAAGCTGCGCTACCGCCGCACGCTGCAAAGCTGGAAATCGAACGCCCTGCCCCCGGTCATCACCCATAACCTGGTGGACGACGCCAAGGACGACATCCTGAACTTCCTGCGCCGCTCGAACATGCTGAACTACGAGCACGACCGGGTAAAAATCGTGTACCACCCAGATTTTGTGTCTACTACCTCGCCCCTGTTCGGCATGGAGTACGGGCAGTTTGTGCGCGGCACCCACCTGGGCGTGTTCCCGAGCTACTACGAGCCCTGGGGCTACACCCCGCTCGAGTGCGTGGCCCGCGGCGTGCCCGCCGTCACGAGCGACCTCTCGGGCTTCGGCGACTACGCCTTGCAAAACGTGCCCGACCCCGAGCAGAAGGGCATTTTTGTGGTGCACCGCCAGGAGCGCACCTTCGACGAGTCGGCCGAGGAGCTGACCGAGATGATGTGGCAGTTCGTGCTGCTCTCGCGCCGCGAGCGCATCCAGCAGCGCAACAACGTGGAAAGCCACGCCGAGCTGTTCGACTGGAAAAACCTGCGCGTGTACTACGACCGGGCCTACGCCCTGGCCTTGGAGCGGCAGTAGGCTTTGGGGTCATTGCGGGCGGGTTGTCATTGCGAGCGCAACGAAGTGGAGCGCGGCAATCCGTCCTGGCAAAGCGACTGGCCCAGTGATGGGACACCTTTCATTTTGTCATTGCGAGGAGGAACGACGAAGCAATCCGTCCTAGCAAAGCGACCAGCCTAATGCTGTGACAAACTTCATTCTGCCCATCGACCTGTGCGTACCTACTACGTCTACTTACTCACGACCCTCAACCACACCGTGTTATACGTAGGCGTTACCAACGACTTGACGCGGCGCGTGGCCGAGCATAAGGCTGGCAGCCAAGCCGGCTTTACCAAGCAGTACAATGTTCACAAGCTGGTCCATTTCGAAACGTACCCAAGCATTGCGGACGCCATTGCCCGTGAGAAGCAACTTAAAGCCGGATCAAGAGCGAAGAAGCTGGCATTGATTAATGCCAGCAACCCGAATTGGGAAGAATTGGCGGCGTAGAAGTTTATCACATCAGTGGGCCAGCCGCCTTTCATAGGACGGATTGCCGCGCTCCACTTCGTTGCGCTCGCAATGACAAAAGGCCTACCCTTACCCAAACTACTGCTGCTGGCCCCGCTCCTGGCGCTGGCCAGCGCCGGCCTGGCCCACGAGTTCTGGCTCCAGCCCGCCCGCTTCCGCCTCGCGCTGGGCGAAACGGTGAACGTGCGGCCACTAGTGGGCGAGCACTTCCAAGGGGCCCCGTGGGGCAACCGGGCCAGCAAAATTTTGGCCTTCGCCCGCTATGGCCCCGTCCCGGCCGACTCCACCAACCTGGCGCCCGCCCCCGGCGGGGCCCCGGCCGACACGTTCCGCACCGCCGTGGCGTTTGCCCGGCCCGGCACGCACCTGGTGGTGCTACGCAGCAACGTGGCGTTCATTGAGTTGCCCGCCGCGCAGTTCACCGCCTACCTGCGCGAAGAAGGCTTGGAGCTACCCCTGCGCCGCCGCCAGGAGCGCGGCCAGCAGGCCCTGCCCGGCCGCGAGGCCTACCGCCGCTGCGCCAAAGCCCTAGTGCACGTGGGGGCCCCGCCGCCGGCCGCCGACACGGCCTACCGCCGCGTGCTGGGCTTGCCCCTGGAGCTGGTGCCCGAGCAGAACCCGTACCGCTTGGCGCCCGGCGCGGCCCTCACCGTGCGGGTGCTGCGGGCCGGGCAGCCGGTGCGCGGGGCCCTGGTGCAGGTGTGGGAAACGCAACCCGGCGGCCTACCTACCAAGCATTTCACCACGCATGCCAACCAAAACGGTCGTTTGCTGTTACGCCTGTCCGGGCCGGGGCCCTACTTGGTGGCCACCGTCGACGCGGCCGAAACGCCCGCGGTGCTGCGTGTGCGCGCCGACTGGCTCAGCACGTGGGCATCGCTGACGTTTGCTGGGCCGGTGGCCCGATAGGCGGCCGGCATCGGGTTTTTTTTCTACCTTCGTCTCTTCTAATCCTTTTTCTCTGCTCCTGCGCATGAAGTACGCCATCGATAAAAAAGACAGCTATACCGTCATCACCATTGACGAGAAAAAGCTGGACACGACCGTTGCCCCGGACCTCAAATCGGAGTTCGTGAAGCTCAACGCGGAAGGCATCAACAACCTGATTCTCGACCTCTCCAACGTTAAGTACACCGATTCGTCGGGCCTCAGCTCCATCCTCATCGCCAACCGTTTGTGCAACTCCACGGGCGGCCTACTGGTGCTCACCGGCTTGCAAGACCACGTGCTCAAGCTCATCACTATCAGCAAGCTGGAGTCGGTATTGCACATCCTGCCCACGGTGGAAGAAGGCATCGACCGCGTGTTTCTGCACGCCATCGAGCGCGATTTGACGGACAAGGAGTAATTTTTGGG
Organism: Hymenobacter coccineus; assembly: GCF_001816125.1. Classification (GTDB taxonomy): domain Bacteria; phylum Bacteroidota; class Bacteroidia; order Cytophagales; family Hymenobacteraceae; genus Hymenobacter; species Hymenobacter coccineus. The sequence continues at coordinate 8,129 of NZ_MDZA01000375.1, read as the reverse complement.
GCCCTGGCCTTTGGCTGTTAGCAGTTGGTTTTCCTTCGGGATGCCGCCGCTGACAGCCAATTTCTTTTCACCGCACGGCTACTTGCCGGTGGTTTTAATGCTTCAGTCCAAAAAAAGCTAACAGCTAGCCGCTATTAGCCAACAGCTCACTACCTTGACTTTCGAACTGCGAATCCTGGGCTCGGCATCGGCCACCCCGACGCTGGGCCGCCACCCCACGGCCCAGGCCCTCACCGTGGGCGGCGCACACTACCTCGTCGATTGCGGCGAGGGCACCCAGTGGCGCTTGCTCGAGTACCGCAACCGACTGAACCAGTTGCGGGCGGTGTTCATTTCGCACCTGCACGGCGACCACTACTTCGGGCTGTTTGGGCTGCTGGGCTCGCTGCACTTGCAGGGCCGCACCCGGGCGCTGGTCATCGTGGGCCCGCCCGGCCTCGACGAAGTTTTGAGCACCCAGATGCGTGTTTCAGGCACGAAGCTGGCCTTCGCCATGGAGTTCGTGGCCGTGGACACCAAAGCCCACGCCGTGGTGTACGAGGACGCCCACATCACGGTGTCGTCGCTGCCCATGCGCCACCGCATCCCGTGCGCCGGCTACCTGTTTGCCGAGCAGCCCCGCCGCCCCCACCTATTGAAGGAGCGCCTGCCCGCCGGCCTCAGCGCTGCCCAGCTCCACCAGCTGGCCCAGGGCCACGACCTGCCCGCCAGCGCCGACCAGCCCGGCGTGCGCCACGCCGACGTGTCGGCCCCCGCCCCGGCGCCGCGCCGCTACGCTTTCTGCTCCGATACGCTTTATACCCCCGCCCTGGCCGAGCTGGTGCGTGGGGCCCAGGTGCTCTACCACGAGGCTACCTTCCTGGATAACATGCACGTGCGCGCCGCCCAAACCCACCACAGCACCGCCCGCCAGGCCGCCCAGCTGGCCCGCGACGCGGGTGTGGGCCGCCTGCTGCTGGGCCACTTCTCGAGCCGCTACAAGGACCTGGAGCCGCTGCTGCACGAGGCCCAGGCCGTGTTCCCGACTGCCGAGCTGGCCACCGAGGGCTTGATGGTGAGCGTGTAGCCGGGGCCCCGCATGGCATCTTTCGCCCACAAAAAGCAGCAGCTGTACCTGGTGCTCAGCAGCGTTTTCCTGGTGAATGCGCTGCTGGCCGAAATCATTGGCGTCAAGATTTTTTCGGTGGCCAAGCTCACCGGCTTTTTGCCCGGTGAGCTCACGGCCGGCGTGCTCATCTGGCCGGTCGTGTTCATCACTACCGACATCATCAACGAGTACTTTGGCAAGGACGGCGTGCTGCGCGTGAGCTACCTCACCATGGGCCTCATCCTGTTTGCCTTCGGGGTTATCTACCTCACCACCAAGCTCCCGCCCGCCGACTTCTGGCTCGACGTGAACAAGGCCGACGCCCGGGGCCGGCCCTTCGACATCGACTTTGCCTACCAGAGCATTTTCCGGCAGGGCCTGGGCATCATCATAGGCTCTATCGTAGCATTTATCATCGGGCAATTGCTGGACGCCAGCATTTTCCAGGCCATCCGCCGGGCCACGGGCGGGCGCTACGTGTGGCTGCGGGCCACCGGCTCCACCCTCGTTTCGCAGCTCGTGGATAGCTTCGTGGTGCTGTACGTGGCCTTTTATATCTTCGGCAACTGGAGCCTGGCGCAAGTCGTCAGCGTGGCTAACTTTAATTATTGGTACAAATTCGCGGCCGCCATTCTGCTCACGCCGGTCCTTTATACCGCGCATTATTTCATTGACCGCTACTTGGGCACCGCCGATACCTTAGAATTGCAGCACGAAGCCGTGGACGACGACAGCGTGTAATTATTCCTTCCTTATTTATCATTTTATGTTACATTTATCCTTCATCCCCAAATACTTACCCTTAGCCACCCTTTTAACTAGCTCTTTTTTGCTGCCTGGCAAGGCACGGGCCCAGTTTGCGTTTGCGCCCGGCCACTACAAGCTGGCCACCGGGGCCCAGGGCGATGCCGATCTCAAGCTGGTGCTGGCCGAAGACAACCGGCCCGGCGCCATGGCCGGCGTCCGCAACGGTCAGGAACGCAGCTTCCGCCTGGCGCAGGTGGCGGCGTTCAGCGTGGACGGCCACTCCTTCGCGCGGCAAGACGGCTTCAAGCTGCGCGCGGGCTTCGACGCGCAGTTCACCGACCCAGTACTGCTGGAAACTGTGGTGGTCGACGGGCCCATCGAGCTGTTCCACTACTACTACGTGGCCCCTATGGGGCCCCTGAAGGCCCACATTACGCTGGCCGTGCTGCGCAAAAAGGGCACCAATAACTTCTTCGTTTACAGCCCCAAGCACGCCCCCGGCCTCAACGCCCAGCAGGCCCTGAGCCCGCTCGTAGCTGGCCTCTTTCCCGCCGATCCGATATTGCAGCGGCAACTGGTAAGCAACCAAGTCACCCGCGTGCAATTGCCCGATTTAGTGCGCGCTTATAACAAAGGCGTGCGCCTCAAACCTTAGCTTTCCCCATGTCCCGCATCCTCACCGGCATCCAGAGCACCGGCCGCCCGCACCTGGGCAACCTGCTCGGGGCCATCCTCCCGGCCATCGAGCTGTCGAAAAACCCAGCCAACGAGTCGCTCTACTTCATCGCCGATTTGCACTCGCTCACCACCGTGCGCGACCCCGAGGTGCTGCGCCAGAACACCTACGCCGTGGCCGCCGCCTGGCTGGCCTGCGGCTTCGACACTGAGAAGAATCTGTTCTACCGGCAATCCGACGTGCCGCAGGTGACTGAGCTGACCTGGTACCTGTCGTGCTTCACGCCGTACCCGATGCTGGCCAACGCGCACAGCTTCAAGGACAAGAGCGACAAGCTCTCGGACGTGAACGCCGGCCTGTTCACCTACCCGGTGCTGATGGCGGCCGACATCCTGCTCTACGACGCCGAAATTGTGCCCGTGGGCAAGGACCAGGTGCAGCACCTCGAAATTGCCCGCGACATCGCCCAGGCCTTCAACTCCCGCTACGGCGACACGCTGGTGCCGCCACAAGCCCGCGTCGACGCCGAGCTGATGACCATCCCCGGTATTGACGGCGCGAAGATGAGCAAGAGCTACGGCAACATCATCGACATCTTCTTGCCCGAGAAGGAGTTGCAGAAGGTCATCCGCAAGATCATCACCGACGCCAAGGACCTCGCCGAACCCAAAGACCCCGACACCGACATCACGTTTAAGCTGTACTCGCTCCTCGCCTCGCCCGAGGAAACCGCCGAGCTGCGTCGCCTCTACCTGGCCGGCGGCTACGGCTACGGCCACGCCAAACAGGACCTGTTCGAGCTGATTCTGAAGCGCTTCGCTACCGAGCGCGAGCAGTTCAACTTCTATATGAACAACCTACCCGAAATCGACAAGCAACTGGCCATCGGGGCCCAACGCGCCCGAGCCTACGGCGCCGGCGTACTGGCCAAAGTGCGCCAGAAGGTGGGGTACGGTGTCCGAACCGCAGATCAAGTGAACAATCGTCTGAACCGCAGATTAAGTGGATTTAACGGATAAGAACGGATTCCAATAGCCTACTTTTCTGCAATAAAAAAGGCCACTCGTTGAGTAGCCTTTTTTATTGGGATTTAAAAATTCCAGCCAGGGCCTCAAAGCTCCTCTTGCCAAATATTTGAAGGCTATTGGAACCCGTTCTTATCCGTTAAATCCACTTAATCTGCGGTTCAGATAACCTGCTCGTGCGAGAAGCTGAAGCCGACCTTGCTGCCGCGGCTCACTTGCTGGTTTTCTAGCTTTTGCTTGACGTTGATTTTTTGGATTTCGGTGAGTGGCGGGGCGATAAGGTCGTTGTTGACGGCGGCAATCATCGCGCTTTCGATGAACAGGCGCATGGCGGCGGTCGTCAGCACGTTGTCTGACATGTCGTTGTTGGGCAGCTCCAGCTGCTGCACGCCTTCGAGGAAATAGTGGTTATTGATGTTGACGAGCAGGCGGCCAACGAGGTAGCCGGGGTCGTTCAGGCGCTGGTACTTGATGCTGTCGGCCATGAAGTTGTAGGCCATGATGTGGCCGAAAAAGCGCCGCCGAAAGTCGGCCTGGACGTAGGCACTGGGCATGGGGCCGTAGTCATCGGGGAAGGTGACGATGTTGGAGTGCATGACGAACACCAGCAAATCACCCGAAAACCGGATATGGAACTCCATGTCGTTGATGGAGCGGTACTCCAGCACCACGCTCGCGTCGAGGGGCGGGCGCTTGCTGGCCAGCTCCACCACCAGCTCCTGCGACACGGCCCGCAGACAGTCGAACGCGGCCAAAGTGTTGCGGTAAATGGCCTGCTTGGCAGTGGATTTCTGTTTAAGGCCGTCGTAAATCTGGTCGAGGCGGTCGGCCGGGGCCTCGGTGGGCGAGCCGGCTTCGGCAATGGGGATGTTATCGGTGGCGGTGGCGCCGCTGTGCACGGCCTCGGCGGGGGCGGCGGGGGTTTCGGCCGGAGCCGCGTCGATTTTTGGGGTTTTGGGGGCCCGGGCTTTGGCCGTTTTTTTGGCGGGGGCGGGCGCGGCTACCAAATCGGTGGCAGGCTGGATTTCGGCGGGCGCGAAGAGTTCGGGCGCCGCAGCAATTTTATTAGACGACTTAACCATAGGAATAAGAATAATATGCGTTTGGCAACATTGTGAAATAAAAAGGGATAACTAATAATGGCAAGAATAGCGCATTCTTACTTCAATACCAAACTATTTTCACCGTACAAGCAAATAAATTGATTAAAGGGCTACTTTTTACAAATACCTCCGGAATAATGCAAACAGCTGGCGCGTTGTAAAACTGGATTTCCACCGCCCGCGAGCTGAGCTTATCTACCGCTCGCCGGCTCGCATTGGGGCCCCAGCGCGGGCCGGCAGGGCCCCACGCGCCGCCGCAAGTCAGGTAGCCAGGTAGCCGTAGTCGCGCAATTCGGCCCGGGGGTCGGGCCCAAGTTTTTGCAAGCGGCCGCCGTGCAGCAGGTACACCACGTCGCACAGCGGCAGCACTACGGCGTAGCGGTGGTCGGTGATGAGAATTCCTTTGCGTTGCTTGGCTTGCTGCATCTCCCGCGCCAGCTCCTCGACGTGCACGGGCATGATGCCGGAAAACGGCTCATCGAACAAGGAAAAAGCCGTTTCGGCGTGCAGCAGGAGCAGCACTTCCAGCAGCCGCGCCGTGCCGCCCGATAGCTCGCCGGGGCCCTGCCGGAGCTGGGCCCGCAGCTCAGGAAAGCCGGCCGTGGCCTTTTCCACGTCAACCCGCAGCAGGCGCGCCGCTTGGCGCAACGACACGCCCGGCGGCAGCAGCGGCGTTTGCGGCAGGTAGTTGATGAGCCCGGGCTGCATAAAGGCGGGCACCGCCCGGCGGCCGTTCACGCGCACCGATGCGTCGGGCACGGCCCGGGCCCCAAAAACCGTTTGCAGTAGCACCGATTTCCCGCTGCCGTTGCGCCCCAACAGGCCCACCACCTGGCCGGTTTGCACCCGCAGGTACACGTGGGCCAGCACCTGCCGCGTCCCAAAGGCTATTCGAATGCCGTCGGCCTCCAGCACGTGCGGGCCGGCCCCGAGGGCCCCGGGCGGCCTCATGCAAAGGCGGCCACCAGGCCCCCGCCACGCCCACAAACAGACAGCCGTCGAGCAACACCAGGCCAACCCACAGGAATCGGCGCGACGCGCCCAGGTTGAAGTAGAACCAGTATTGGTCGGGCCGCATTTGCTCGGATAGGTACCACGCCGCGGGGGCCGTAGCCAGCTTAATCAGCAACAGCTTCAGCAGCAAGCCATTGGCCCAGCCCTCGTGCAAGGCGGGCCACAGCACCATCAGCAGAATCAGAGCCGAAATGCCGACCATAAACGGCGCCACACTGCGGTAAAACAGCGCTACCGCCCGCAATCGGGTAACCAGTGAATTCATGCCGTGGGGTTTGGGTGGACTGTCAACGCGGGCCGGCGGCAATTATTCTACCCGCCCGGCGCGGGCAAACACGGGGAACATCACGGTCCGCTCGCCGGGGCCCCAGGCCTGCGTTAGCGCCTCGGCCACCAGCGCCACGGGGTCGGCGCTGTGCTGCTTTTGGTAGTTCTGCACGCTCGACCAGGTGCGCAAATAGTCGAGGTACCAGGCCGCCGACCACTGCCGCTGCTCGGCAAAGTGGGCCCGCTGCACATCGGCAAACGGGAACGGGATGCGAGCGTATTCGTCGTCGACGTGCCAGCGGTTTTCGTCCCAGTAGGGCCCCAGCACCTCGCTGTAGAAGTGCCACACGAGCGAATCGATTTCGGGGCTGATGCGACCCAGGCCGTAGCCCCACTCAGCCAGCACGGCGCCCGGCCGGGCCACGCGGCGCACCTCGCGGTGGTAGGCGGCGTGGTCGAACCAGTGCACTGCCTGGCCCACGGTGATGAGGTCGAACGCGCGGTCGGGGAAAGGCGTGTGCTCGGCGCGGGCAGTTTGGTAGTGGAGGTTGGGCCGCGCCGGGGCCTGGGCCAGCTGGTTGGTGCTGAAGTCGGTGGCATCTACTTCGGCGAAGTGCGCGGCCAGCACCACGGCCACTTGGCCGTTGCCGGTGGCGCAGTCCCAGGCGCGCTCGCGGCCGGGCACCAGCGGCAGCAGCCAGTCGTAGAGCGCCGTGGGGTAGTCGATGCGGAAGCGGGCGTAGGCCGCGGCTTGGGCGGAGAAGCGGTCGAGGGACATTTTTGGGCGGGAATTCGTTGAAGAATTGGGCGCGTGCGCCGCGCTGGGGCCCCGGTTTCGGGGGCAACCTCAAGCGTGGGCCCCGCGCGTATCTTTACCGTAAATCAAGCGGTTTGCTGGCCGAAAGCACGAGGTCAGCCCAAATTTTCCATTTTAAAACAGCTGTCCCTTGACGTTTCACGAATTTAACCTCCACGACGACCTGCTGGCCGGCGTGGACGCCATGAACTACCAGCAGGCCACGCCCGTGCAGGAGCAGGCCATCCCCAAAATACTGGAAGGCAAAGACTTGATTGCCTGCGCCCAAACCGGCACCGGCAAAACCGCCGCCTACCTGCTGCCGCTGCTCGACAAGATTTCGCACGCCAAGCACGGCCACACATCTACGCTCATTTTGGTGCCCACGCGCGAGCTGGCCACCCAGATCGACGAGCAGGTGACGGGCTTCGGCTACTTCGTCGAGGCCAGCAGCATCGCCATCTACGGCGGCGGCAAAAGCGAGAACTGGGAGCAGCAGAAGCGGGCCCTGACGAGCGGCGCCGACATCATCATTGCCACGCCCGGCCGCCTCATCGCCCACCTGCAAATGGGCTACGTCAAGTTCGACCAAATCAAGTACTTGGTGCTCGACGAGGCCGACAAAATGATGGACATGGGCTTCTCGGACGACATTTTCAACATCGTGCGCCAGCTGCCCAAGCAGCGGCAGACGCTGCTGTTTTCGGCCACCATGCCCACCAAAATCCGCGACTTCTCGCAGCAGATTTTGCAGAACCCAGAGGAAATCCGGCTGGCCGTGAGCAAGCCCGCCGCTGGCATCGACCAGCAGTTTTACCTGGCCTTCGACCGCCAGAAAATCTACGTCCTCGAGCACATCATCAAAACCCAGGACGTGCAGAGCATGGTGCTGTTTACGAGCCAGAAAGCGGCCGTGGGCGGCATTGTGAAGGCCGTGAACAAGCTCGGCATCGAGGCCCGCGGCATCAGCTCCGACCGCACCCAGGAGGAGCGCGAGGAAATCATGCGGGCTTTCAAAAACAAGCAGTTCCCCATCCTGGTGGCCACCGACGTGCTGAGCCGCGGCATCGACATCGACAGTCTGAGCCACGTGGTGAACTACGACATCCCGCGCGCCGCCGAGGACTACGTGCACCGCATCGGCCGCACGGCCCGCGCCGCCACCAAGGGCACGGCCATCACTTTCATCTCGGACCAGGACCAGGACCGGGTGGTAAAAATTGAGAAGCTCATCGAGCGTGAAATCCCCAAGCTGGCCATTACGGAGGAACTGGGCCTGGGCGAAGCGCCCGAATTTGACCCCAAGCGCTTTGCTGGCCTGGGCGGCAAAATCGGCGGCCGGCCCGCCCGTGGCGGCCACGGCGGCAGCGGCGGCCGGAGCGGAGGCTTCGGTGGGGGCCCCCGCGACAGCAGC
>NZ_MDZA01000374.1 GCF_001816125.1 Hymenobacter coccineus | reverse complement strand
TATTCCGCAACGGTACTTACGAGCTGACCACGCCCCGACCCCGGGGCAAACCACTACGACGTGCCCCAAACATTGTGCTGCTGCGCAAAGTACGACCCCCGAAAACGGTGCTCAGCGCGGTGGTATTCCGCAACGGTACTTACGAGCTGACCACGCCCCGACCCCGGGGCAAACCACTACGACGTGCCCCAAACATTGTGCTGCTGCGCAAAGTACGACCCC
>NZ_MDZA01000373.1 GCF_001816125.1 Hymenobacter coccineus | reverse complement strand
GGATGGTTCCAACTAGTATTTACCCATGGGACAGTGTTACAGCTTTTTTTAAATGACCTTCTTGAAAGAATGGATATTGGATCCTAAACAGACACAGGTCAACTGGACATAGTCATAGTGCATGGATGGTTCCAACTAGTATTTACCCATGGGACAGTGTTACAGCTTTTTTTAAATGACCTTCTTGAAAGAATGGATATTGGATCCTAAACAGACACAGGT
>NZ_MDZA01000372.1 GCF_001816125.1 Hymenobacter coccineus | reverse complement strand
TACGGCTACGGGGCCCCCGGCTACTACGCGCGCCCCTACTACCGCCCCCGCCCCACGTCATCGTGGTGCCCAACCGCGGCGGGGCCTACCGCGGCGGCCTACGGTGGCTACAGCCGGCCCGGCTACGGCTACGGGGCCCCCGGCTACTACGCGCGCCCCTACTACCGCCCCCGCCCCACGTCATCGTGGTGCCCAACCGCGGCGGGGCCTACCGCGGCGGCC
>NZ_MDZA01000371.1 GCF_001816125.1 Hymenobacter coccineus | reverse complement strand
GGTGGTGAAGCCGGCCAGCAGCGTGCGCTGGGCGTGCACGGTGGCGCGGGCCACGCGCAGGGCCAGGCGGCTCCTTCAGCACCTGGTCGTCCCAGGGCGTTTCGTTGTAGGGGTGCAGCAACAGGTGGTGAAGCCGGCCAGCAGCGTGCGCTGGGCGTGCACGGTGGCGCGGGCCACGCGCAGGGCCAGGCGGCTCCTTCAGCACCTGGTCGTCCCAGGGCG
>NZ_MDZA01000370.1 GCF_001816125.1 Hymenobacter coccineus | reverse complement strand
CGGCCGTTTTGCCAGCGCCACGGGCCACGTTTGGTCCCCTGGCGCTGGCCAACGCCAACCCCAACAGCAGCCACGACGCCTTCGTGGCCAAGCTGGCCGTGAGCGGCGCGAGCGTGTACGTAGCCGGCCGTTTTGCCAGCGCCACGGGCCACGTTTGGTCCCCTGGCGCTGGCCAACGCCAACCCCAACAGCAGCCACGACGCCTTCGTGGCCAAGCTGGCCG
>NZ_MDZA01000369.1 GCF_001816125.1 Hymenobacter coccineus | reverse complement strand
GGCCGCCTGGCCCTGCCCTACGCAGTGCTGATGGCCGCCGGGGGCCCTATTAGCCGGCCTGCCCTGGTACCGCTGGCCGGCCACCTACGTGCGCCTGGTGCTGCCCGATGCGCCTAATCCCGCCGGCCGCCTGGCCCTGCCCTACGCAGTGCTGATGGCCGCCGGGGGCCCTATTAGCCGGCCTGCCCTGGTACCGCTGGCCGGCCACCTACGTGCGCCTGGT
>NZ_MDZA01000368.1 GCF_001816125.1 Hymenobacter coccineus | reverse complement strand
CCGCCGTACACCGGCCGGCCGCGGTCGGTGCGGAAGCGCAGGCCGCCCGCCACGTGGTTGCTGTCGGCCGAGGCCAAGTCGCCGTGGGCGCGCGCTCGGCCAGCTCGCGGCGATACTCGGCGCGGCCGCCGTACACCGGCCGGCCGCGGTCGGTGCGGAAGCGCAGGCCGCCCGCCACGTGGTTGCTGTCGGCCGAGGCCAAGTCGCCGTGGGCGCGCGCTCGG
>NZ_MDZA01000367.1 GCF_001816125.1 Hymenobacter coccineus | reverse complement strand
GGGCCGCCGCGCTTAGGGGCAGTACCGTGTATTCGGGGGCGTTGGCGGTGCGTGGCCACCACTGCCAGCGCGCTTGGTACGCCAGCGTGAGGCCGGCCGCGGCCAGCCCCAGCCCGGCCCGGCCCAGGGCCGCCGCGCTTAGGGGCAGTACCGTGTATTCGGGGGCGTTGGCGGTGCGTGGCCACCACTGCCAGCGCGCTTGGTACGCCAGCGTGAGGCCGGCCG
>NZ_MDZA01000366.1 GCF_001816125.1 Hymenobacter coccineus | reverse complement strand
GTCGGCTTGGCGATGAAAGTTGACTCGGCCACGCACCTAAAAAAACCCGGCAACCCCCCATGCTCAATCTGCCGTGTAAGGAAAGTTCTACTTAATCCTCCGCGTTGGGGCCCTAAATGAACCTTGGTCGGCTTGGCGATGAAAGTTGACTCGGCCACGCACCTAAAAAAACCCGGCAACCCCCCATGCTCAATCTGCCGTGTAAGGAAAGTTCTACTTAATCCT
>NZ_MDZA01000365.1 GCF_001816125.1 Hymenobacter coccineus | reverse complement strand
GCTGCTGGACCGGCGCATTACTTCGCGCCGTCTACACGGCCTACGTGGGTGGCAACAACCTGGAGGTGGGCCGCACGGCCGGCCACTACGCTGCGCAGCAGCTTACAACCAAGGGATTCCGGCGGTGCTGCTGGACCGGCGCATTACTTCGCGCCGTCTACACGGCCTACGTGGGTGGCAACAACCTGGAGGTGGGCCGCACGGCCGGCCACTACGCTGCGCAGC
>NZ_MDZA01000364.1 GCF_001816125.1 Hymenobacter coccineus | reverse complement strand
CTCGGCCACCAGCTCCAGCGTGGCCGACGAGGTGGAAGCGGCCCCGTCGCGGAAGGCCGTTTCCTGGTGCACGCGCTTGTGGGCCGCAAACACGGCGTGCAGCAAGCGGTGCAGATACGGCCCGGCCACCTCGGCCGAGGCCGCGCGCTGGTACGCCCGCTTCACCTGGTTGCCGATTTGGGGGTCGCCCACCACCTGCGCATCCAGCCCGAGAGCACCTCAAACAGGTGGTGCGCCGCCGTTCCGGCCGCGTCAAACGCCGTGAAATAGGCCTGATATTCCAGCGCATTGGCTACGCCCGCCACCTGCCCCAGGGCCTGCACAATGGCGGACTCCTGGTTGGTAGCGGCGCTGTAGTACACCTCGGTGCGGTTACAGGTGCTGAGCACCAGCAGGTTTTCCAGGTTCAGGTCGTGGTGCACGAGGTGCAGCAGTCGGCCACAAGCCGCTTCATCTAGGGCCAGCAACTCGCGCACCGCGAGGGGCGCTTTTTGGTAAGAAAAGCTTACCGCCCGGAAAGGATACTTCATGGGGTAAAACCGCTGGGAGAGCTGGCAAAAGCCGGGTAGCGCACCCTGCTACAGGGCCTGCTATCCCGGCCAAAAGTGGCCGCTGGGCTTGAGCACTTGCTGGCTCAAAGGTCTCCGGTAAAACGCGCACGCCCCATGCGCGTGCTCAAGCCACTGGTTGATTGTGGTCATGGCCGGCTAGTCATTAACCAAGCGGGAGGCACAATTAGGTGTAAGTCCTTGCCTAGCCAGGCTTTACCAAGGAAAGCAGGCCGCCAGTTGCTACGGTTAGCCGGGTCAGTAGTACTAGCTGATTAGTAGTAAAATGCCGACCGTGCAGTAGATTCCCAGGCGCGGTAGTTTCAGGGCGGGCTTACAGTGTTCACACCTGCACCCCCAACAAGCTCCCTGCCGCGGCTGGCTCAGCGACCGGGGCGGCGGGCTGGCGGCCCCGGCCGGTTTCGCGCAGAAACAGGCTAGCTAAGATGGCCAACCCCATGCCCGCCAGCCAGAACAGGCCCGCCGCCCGAAAGTGCGCCAGCGGGTCGGGCGCGGTAGCCAGGCCCTGGCCGAACCAGCGGCCGAACAGCGGCCCAACCAGCGCCGTCACGCCAAAGGTGAGGAAGTTCATGGCCCCGGTGGCGCTGCCTTTCACCCGGTCGGGATTCACTTCTTTGATAATAGAATAGGGAATCATGGCCACGCCCGACGCCAGCCCGAACAGGAACAGGCTAACGGCCAGCGGCAGCCACGTGGGCAGCAGCAGAAACTGCGCGAAGCTCAGCAGCATGAGCACGGCCCCCGCCAGCAGCACCGGCTTGCGGCCCACGCGGTCGGCGGCCCAGCCCAGGAGCGGGCAGCCAACTACCCAGCCCAGCGGTACCATCGAGCAGGCCCAGGTCGCGGCGGCGTAGCTCACCCGCCAGTCGTGCTGCAAAAAAGCCACCCCCCAGGTCATGGCAAAGAGCGTGGTGGGGGCGAACAGCAGGCCCGCCACCAACCCGCACCAGTACGACTGCGGGTTGGAAAACACGACGCGAAAGGGCTCCCACCAACTGTCGTGCGGCCCGGTGGCCCTGGGGGCCGGGTGGGTTTCGCGGGGAATGATGAGCAACAAGCCCAGGCCAACAACCAGGTTGGCCCCGCCCAGGGCTAGCCAGAACGTGTGCACGCCCAGCCCCTGCCGCAGCAGCGGCCCCACGGCCGACTGCCCCACCGAGCCGCCGAGCATCCCCAGGCACTGCGTTACGCCAACGGCCGTGGCCAGCGAGCCCGCCGAAAACGCGTGGGAGGCCAGGTACACCGCCCCGATGAAGGCGAAGGCCGACCCCACGCCTTGCACCAAGCGCCCGCTGGTGCCGGCGGCGGCGTCGGGTATGGCGAATAGCAGGCAGCCCAGCGCCAGCCCGGCCACGCCGGCGGGCACCGCGTACTTGGGGCCGGTGCGGTCGAGCACAAAGCCGGCAAGCAGGCCCGCCAGGGCGTAGGCATTGTAGTAGGTGCCCAAGATGGTGCCCACGCCCCCGGTCGACACGCCGAAAGCCTGGGCCAGCTCCGGGAGCATCACCGCCGGCGACGAGCGGATGGTGTAGGCCAGAAAGTAAAAAACCAGGGAAAAGACCCACGCAATGACGTAGGGCCGGGTCGGGCTGCGGGTGGTTGCGGGCAGGGCAGGAAGCATGGATAGTATTATAAACAGCGGCGTGCGGAAGGACAAGATTACACCCCCGACCGAGCGGGCTACTTGATGAAAATCATGCGCTGGGCTTGACTTTCTCCATGCCGATGGCGGGCCCCCGGCCGGTCCTTTGCCCTTGGTTTTACCACCCAGGCAACTGCTGACTCATGGCCCCTTCGCTGCTCATTCTCACCGACTTCTTTCAGGCCGCCGACCGGGCGCTCGACTACGCTACCAACCTGGCCGCGCCGCTCGGGGCGCGGCTGGTACTGCTGCACGTGCGCCGCGATTCCCTCCTCGACCCCGAGCTGTTCACGGGTGCGCTTTCCAACCTGAACCAGGAGGCCACCGACCTGGCCCTGAGCCGGGTGGCCAGCGGACTGGCCGTGCCCGTGGTGGTGGAAATTGGCCACGGCCGCGTCGCGGTGGCCGTGGCCGACGCCGTGAGCCGGCACCACCCGCTGCTGGTGGTGCTAGGGCGGGCCGACTACTCCGAAACGCCCGACGAGCTGGTGCACACGACCTCCCTCGACATCTTGCGCACCTCACCCTACCCCCTGCTGGTGGTGCCGGCCGCCGTGGCCACTACGGCCCCGCCCCGGCGGGTGCTGCTGGCCCTTGACGGCGAGGCCTTCACCCTGGGCCAGTACGCCGGCATGGCCCGCCACCTGCTCAATGCGCTGGGCGCGGAGCTGACCGTGCTGCACGTGGCCGCTCACCCCGGCCCCGAAGACCAGGCGGCCGAAGTGTTGGAATCGGTGCGCCGGACGGGGCTGGCTATCGACCTGCCCACGCCCGTGCGCTACCGCCGCTCGGCGGCGGCCGCACCGGCCGAGGGCATTCTGGCAGCGGCGCAGCCCGAAGCCTACGACCTGGTGGTGGTGCTGGCGCGGCCCCGCAGCTTCTGGGGCGAGCTGTTTCACCACAGCGCCACGGCGCAGGTGCTGAAACACAGCGCCATCCCGGTGCTGGTGCTGCCCACGGAAGCCTAAACTACTTGTGCACAAACTATCAACTATTACTAGAAAGCCCATGAACAAGGATTTGCAAGGTAAAGTAGCCCTGGTAACCGGGGCCGCCTCGGGCATTGGCCAGGCCGTGGCGCTGCTCTACGGGCAGCGCGGGGCCCGCGTCATGGTCTCGGACATTGACGAAACCCAGGGCCAGCAAGTGGTAGCCGAGATGCAAGCAGCCGGGGGCAATGCCCAATTCTACAGGGCCGACGTGGGCGACCCCGCCCAGTGCCGGCAGCTGGTGCAGGCAACCGTGGCGGCGTTTGGCAAGCTGGATATGGCCTGCAACAACGCCGGCATCACGGGCGAGATGAGCTTGACTGCCGACATGTCGCTCGAAGGCTGGCAGCGCATTATCAACGTGAACCTGAACAGCGTCTTCTTCTGCGTCAAGTACGAGTTGGAGGTGATGCTGAAGCAGGGCCACGGCGCAATTGTCAACATGTCGTCCATTCTGGGGCAGGTGGGTACGCCCACGCTGGCGGGCTACGTCACGGCCAAGCACGGCGTCATCGGCCTCACCCAAACGGCGGCCATCGAGTACGCCGCCCAGGGCATCCGCCTCAATGCCGTGGGGCCGGGCTACATCGACACGCCGCTGCTCAAAGATTTCAGCCCCGAAACCAAGGCCGGGCTGGTGGCCCTGCACCCCATCGGCCGGCTGGGCAAGTCAGAGGAAGTGGCCGAGCTAGTTGTCTGGCTCAGCTCCGACCAGGCCTCCTTCGTGACCGGGGCCTACTACCCCGTCGACGGCGGCTACCTGGCCCGCTAACTCCCCCGCATTCACCAGCTACTTCCCCCTATGGAATCGACCACCAGCCTGGCGCGCCCCCCGGCGGCCTCCTTCACTACCCCCCTGGCGCCGGAAGCCGCCTGGCTGCTTGATGCCTACTGGCGGGCGGCCAACTACCTGTCGGTGGGCCAGATGTACCTCTACGACAACCCCTTGTTGCGCGAGCCGCTGACGCTGGCCCACATCAAAAACCTGCTGCTGGGGCACTGGGGCACCACGCCGGGCCAGAACTTCATTTACACCCACCTCAACCGGGTCATCAAGCAGTACGATCTGGACATGATTTACGTGTGCGGCCCCGGCCACGGCGGGCCGGCGGTGGTGGCGGGCACCTACCTGGAAGGCACGTACAGCGAAGTTTATCCCAACATCAGCCAGGACGAGGACGGGCTGCGCAAGCTGTTTCGGCAGTTTTCGTTTCCGGGCGGCATTTCGAGCCACGCCTCGCCCCAAACGCCGGGCTCCATCCACGAGGGCGGCGAGCTGGGCTACTCGCTCAGCCACGCCTTCGGGGCGGTGTTCGACAACCCCGGGCTCATCGTGACCTGCGTGATTGGCGACGGCGAGGCCGAAACGGGGCCCCTGGCCACGGCCTGGCATTCCAACAAATTTCTCAATCCCGTCAGCGACGGCGCGGTGCTGCCCATTCTGCACCTGAATGGCTACAAGATTTCCAACCCCACGGTGCTGGCCCGCATCACGCCCGAAGAACTCGACCAATTACTGCGCGGCTACGGCTGGACGCCCTACTACGTGGCGGGCGACGACCCGGAGCTGATGCACCAGGCCATGGCCGCCGTGCTCGATGCCGCCGTGGAGCACATCCTGGCCATTCAGCACAACGCCCGCACCCAGGCCGACCTGACCCGGCCCCGCTGGCCGGTCATTGTCCTCCAATCGCCCAAGGGCTGGACCGGCCCTAAAGTGGTGGATGGCCAGCCCAACGAAGGCACCTTTCGGGCGCACCAGGTGCCGCTGGCCGTATCGGCCAGCGCGCCGCCCGAGCACCTGGCGCAGCTCGAAAGCTGGCTTAAAAGCTACCGGCCCGAAGAGCTGTTTGATGCCCAGGGCCGGCTGCTGCCCGCCATTGCGGCGCTGGCCCCGGCCGGCAACCGCCGCATGGGGGCCAACCCCCACGCCAACGGCGGCCTGCTGCTGCGGGCCCTGCACCTGCCCGATTTCTGCGACTACGCGGTGGACGTGCCCACGCCCGGCGCCACGCAAGCCAGCGACACGGGCGTGGTGGGCCGCTTCCTGCGCGACGTGGTTAAGCTGAACGCGGAGCCCCGCAACTTCCGGATTTTTGGGCCGGATGAAACCGTGTCGAACAAGCTGGAAGCGGTGTTCGAAGCCACCGACCGACAGTGGGACGCGGGCACGGCGGCGAACGACGAGTTTCTGGCCCCCAGCGGCGCGGTGATGGAAATGCTGAGCGAGCACCAGTGCGAAGGCTGGCTGGAAGGTTACTTGCTCACCGGCCGGCACGGGCTGTTCAACAGCTACGAGGCGTTCATTCACCTGGTCGACTCGATGTTCAACCAGCACGCCAAGTGGTTGAAAACGACCGCGGAGATTCCGTGGCGGCGACCCATTGCCTCGCTCAACTACCTGCTGACGAGTACCGTGTGGCGGCAGGACCACAACGGCTTTACGCACCAGGACCCCGGCTTTATGGACCACGTGGTGAACAAGAAAGCCAGCATCGTGCGCGTGTACCTGCCGCCCGATGCCAACTGCCTGCTCTCGGTGATGGACCACTGCCTGCGCAGCCGCCACTACGTGAACGTGATAGTGGCCGCCAAGCACCCCGCCCCGCAGTGGCTGAGCATGGACGCCGCCCTCAAGCACTGCGCCGAAGGCATCGGCCTCTGGCCCTGGGCCAGCACTGATGCCGGCCAGGAGCCCGACGCCGTGCTGGCCTGCTGCGGCGACGTGCCCACCCTCGAAACCCTGGCCGCCGCCAGCATCCTGCGTGAGCACCTGCCCGAGCTGAAAATCCGGGTCGTGAACGTGGTCGATTTGTTGAAGCTGGAGCGCAGCACCGAGCACCCGCACGGCCTGCCCGACGCCGACTACGACGCGCTCTTTACCCGCGACAAGCCGGTGATTTTCGCCTTCCACGGCTACCCCTGGCTGGTGCACCGCCTCACCTACAACCGCCCCAACAACCAGCACCTGCACGTGCGCGGCTATAAGGAGGAAGGCACCATTACCACGGCTTTTGACATGACGGTGCTCAACGAGCTCGACCGCTACCACCTGGTAATGGACGTGCTCGACCGCGTACCTAGCCTGGGCAATAAGGGCGCCTACCTCAAGCAGTATCTGAAAGATAAGCTGGTGGAGCACAAGCAATACATCTACCGCCACGGCGAAGACATGCCCGAGATTCGGAACTGGCAGTGGCCGGCTTCGCAGCCGGCTTAATTACTTACCAACGCCCTGCATGGACTATTTCCTCACCTCCGTGGCCGACGTGGCGGCCGAGCTGGCTACCTCGCCGGCCGGCCTCGCCGCGGCCACGGCCGGGCAGCGACTGGCCAAGCACGGCCCCAACCAGCTGGCCGATTCGCACCAGAAAACCGTCTGGCAGCTGGTGCTGCACCAGCTCTCCGACGTGATGATACTGGTACTGCTGGCCGCCGCTGGGGTGTCGGTGCTCATTGGCGAGGCCAAGTCGGCCTACGTCATCCTGGCCATCGTGGTGCTGAACGCCGTGGTTGGCTTCGTGCAGGAGTTTCGGGCCGACAAGGCGATGGAGGCCCTGCAAAAGATGGCTGCCAGCCACGCCCAGGTGCTGCGCGATGGCCACGCCCAGCAGGTGCCCACAACCGAGCTGGTGCCCGGCGATGTGGTGCTGCTCGAAGCCGGCAACGTGATTCCGGCCGATGTGCGCTTTCTCGAAACCCACGCCCTGAAGGTGGACGAGTCGTCGCTGACCGGCGAATCCAGCAACGTGGAGAAGACGGCGGCGGCGCTGCCCGCTGGCGAGTACCCGCTCGGCGACCGGCTCAACCTGGGCTACAAGGGCACCGCCGTCACCAACGGCCGGGCTGTAGCCTACGTGGTGGCGACCGGCATGCAGACCGAGCTGGGCAAGATTGCCGTCCTCATCCAAACGGCGGAAGTTGTCACGCCGCTGCAAAAGCGGCTGGGCACCCTCGGCAAGCGCCTGTCGGTGGCCGCGCTGGCGGTGGGGGCCCTGTTTTTTGGGCTCGGCTGCCTGCGGGGCGAGCCTTGGGAGAACCTGCTGCTGGTCGCCATCTCGCTGGCCATCGCGGCCTTGCCCGAGGCGCTGCCCGCGCTGGTCACCATCTCGCTGGCCCTGGGGGCGGGCCGGCTCATGAAAAGCCACGCCCTGATGCGCAAGCTGCCAGCCGTGGAAACCCTGGGGTCGGTCACCTACATCTGCACCGACAAGACGGGTACGCTTACCCTCAACCGGATGACGGTGGAGGAGCTCTACGAAGTGCCGGCGGTGAAGCTCGCCGGGCTGGGCGACCGCAACGCGCTTTTAACGGCCCTGGCCCTCAACACCGATGCCAGCCACGACCCGGCAAACCACTGGCTGGGCGACTCGACCGAGGTAGCGCTGGCCCGGTACGCGGAAGAAAAAGCCTACGCCCGCCCCGCCCTGGAGGCGCAGTTTCCGCGCCTGGCCGAGCTGCCTTTTGACTCGGAGCGCAAGTGCATGACGACCCTGCACCAGACCCCGCAGGGCGTGCTGGTGCTCACCAAGGGGGCGGCCGGCTCCTTGTATAAGCAACTCACTGACAGCCAGCAGGGCAGACTGGCCGACCTCACCCGGCGCGTGGATGCGCAGGCCGCGCAGGGCTACCGCGTGCTGGCCTACGGGGCCAAAATGCTGCCCGTGCTGCCCCCGGACCTTACCCCGGCCACCGTCGAAACCGACCTCACCTTCCTGGGCTTCGCCAGCCTCATCGACCCGCCCCGGGAGGAAGCCCGCCAGGCGGTGGCCGCGTGCAAGGCCGCCGGCATCATCCCCGTCATGATTACCGGCGACCACAAGCTCACGGCGAAAGCCATTGCCGAAAAGCTGGGCATCATTTCTTCCAAAGACGAGCTGGTGCTGACTGGCCCCGAGCTGACGGCGCTGGACGCGCCCGCCTTCGCGGCCATGGTGGAGCACGTGCGGGTGTACGCCCGCGTCGACCCCGCCCAGAAGCTGCGCATCATCAACGCGTTGCAGGCCCGGCACCAGTTCGTGGCCATGACCGGCGATGGGGTGAACGACGCGCCGGCCCTCAAAAACGCCGACATCGGCATTGCCATGGGCATCAACGGCACGGAGGTGGCCAAGGAGGCGGCGGCCATGATTCTGCTCGACGACGACTTTGCCACCATCGTGGAGGCGGTCAAGCACGGCCGCCGCATCTACGACAACATCCTCAAGTTCATCCGCTACCTCCTGGCGGGCAGCGTGGGCGAAATCACGACCCTTTTTTTTGCCCCGCTGCTGGGCTTGCCCGTTACGTTACTGGCCATTCACATTCTGTGGATTAACTTCATCACCGACGGGTTGCCGGGCCTCGCGCTGGCCTACGAGCCTTCGGAAAAGAACAGCATGCAGCGCCCGCCCGTGGACCCACGCCAGACCATTTTTGCCGATGGCTTGGGCTGGTTTATCATGGGGGCAGGGCTGCTGGTGGGGGGCCTTACCATTGCCATGCAGGCCTGGGCCATCCGCCAGGGCCTGCCCCATTGGCAGACGATGGCCTTCACGGTGCTCTGCCTCAGTCAGCTGGGGCTGGCGCTGGCCATCCGCTCGCGGCGCGAGTCCATTTTCAGCATCGGCCTGTTTTCTAACAAGCCCATGCTGTGGGCCGTGGCCCTCACGGTGGCGCTGCACCTGCTCATCATTTACGTGCCGTTCGGCAACCGCCTCTTCAGCACCCAGCGCCTCACGGTGTCCGAATTGGGCATCACCCTGGCCGTGTCCAGCGTGGTGTTCTGGGCGGTCGAGCTGCAAAAGCTCATCGCCCGGCGGCGCGGCGCGCCCACAGTGCTCCCCCTACCCGTGCCGGCCGCGCTGCCGTCGCCCACCGCCACCGTGCCGGTGCCGGCCTAACGCCTAGCTAGCCAAGCAGCACCAGGCTGTTGCGGCTGCTTTACCCTCCCCCCTTTTGATTATGCAACCTACCCTTGTTGTGCTCACCGATTTTTCGCCCGCCGGTGACCGGGCCTGTGCCTACGCCGCCACCTGCTGCTGGCCCCCTAGGCCGGTGCTGGCCATTGCTGCCTACCCCCTCCCCCTTTATGCTACTCGATACGAAGCTGCCGGCGCATTATATTTTCCGGGGCGTCTGGCCCGACGTGGTGCGGGTACTCCTGATTTCCAGCTTCTTCCATTTCCTCAAGCTGGCCCTAGGGGCCTACCTGCCGCCCGTGCCGCTGCAGCTGCCCACCATTTTGGGCAGCCTGATTTCGTTGTTGCTGGCCTTCAAAACCAACCAATCCTACGAGCGCTGGTGGGAGGCCCGCAAAATCTGGGGCGCCATCGTCAAAGACTCGCGCGCGCTGGTGCTCCAGGCCGCTGGCTTCGTGCCGGATGCGCTGCTGGCGGCCCCAGGCGCGCCACTGAGCGCGCTGGCCCACCGCCAGATAGCCTGGTGCTATTGCCTCGGCGAAACGCTGCGCGGCCTCGACTCCACTGCCACGCTAACCCGCTACCTGCCCGCAAGCGAAGTGCTTTATACCCAGCCGCACGCCAACAAGCCGCTCGCCTTGCTGGCGTTGCACACGGCCCAGCTCAAAAAACTGTACCAGCAAGGGGCCCTGAATGCCTTCCAGCAGGTGCAGCTGGATGCCACGCTGGGGCGGCTCGGCAACGCGCTGGGCCAGGCCGAGCGCCTCAAAAGCACGGTGTTTCCGGCCAGCTACCGGCGGCTGGTGCATTTCTTTATCTACCTGTTTTTGCTTACGCTTTCGCTGGGCCTGGTGCAAACCATCGGCCTGTGGGAGATTCCGGTGCTGTTGACCACGGCCTCGACGTTTTTCCTGCTGGAGCGCACCGCCCGCGAGCTGCAAGACCCCTTCCGCAACGCGCCCACCGATACGCCGGTTACGGCCCTGGCCCGCACCGTCGAAATCAACCTGCGCCAGCTACTGGGCGAGGCTGATGTGCCGGCCCCGCTCGTAGCGGAGGGGTTTTATTTGCTGTAGTTGGGCTGCTGTAGTCGGGCGCTTACGGCTACTGCCCTGGCCTACTGCGGGCGGACGCGGGGTATTTTGCGGCCGTTGGCCGTGAGCGTAACGGTGCGGCTGAAAGCGGTTTCGCAGGTGGCCATTTCGTAGGTGAGGCCCCCGGTGCGGGCGTTGGTCACCTCAATGGCGCGGCAGAAGGTGCGGGTGGGGTAGTACGTGGCCAGCACGTGCCGGACGGGGGCCGGTAACGCCCCGAGCGCCAGGTCCTGGCCCGTGGCTTCCACGTCGCCATTTATACTAAAGCGCACCAGCCGGCGGGCCGGCCCCTGCGTGTAGCTGGCCTGGTACCAGTCCTGGACGCGCCGCCACGTCACGTGCCGGGCCTGCGGGTACTGCTGTTGCAGGGCGACGTAGGCCAGTGGCGG
Organism: Hymenobacter coccineus; assembly: GCF_001816125.1. Lineage (GTDB taxonomy): Bacteria > Bacteroidota > Bacteroidia > Cytophagales > Hymenobacteraceae > Hymenobacter > Hymenobacter coccineus. The sequence continues at coordinate 20,491 of NZ_MDZA01000364.1, read as the reverse complement.
CACCTCGGCATCGGGCATGGTCTGCGCGTGCACCGCCCGGCCCGGCAGCAGCAGCGCGCCAAGCAGCAAGGTTTTCAGGCCAACGCTCACCCGGCCAGGGGGGTTGGGGCGGGGCCACTGGGTCAAGGCCACGCTTATTTGATGGTCTCATTGGCCTGAACGCCGTGCCGGGCCGTAGCCAGCTGGCTTTCCTTAACTTTTAGCAGTTCCTCCTCGCGGTAGGCTTCCTGCGTGGTTTGGATGACGACTTTGCGCTGAAGCTCCACCGCCGCCTGCAGGCCCACGACGGTGGGGTCAGTAGCCACCGCGTTGTCTTCGAAGGTGGTGCAGGCGGTGGCCAGCGCCAGGAGCCCGGCCAGGGCATAGGGAGTGGTCTTCAGGAAGTAATGCATGGTGGCTAGGAAAAGCCAGGTGGGAGAACGGGGCCGAAAAGTGCCCGTATTTGCCCCTGGGTTGGCTGAGCCAAAAGTACCGGCCCCGCCCACCCCCAAACATGCAAAAGCTCATCCCCAAGGGATGAGCTTTGTCAACTAGCTAGGGCGATTACAGGCGCGTGCTGCTGCGCGTTGCTGCCGCACCATTACCAGTGCGCCCGCCGCAGCTTCTCGGGTTCCAGCACCCGGATGGTATTCGGGGTAAGCTCAATCAAGCCGCTGCTCTTGAACTCGTTGAGCGTGCGGCTCAGCGACTCGGGGGCGGTGCCTATCATGGCGGCCATGTCGTCGCGGGTGAGCTGGATGGTGGCCTCGGGCGTGCCGCCGGCCTGCCCATGCAGCTGCACCAGCGTGTCGGCCACGCGGCGGCGGATGGAGTTGTAGGCCAGGGCCAGCAGCTGCTCGGCCTGCCCGCTCACCTGGCCCGCTAGCAGCCGCACAAACTGCTGGCCCACGGCGGGGTTGCGCAGCAGCAGCTCCGTAAAGTCGTCCTTGGGAATGTACAGCAGCTCGGCTTCGTCCACGGCCACGGCCGAATCGCGGTGGGGCGTGTTTTCGAGCAGCGGCAGGTAGCCAAAAAAGTCGCCGGGGCCGTGCAGGCCCACCAGCAGCTCCTTGCCGCCGTCGGTGGTTTTGATGGTTTTCACCCGCCCGCTCTGCACAAAATACAGCCGCGTAGCCTCGTCGCCCTCCAGGTAAATATCCTGCTTCTTGCGAATCAGGTGCACTTTGCGGTCGAGCGAGAGGCTGGCTAAATCGCTTGTTTTTTGCGCGTCGTCCAAGAAGTGGTGCAGACCGTCGGGCGTGGCTTCGTAGGCCGGCTTGAGGTGCTGAAAGCGGCTGAGGCGGCCGCTCACGGCGCTGAGCAAATCGGCCTTTTCGAAGGGCTTGGTGAGGTAGTCATCGGCGCCCAGGGCCATGCCGCGGCGGCGGTCGGCCTGCTCGGTTTTAGCGGTGAGAAAGATGAAGGGCACCCCCGTGAGCTGCGGGTGCTGGTTGAAAATCTGGAGCACGCCGTAGCCGTCGAGCACGGGCATCATGATGTCGCAGATAACCAAGTCGGGCCGCGTGGCCAGGGCCAATTGCACGCCTAGTTCGCCGTTTTCGGCCGCTTGCACCGCGTAGCCGGCCAGTTCCAGCAGCTGGGCGGTGTTTTCCCGGATAATCTGGTGGTCTTCAATGAGCAGGATAGCGGGCATGGTGGCAGGGGGTTGGTAAGAAAATAAACCGTTCTAACGTGGGGGTGGGGCGCCCACGCCCGCGCAGCCCCGCCCCTAGTCGGGCGTAGTGAGCGGCAGCGTGATGGTGACGGTAGTGCCCTGGCCGGGGGTACTTTGCAGGTCGATGGTGCCGCCCATCAATTCCAAGTACTTGGCGATGATGTAGAGCCCCAGGCCCGTGCCCGGCTCGGTGATGACGCTGGGCGCCCGGAAAAACTGCTCGAACAAATGGGCCTGGTCTTCCTTGGAAATGCCGATGCCCCGGTCCTGCACGGTGATGGTCAGCTCGCGCGGCACGCAGCCCGCCCGCACGGTGATGACGGAATGCTTGCCCGAGTATTTGAGGGCGTTGGAGAGCAAGTTCATCAGGATTTTGCGCAGCAGCGAGGCGTCGAGGCGCACCGGCACGGGGCATTCGACCCGCCAGTCAATGGTCTGGCCGGTTTTGAGCAGGCCCTGCACGTCGGCCACGGTGTCGTGCACCAGGTCGTCGAGGTTGAGGTTGGCCGGACGCGCCTCGATTTTGCCTTCCTCGATGCGGCCCACCGATAGAAATTCCTCCAGAATGGTGTTGAGGTGCTGCACCGAGGTGCGAATGTGGTTCACGTACTTCAGGCGCTGGGGCTGCTGGTGCGCGCCGGGAAACTCCTCAATCAGGTCGGCCGAGGAGAGCATGGCCGTGAGCGGGGTGCGGAACTCGTGCGAGGCCATGCTCACGAAGCGCGACTTGAGCTCGCCCAGCTGCTGCTCGGCTTGCAGGGCCAGGGCCAGCTCGTCGCCGCGCTTTTCGAGTTGCTCCAGGGTCAGCAGCAGGGCGTTGGTGCGGTCCACTACCCGCTGCTCCAGCTCGGCGTTGAGGCGGGCCACGCGTTGGTGCTGGGTGCGCAGTTCCTGCTCGGCGGCCTGCTTGGCGCTCAGGTCCAGGATGTAGGCCACCACGTAGAGCTCCTCATCGAGGTAGAAATAACTCAGGCTGGCTTCCACCGGAAACACGGAGCCGTCGCGGCGCTGGCCAGCCAGCGGGCGGTTGTGGCCCATGTTGCGCACCTGCGGGTCGGCGTTGTAGGAGGCGCGCAGCTGGGCGTGGTGGCGGCCGGCGGCCTCGGGCACCAGCACTTCAATGGCCTGGCCCAGCAGCTCGGCCGGGGCATAACCAAAGAGCTGCCCGGCCTGCGCGTTGACGGACACCATGCCGCCCGGCTCGTCGCACACGATGATGCCCAAGGTGGCGTTGGCAAACACGGCCTCGAAGCGGCGCACGCTGTGCGCTAGCGCCCGCTCGGCCTGTTGCAGCCGGTTGTGCTCGGTGATATTGACCAGCAGCAACGGCCGGCCGGCCACCTCGCAGTAAGTTAGCTTCACGTAGGCCCGAAACGGCTCGCCCACGTGGCGGCGCACGTCGCCGGCGAGCTCGTGGTGCCCCTCGCGGCGGGTGAGGTCACAGAGGGCCTGCCACTGGGCGGGCGTCCAGGGCGGCACGCGCAGCGAGTGGTTGGGGTCGGTCAGAAAGGCTTCTTTGGAGGGGTAGGCCAGCAGGCGCACCCCGGCCGGGTTCACGTGCGTGAACCACCCCAGGCTCAGGTCGTAAATCCCGAGCATTTCGCCCGAATGGGTGTACAGTAAATCGGCCATTACGGCCGAGTAGGCAGCCGGGAGTAGGGGCATAGGAAGCAAGCGGGCCGCACGGAGGCCCCTGGGGACAGCAGGCACGCGCGGCCGTTAGCGACCGGGCTTGACAAACGTCAACCCGGTTCCCTGATATTCCTCATACGGGCTGGTGGGGGCGGCCGATAATTTTGCGGCTACTTATTCTGACTGGCCGTTGGCCCGCCCCCGTGCCCGCCTTTTTTGCTATCTCATGTTTTCTTCCACCATACTCCCGCTGCTGCCCGCTCATCCGGCCATGCTGCTCGTGATGTTACCCACCGTGGGCCCCGGGCTCCGGCAGGAAACGGCGCTGGCGCGCACGGCTACTAACTTGCTGTTGAAGGGCTTGCAGGCAGAGCTAGGCACCGCTATTCGGGTGCTGAAGGTGGATGAGACCAGTCACCCCGCCGTGGTGTACGCCTTCGATGGCCACGGGGTACCCGCCTTCGTGCTGCTGCGCGGCGGCGTCGAGCTGTATCGGCAGCAGGGCCTGCCCGAGGGCGCGCCCCTGGCGGCCCTGCTGCTGCGCAAGCTGCAAGAGACTACTCCTGGTGCTTCAACCTAAGCACCCGTAGGCGCTGGCCGACAGGCTTCTCGCGCGAATAATCACCACAAGCCGGTTGGTCGGGTACCAGCATGCCTGTCTCGTTCGGTTTCACAGGGCGAGATGGAATAGAAGCATGCGAAGCACTGCGCGCCTTCAGCGATACCACGCAACGGCCCTGGGTAGGGCAATTTGAGCACTACCAGGATGAGTACTACCAGGCCTTACTTATAGCAGAAAGAAACTACACTTACGCTAAGAACATACCAGATATAACATGTAGTTAATTATTAGGTAGATATCATTTTTACACAGTTCAACAAATCAACTGGTTATTTCCTTTTGAACTGTCTTTCTGAACCCGGTTTGCTGGACTAATTTGCTAAGCTAGCTGTAAGATTTACAGGGCCAATAAGTTACAGGTTGCTGACCCTAGCCACAAACTGCTTAGCAGGTGTTGTTAAAAAAATAAGGAGAAACCTCCGACACAGCTAAGAGAGGCCGCGGGTAAGAAGCAGGGGCTAGCCGGCAGCGGAAGCGGTAGTTTTAGGTTATGTTCCCGCCTCACCGCCCGCCACCCGTTCCCGTCCACCTGTTCCAGCCCGACGAAGCGACGGGCAACCGCTCGTTTACCCTGGTGCGCTTGCAAGGCGAGGTCGTGCCCGTGCCGTACATGCTGCTGCCGCACCGCAAGGACTATTACCTGCTGTTCTTTGTCCAGCACACCCGCGGCCGGCACTGGGTGGATATGACCCCGTACGAACACCAGGACAACACCCTCTACTTCACCAACCCCGCCCAGATTCTGGTCAACGAGGAGCTGGCCCCGGCCTGGGGGACCTACCTGGGCTTTACCCGCGAGTTTCTAGCGTTGCAGCCCAACGCGGCCTTGCGCGAGCTACCCATCATCCACAACCCCCACCACGGGCACGCACTGCGGCTAACGGCGACGGAGGCGGCCTTCGTGGAGCAGGTACTGGCGAACCTCGACGCGGAATACCACCGCGCCGGCGCGTGGCAGCACCCGCTGCTGAGCGCCCACCTGGCCGTGCTGCTCACCTACCTGAGCCGGCTGTATATGGAGCAGCTGCCGGGCCCCGACGCGTCGGCGGACCAGCGGGTGCTCCAAGCCTACCGGGCCCAAGTGGAAGAAGGCTTCCGCGACGCGCACGCGGTGGGCACCTACGCGGCGCGGCTCCAGCTCCCGGCAAAGTACCTGAGCGAGGTGGTGAAAGCGCAGAGCGGCAAGCCCGCCCTTAAACACCTGCACGAGCGCTTGGTGCTCGAAGCCCGCCGCCTGCTATTTTACACCGACCAGTCCCTGAAAGAAATTGCGTTCGAACTCGGTTTCTCGGAGGCCTCCTACTTCAGCCGTTTCTTCAAGCGCGAAACGGGCCTTACCCCGGCCGAGTACCGCACCCGCCGCCTGCCCCGTAAAATGTCCTAGCAATAGGGTAGAATGGGTACGAGCTCCGCTAAAGCCACCCGGTAATTTTGTGCCTGTTAAGTACTTAATCAACAGGCATCATGAAAACTGCACTCATCACCGGGGCGAACAAAGGCATTGGCTTCGAAACGGCCCGGCAACTCCTCCAGCACGGCTACCACGTGTACCTCGGCAGCCGCGATGCGCAGCGCGGCCAGCAGGCCGCTGACCACCTGCGGGCCGCCGGCTACCCCCACGTAACCCCGATTCAGCTGGATGTTGCGGACAGCGCCTCCATCGCCGCCGCCCGCGCCGCCGTCGGGCAACAAACGCCGGTGTTGGATGTGCTCGTCAACAACGCCGGCATCAGCGGGGGCTACCCGCAGCCGGCGCTGGACACGCCCCTCAGCACGTTTCGGGAAGTGTTCAACACCAACGTGTTTGGGCCCATCGAAGTGACGCACGCCTTTCGCGACCTGCTGCGGCAGTCGCCCGCGCCCCGCATTGTCAACGTGTCGTCGGGACTGGGCTCGCTGACGCTGCAAAACGACCCATCTTGGCGGTTTTACAGCGTGAAGGGGGGCATCTACCCGCCCTCCAAAACGGCTCTGAATGCCTACACCGTGGCGCTGGCCTACGAGCTGCGCGACACGCCTTTCAAAGTGAACCTGGTGTGCCCGGGATACGTGGACACGGATTTTACGGACCACCTCGGGGACAGTAGTGTCACCGGGGCCGCCACGCGCGTGACGAACGTCGCGCTGCTCGGACCGGACGGCCCCACCGGACAGTTTTTCGGCCAGGAAGCGGGGTCAGACCTAAATCCCTGGTAAAGAGGCGGCGTCCGGACTGTCCGTGCCAGACAAACCCTGCTGCGTAATCGGCCGAGTCGGGGGTTTCCTCCTGTTTGTTTAACAACATTCTTAGCGTAAGTTTATTCCCCGCCGTTATAAGATGGCCTACCAAGTCCAAGAGCGGTATGGCGGGCGTACCCCGGCCGTAGGCGAGGCAAGCATGGGAGGTGGGCCGTCGGCGCCAGTCCGGTGCCCACTTCCTGGTGCAGCTGCGTTATGAGCCGCGCCCGGCTTTCTGAGAATATCGTTGCCAGCGCTGGGGGGGCGCATTTTCCAGGCCGCCGGAGTGGTTGATGACTAAGGAGTTTGCTTTGGTAAGTGGGACCCGGCTTGCAGCACCTCGGCCAGGTGCTGGGTGGCCAGCGCCTGCTGCTGAGTCAGGTGGTCGAGCTTTTCGTGCATGACCCGCAGCTCCAACTCGGCTTTCAGGTTAATCATGTAGTCTTTTTTAGCCCGCTCGCGGTCTTTTTCCTCCTGGCGGTTCTGGCTCATCATAATCACCGGGGCCTGTAAAGCTGCCAGGCAGGATAATAGCAAATTGAGCAGAATAAACGGGTACGGGTCGAAGCTGGCGCGCCGCAACAGGGCCACATTCAAGAGTATCCAGCCGGTGATGATGCCGAAAAAAAGCAGGATGAACGTCCAGCTGCCGCCAAAGCTGGCGATGTGGTCGGCCCAGCGCTGGCCCAGGGTCAGGGGCGGCTCCAGCTCCTCGACTTTGTCGGTGAGCGTCCGGTGCTCGTGCACGTTGCTGAGCACAGTTCGCTCCAGTTCCGACAGTTCCCCGACTTCGCGCACCAGGTAATTTTCCAGGTAGCGGCGGCGGTACTCGTTGAGCTCCGTGGTGGCCAGTGAACTCGCCGCCCCAAACTGAGGAAAATCCTGTTGAATCAGCTCCAGAATAGGTTGGCGCACTAGGTCCCCGCCAATTCGCTCACTCGCCGGAAAAGACAGTTTGGAACAGTCGCTGATGAAGGTGGGCATTGCAGTGGCAAAAGAGGTTAGAAAGTAGCTGTTAGCAGGAAGCTCACCTGGGCTAGTGCCGCCGTGGCCCGTAAAGAGCCGCTGTTTAGGCACCTTAACCAAAGGTGATGCGAAGGCCATTTCCGGCCCCCGTACCAAGCTCACAACGACTCGGCCGGCAGCAGCAGCACCGGCACCGTGCAGTGGCGCAAAACTGCCGCCGTAACGCTGCGGTGAAACAGCCCGGCCAGAAAGCTGCGCGGCCGGGCAACGAGCACCAGTAAATCGGCCTGGGTATCGGTAATGGCTTGCAGCACGCCGGTGGCCGGGTTCAGGTGGGCTTCCTCGTACAGCTCCAGGGGAGCGGCGGCCGGCAGCAGGCCGCTGGCGCGCACGTTGGCCAGCGCCAGCTGGCCGGGGGCTTGGCCCCGCGCCTCCTCACCCTGGGCCTGCACGTGGGCCACGGTGTAGGCGGCCGACCAGGCCGCCAGCAGCGGGGCCAGCGCCCGGCTCGCGGCATTGGGGGGCGAAGGGCTCCCCATCGACGGCCACCAGCACGCGGCGCGGCGGACCCACGCAGGGCGCGCTGCGGGGCACCAGCAGCAGCGGCCGGTGGGTGGCGCGCAGCACGGGCAGGGCCTGCTCGACCAGCAAGTGGTCCAACAGGCCCTGCTCGGGGCTCAGGCCCAGGGCCAGCAGCAACGGCTGCTGCTGGCGCACGGCCTCGGCCACCCCGTCGCCCAGAAAGCCGACCGTTTCGAGTACTTCGGGCGGGCCGGGCAGGCGGCGGGCCAGGGCGCGCAGGTCCGCCAGGTTTTCGGCCTCGTTGCGCGCGTTCTGTTCAACCGCGACCGCGGCTAGCTCCGGCTCCAGCACCACGGGGTACACTTCGATGTGAAGCATGGCCAGGCGCGCGTGCAGCGGGGCCCCCAGCGCGGCGGCGTAGCGGGCCGTGGGCTCGGCGCCTGCGGCAGAGTTGGCGAGAATCAGGATGGAGTTCTTCATCAGTGATAAGCAAAAGAAAAGCCGTTGGAAAGGGGGCAGCCCAGGCCTAGCGCCCGCTCGCGGTGGTTACCAGTAGGTCGTTGTCCGCGTCGCGGGCTCCCAAGTTGTAGGCATCTGATGAGCCGGAATGCAGGAGCAAAAATCACTACCTGCCAGCAGCAAACTCTTGATTATAAACGACTACGCATCTGATATTTAGCAAGCCCGCCGGGTGGGCAGCGCCCCCCACGCCACGGGCCCGCCACCGGGTTGCAGCCGGCTAGGGTGGAGCTAGGGCTGCAACCCGGTGGCGGGCTCGGTGGGCAGGTAGCGGCGCAGGGCCTAGAGGGCGTTCAGCAGCTTCACAATTTGGCGCTTGCGCTTGCCGAGCTTGGCTTGCAGGCGGCTTACCAGTTCGTGGCCTTTGCCCTCCGCGTAATTCAGGTCCTCGTCGGTGAGCTGGCTGTATTGGTGTTGCAGCTTGCCCTTCAGCAGGTCCCAGTCGCCTTTCAGGCGCAGCCGCTGGTCGATGCGGTAGTTGCGGAAATGACGGCGGCGCGCCATACCTTTTTTGGAATACAACAGGGTGCCCAGCACTGCCCCGACGCCAGCGCCGGCCAGGGCGGTGAGCAGTACTTTGCCAGTGGTGTTTTTGGGAGTGTCGTAGGTCATAAGAAGCGGACTAAAAAAGTGGGTATTGACGCTGCCGGCCAAGGTTGGCGCGAGGCGTTTGGGGTTTAGCAAAGGTTGCGTTGCCACCCCCCGCGCCGCTTTGACTTTCTGCAGACCAACGGATGACGTTTGTCAAGCCTGGTGAAATACGTTTTGGCCGTGGGGTAACTACTGGCGCTGGTGGCCACGTCGAGGCAGCCGATGTATGCAGGCGTGTGCTTTTGCCCGAGCCACTGGGCTACCTAATGGCCAGTAGCTGGCCCGGTGGCACGCGCAAGGCCGGTACCGCGCAAGGCCGGTCCCATTACGTCGCCCATCCGCCCGGCCGGGGCTGGCGTTGGGGCCGGCGAAGTAGTGGGCAGCATGGGCGGAGTAGAAAACGGCGCAATTTGCTTTTGCTTACCTAGCGGCGAGCCACTACGCGCCCGAAAAGCTGCCGGCGCAACGCCTCATCCTGCCCATACACATCGGCATAAAAGCGGAGCTGGCCGGCCACGACCGCGCAGGTAGCGTAGCGTACGTGGAGCGGCACCGGCCGCTTCAGAAAGAAGTTGCGCGGCTGGGGGGCGGCTTCGCACTGGGCTTCGGTGGGCAGCGCGGCGCGGGCGGCATCGGGGCCGAGCAGGTAGGTGGCCAGGTGCATCGGGTTTTGCACTTGCAGGCAGCTGCGGCCCAGGGCGCGGTAGGGCCGCCCGAACCGTAGCGGGTCGGGCCCGTCGTTGAGGTACACGCCGTAGGGGTTGGCAAAGGGGAAAATGACGTTGCCCAGCAGGTTGCCGCAGCCGGGATTTTGGCGGAGGGTATAGGCGAAATTCTGCGCCGTCACGGCCGACCAGTCCACGTCCGTGCCGCGCAGCTCCCGGCCCCGCGCATCGAAGAGGCGGTAGTTGTTATTAGCCAGAAAATCCTGTTCGGAATGCGCCTGCGCGTTAGCCTGCAAATAGGGCAGCAGCTGCTCGGTGGCCACGCGGCGGGGCACCCGCCATTCCGGGGCGATGGTGAAGGAGGTGAGCCGGCTGCTAAGCGTGGGCGTGGGGTTGGCGGGCCGGCCGATAACCAGGCGATGCGTCTGGAGCACCCGGCCGCGCCGCACCACGGCCAGCTGGTAGGCGGGCAGGTTCACCAACACGTATTCGGCATCCGGAATGGCCGCCCAGCGCCAACGCTCCAGCGTGACGGCCAGCTGCTGCGCCCGCCGCTGCTTTAGCCCGGCTCCGGGGCCCGCCGGCTGCCGCCGCCACCGGGCCAACGCCCGTTGCAGCTGCTGGTACTCGCGCTGCGGGGGCTGGCACCGGAGCAGGGCCCCGGTAAAATCCGGGGCTGCCAAAGCCCGTGCCAGCCAGGCAGCGGGAGAAAAAGGCCCACCGGCCTTTTCCAGCGGCGAAGGCGTAAACGCGTGGAGCTGCCCCCGGCGCAGGTGCAGCGCAAACGCCAGCAGCCCATCCGTGAGCAGCACGTCGAACCGGGCTAGCTGCGCGGCGTGCCCGGCGGTCGCCTGAGGCTCGGCCAGCGAATCAGCCAGGGCTTGCAGCGCGGTAAAATGATAGTTATGAGGCTGTAACCCGAAGTCTTCGGCGCGGCCCAGCAGGGCCAGCGCCGTGCGGCCCCGCGGGGCTAGCCGGCTGGTGTCGCACCAAGCCGGGGCATAGGCCCGGCGGCGGTAGAAGGCCCGACTAGTTGCGCTTGGCCCGAGCGCCCTCCCCCCTCCCCTACCCGCCAGTGTATCGGGCAGCAGGGCACGGATACGGGCAGTTAGACCAGTGGGCCTGGCCTGGGCGGGGCCCTGCTGGTGGAAAGGCCGCGCCGCGGCTGGGCTAGCCGCCGCTAGCGTCAGCAAAGCAAAGATGAGCGAGGTAAGGAGCGGACGCATGGGTGGCAAGGAAAAGAAAGGAGTGTTTCGGCGCAGTGCAAGAGCTGCTCGCTCCGCAAGCGCTGGCCCTGGCGGCTCAAAAGCCACGCTGACCGCCACTAGCGCGCCCGGCCCACCTGCTTGAGCGAGTCGGCCGTGGCCCGGACCTGGTGCTTGGCCTGGCGGCGGAAGTAGCCGCGCAGCAGGAAGTTGTGTTGCAGGGCGGTCATGCTCTGGTTGAGTTTGGCGGTGCTTTGGGCCGCGTTGCCCAGGGTGCGGCGCAGCTGCCGGGCGGCCGTGGTATCGGTGAGCAGCGCCTGCACGGGGCCACCGCCGGATTGCACCTGGCGGCGCAAGCCGTTAAGCGTGGCGGCCAGGGTATCGGAAGTGCCGGCCAGCTGACCGGCCGCGTGCCCAAGCTGGCCGGCAAACACCTTATCCGTAAGCAGGTAGCCGAGCGGCCCCCGGCCCCGGCGCACGCCCTGGGTGAGCTGACGCACATCGGCGGCGGCCCCGCTAAGCCGGGCCGTGGCCGTGGCCGCATTGCGGGCGCTTTGGTGCACAGCGGCCGGTAGCTGCTCGTCGCTGAGGAGCTGCCAGAGGGCTTTGCTGCCGTTAAGCTTATCCGTGGCGGCGCGCAGGCCGGTGGTGATGCCCACCAGGTTTTTGTTGGACACGTCCAGGGTTGCCAGCATGGCGTCGAGGCTGGTTTGCTCGTGGGTAGGCAGCACGTCGCCGGCCACTACGGGCGGGGCGGGCGCGGGCTGGGCCGTGAGGTTAATGATGGTGTTGCCCACCAGGCCATCGGTGCCGATGGTGGCCACCGCGTTTTGGCGCACGAAGCCCTGAGCATCTTTGTCGAGGCGCATGGACACGCGCACAGTGCTGTCGTTCAAAAGATTGATTTCTTTCACGTTGCCTACCGTGATGCCGCCTAGGCGCACGCCGTTGCCGGTTAGTAGGCCCGACACGTTGCGAAAATCAGCCCGCACCACCAGGCTGTGGCCAAACAGGTTCTGCTGCTGGCCCATCAGGTACAGCAGCCCCAACAGAAACCCGATGCCCAGGAGCATAAACAGGCCGAGGCGTACCGCATTGCCGGTGGAGTTTTGGGGCATGGGAGTAGGTATTTAGGAGGTAGGAGGTAAAAATCAGCGGGGTGCCCCGTCATTCGCAGCTTTCAAAAAGGCTCCCTGCGTGGGATATTGTCGGGCCCCGGCCAGCCGGTTGCGGCTGGCGGACCGGCGCGGTTAAATAAAAAAATCGTGCACCTTCGGGTCCGCGTTCGCGCTCACCTCGGCATAGGTGCCTTGGGCGTAGCAGCGGCCCTCGGCGAGCAGGGCCACGCGGTCGGCAGTGAGGCGCACGCAGGCCAGGTCGTGGGAGATGATGACGGCCGAGGTGTTGTATTTGGCTTGTACCGCCCGGATGAGGTGGTCGATTTCGCGGGCCGTGATGGGGTCGAGGCCCGTGGTGGGCTCGTCGTAGAGGATGATGTCGGGCCGCAGGATGAGCGTGCGGGCCAGCGCGATGCGCTTGCGCATGCCGCCCGAGAGCGCGGCCGGCAGCAGCGCGGCCGTGTCGGCCAGGCCCACATCGGTGAGGGCCTGCCTTACCAGCTCGGCTTCCTGGGCGGGGGTGTGGGCGAGCCACTGCCGGCGCAGCGGAAACAGCAGATTCTCCCGCACCGTCATCGAGTCGTAGAGGGCGTTGCTCTGGAAAAGGAAGCCCAGCTTGGTGCGCAGCCGGTCGAGGCCGGCGTGGTCGAGGGCCCCCAGGTCCTGGCCCAGCACCGTGATGGTGCCCGCATCGGGCCGTTGCAAGCCGATGACGCACTTGATAAGCACCGACTTACCCGCCCCCGACTTGCCCATCACCACCACGTTTTCGCCCCGGTTCAGCGTCAGCGAGAAGTCTTGCAGCACGTGGTTTTCGCCGAAGGCCAGGCACACGCCTGCCACCGTGAGTACCGCCTCGGCGGGGGTGGCCGCCGCAGCAGCAGTGGCGAAAAGAGCGCGGGTAGGAAGCACGATTTTTAGTGGGAAATAAATGGTGGCCAGTTCTTGCTGGCAGAAGCTGGCCCTGGCGCGGGGCCCCCTTCAAATAAGCCCAAAGGCCGTGCTCACCAGCACGGCTACCAGGTCGAGTAGAAACACGGCCAGCGAGCCGGCCACCACGGCCGAGTTGGCGGCGCGGCCCACGCCGGCGGTGTCGTTGCTGGCGTAGTAGCCCTTGTAGCAGCTGATGAGGCCGATGGCGAAGCCAAAAAAGAAGGTTTTGACGACCGCCGGCAGCACCTGGCCGAAGGTGAGGCGGCCCACGATGTGATTAATGAAGAGCAGCAGGGTGGTGGAGCCCTGCATGTTGACCCCCACGAAGGCGGCAAACAGCCCGATGGCGTCGGAGAGCAGCGTGAGCACCGGCACCATGAGCGTGGCCGCCAGCACCCGCGTGACGACCAGGTACTTAAACGGGTTGGTGCCCGACACGTCCATGGCGTCAATCTGTTCGCTCACGCGCATCGAGCTGAGCTCGGCCCCGATGTTGGAGCCCACCTTGCCGGCCACCATCAGGCCCGTGATGATGGGGCTCAGCTCCTGGATGACGGTGAGGCCCACCATCACCGGAATCCACGACTCGGCCCCGAACTGCACCATGGTGGGCCGCAGCCGCAGCGTGAGCACCAGCCCCATAATGAAGCCCGTGATGCCCACCAGCGGCAGCGACTGGTACCCAATGACGTAGCACTGGTACAAAAACTCCTGCACCTCGTAGCGCGGCCGAACCCCCTCGCGGAAAAACCGCCCCGCAAACCGGGTGATGGTGCCGGCTTCGGCCAGAAAGGAGCTGAGAATCAAGGTGCGGGGAGTTGAAGGGGTAGCCGGTCTAGCAGAGTAGCCGGGGGCAAAGGACCGGTGCTCAGCCGGCAACGGGAATGCACAAAGTCAGGCCCCGGCCATGACTTTCGTCAAGCGCGCGCGGCCGGGGCGGGCGTACTCTTGTACCAGACTGGTTGCTAGCGTTATCGTCACGCAAAGCGCTGTCCCTGTCGGGCTTATCGGCGACTACGCGCCAATAAGCAATGCCGCCGTAAGTGCCATGAGAGCCGAAGCGAAGCTGCTGTGCATCAAGGTTCTCCACACGCTGGTGTGGGGGTTCTTCGTGGCCGTTATCGGCTACGTGCTCTACTGCGGCATCGCCAATCAAATAAGCTGGCATACCTGGGCCGCCAGCACGCTGGTGCTGGGCGAAGGCGCGGTGCTGCTGCTCTTCAGGCGCCACTGCCCGCTGACACTCCTGGCCCGCCGCTACTCCAGCTCGACCAAGGACAACTTCGACATCTTTCTTCCCAACGGGCTGGCCCGCCATAATCAGCTGATTTTCACCTCTATTTTCGCGCTGGGTCTGTTGCTGCTGGCCTATCGGCGACTGCACTAATAGTAGCAGGTTGAGACACCCCCACCATGACCAAAAACCTTCTTCGGCTGCTAGCGCCGGGCACCCGTGACTACCGGCCACTGCCCTAACGCCTGCCGGAAGGGGCTGATGACTTACTGACTTTCAAGGATGGTTTCGAGTCAAATAAGCCTTTAGAAATCAGCTACGTCCTGCGGAGAAGCCAGCCCCCGCCACTCAACAAGCAGTAGCCTTTTCGCTGGCCATCTCCACTAAAAACTGCTTACTAAGTGCTTTATATTTCTTGGTTAAATACACGCTATTACCCTGCTAGGTGCGCAGAAGCATAGGGCTGCGGAGCATTAGCTATGCCGGGTGGGGCGGCTGTCGAGCGGGTGGCCCTGGCCGGTTTCGACTGCTCCCTGCGCCACGAAGGCTTCGAGCAAGGCCAGCAGTTGGGGGCGCGGGTAGGGCCGGTGGGCCAGGCCGAGGCCGTCGGCTGGCACTTCGCCCAGCAGGGCGCGCAGGTCGTCGGGATGCGCCATGCGGCAGCCCATCGTCCAGCCGGCAAAGCTGCGCTGGGCCGCAAAACCCTCGCCGAGCACCTGGCAGTGAAAGTGCCGGGTATCGGAAAGAATGACGTGGTAGTAGAGGTGGCGCACGGCCGTTTGGGGGCCTTCGAGCACCTGCAAAAACCGCCCGTTGGCCGTGTGCACCAGCACGCCCGAAATGCCGTGGGCCTGGTTATGCGCCCGGCCCCGGTGCAGCAGGGCCGCTAGCTCGAGGGCCCCGAACTCACCCAGCGCCTGGCTCTGATAAATGAGGTGATAAAGGTCCAAAAAATGCAGCGGTAGGAAGGGTGAGAGAAGACGAGCCGCCGGCCTTACAGCTCGTGCGGCGCGGGCTGGCCCAGCGCCCAGGCATCGAGGCTGGCCACCACGGCGGTGGCGATGTTGGTGAGCGCCTCCTGGGTGAGGTAGCCCTGGTGCCCGGTCACGAGCACGTTGGGGTAGGTAAGTAGTTGGGCAAAGGCCGCGTCGCGCAGCGGGTCGCGGGTGTGGTTGGCGAAAAAGAGCCCTTTTTCGGCCTCGTACACGTCGAGGCCCAGGTAGCCGAGCCGGCCGCTGGCCAGGGCGCGCAGGGCGGCGGCCGTGTCGAGCACGCCCCCGCGGCCGGTGTTGATGAGCATCGCGCCCGGCTTCAGACGGGCGAGCACCTCGTCGTCGAGCAGGTGCCGGGTCTGGGCCGTGAGGGGCGTGTGCACGCTGAGGATGTCGGCCTGCGCGCAGAGGGCGGGCAGGGGCACGTATTCCAGGCCGTAGCGCTGGGTAAGCTCCGCGTTGGGCAGCACGTCCACGCCCAGCAGCCGGCAGCCAAAGCCGTGCAGGATGCGCGCCACCACGGCCCCGATGTGCCCGACCCCCAGGATGCCCACCGTCTTGCCGTAGAGCTCGAAGCCGATAAGTTTGTCGAGGCAAAAGTCGTTGGCGCGCAGCTGCTCGTTGGCCTGGCGCAGGTGGCGGGCCAGGGCCAGCATCAGGGCCACGGCGTGCTCGGCAATGGCGTGGGGCGAGTAGTCGGGCACGTTGGCCACGCCCAGGCCCAGCCGGTGGGCGGCCAGCAGGTCCACGTTGTCGTAGCCGGCCGAGCGCACGGCCACGTGGCGCACGCCGTGGGCCCAGAGCTGCGCCAGCAGCGGAGCCGACCCGTCGTCGGGAGCAAAGACGCTGATGGCCTGCGAGCCCTGCGCCAGCGGCACCGTTTCGGGGGTAAGGGCCGCGTCATAAAAGTGCAGCTGGTGGCGCCCGGCGTTGGCTTGCTTCAAAAAGGGGCGCTCGAAGGCCAGGGTACTAAAGATGGTAACGTCCATAAGAGGGGAAAGCAGCGGGGAAAAACAAAATTGCCGAGTGGGTGCAGCCGGCCTAGCGGTGCATGGTTTTCAAGGCGTTGTAGAGCACCTTAAAGTCGTGCTGGCCCTTGTAGAGGGCCGGGGGCTCCTTGTCCAGCTTCAGCAGCTGGTACACCGCCAGCTGGGCCGAGCGCACGGAGTACTCCACCGTGAACACCACGTCGTCGGGCATTTCGGTAAACTGGCCCAGAAAGGCGCAGTTGGTCGAGCCCGCCGGTACTACCTGCGGCCGGTCGCCGGGGGCGCGGGTCAGAAACTGGCTGGTGATGTAGGGCAGCAGCGCCGGAATGCAGTTGGCTTCGGCCAGCACCGCGGGCAGGTGCTCGGCCATGTTCAACTGACTCAGCAGCTCGGTCAGGATTTCGGCGCCCGAGCAGTCGCTCATCTGCTTCGGCACGTAGTCCCCTACCCTGTCCGGGAACAGCCCGTAGCCCCAAAACACCGTCACGCCGGCGGGCTGGTTGAGGAAGTGCGGCTGATAGGCCAGCACGATGGACAGCAGCCAGCTGGAATCCTTGAGCGTGACCAGCGCCCCGGTGCCGGCCTTGTTGCCCGAAAACTGTTCCATCAAGTCGAAGAACAGCGTGCCGTGGCTGGTCACCGTAAAGGACTCCCAAGTCGACTCGCCCAGGCGGGCATCGAAGACGCAGGGCCGGCCGAAGTCGGAGTACTTCTTGGCCACCGTTTCCCACAGGGCCCAGGCCCCGCCGCCGGGGGTGGCGGGGCGCACGGGCGCGGTCGTCATGGTGCCCAGCGCGGAGCTGGCCGTCATCGAGCCGTTGGTCACCAGCACCAGGTCGTGCGGCTGCACGACCTGCGTTTGGGAGGCCCCATCGCGGGTGTGGTGCAGGCGCTCCACGGTTTTGGTGGCGGCGTGGGGCGCAAAGTCCAGGTCCGTAACCAGGCTGCCCAGCCGGAACTCCACGCCCTGCGCTTGCAGCCAGGCGGTGAGGGGCAGCACGATGGAGTCGAACTGGTTATAAGGCGTGCGGTCGACGCCGGCCAGCGTGTCGATGCGCGGAAACTCGTGCAGAAAGCGCAGCAGGTAGCGCTTAAACTCCACCAGGCTGTGCCAGGGCTGGAAGGCAAACATGGTGGCCCACATAAACCAGAAGTTGGTTTCGAAAAA
Organism: Hymenobacter coccineus; assembly: GCF_001816125.1. GTDB lineage: Bacteria > Bacteroidota > Bacteroidia > Cytophagales > Hymenobacteraceae > Hymenobacter > Hymenobacter coccineus. The sequence goes on along the minus strand of NZ_MDZA01000364.1, from coordinate 3,464 downwards.
GCGGGGCTTAAACCACTCGTCCACGCGCTTGGTGCCGAGCGTTGCTTCGGGCACGACCAGCAGTTCCACGAGGTCCAGCCGGTCGGGCTCGGTGAAGCCCAAGTCGGTCACATCCACGACGTGGCCGTTGCGGTCCACGACTCGGGCCAGGGCGTGGGTCTTAATCTGCTGATTGAAGGCGATGATGTCGTCGTGCACGGACCGGCCCGCGTGCTCCAGCGACGGAATGGAGGCCAGCAAATCGTAGGTGCAGCGGTAGGTAAAGTTCAGCATCCGGCCCCCACGCAGCACGTAGCCCTGGTCGGCCCGGCCAGCCCCGTCGAGGCTGCCGCCGAGCATGTCGGACGCTTCCAGAATGTGAATATGAGCGCCCGGCAGCTGGCCGTCGCGGATGAGAAAGGCCGCGGCCGCGAGCGAGGCAATGCCGCCCCCGACAAGGTACGCGTGGCCAGGAATAGGCAGGGAGGAGGCAAGCATAAAAGCCGGGGACCAGTGGATGAGCTGAGTTCACCGCAAGGTTCCGGCAATGGCCTAGCCTATTTCATGACGGAAGTCAAGCGGCTGACTTGACTTTTTACAGGCGTAAAGCCGGGTAGTCAGTAGGGCCTTTCTGCTCCTGGTCCACCTGTAGGTATTGTTAAACAACTAGGGCAAAACCTTCGACTCATCGGCATCATTATACGATTTCAGAGATTAATGGTGTTATGTACAGCATGTTACCTAAAACGCGAGCAAAACGACAGTGTAAACGTTCGTTTTCATTATTTCCTTTTGATTGAGTTAAGGAGCGTTTAAGACTATCTGTTTTTGATGCTCTTACGCTGCTTATGTACCTTATCACGAATAACCACGCCTTGCGGCTACGGACTCGGAGGTTTCCCCCTATTTGTTAAACAACGCCTTACCTGCGCAACGGCCAGCTCACCCGCACCTAGCACCCGGCACCTGGGGCACGGGGCGTTTCAGCCCTACGTCGTGTTTGCCCTGCGCTAGCGTTGGCCCACCGGGGTCTGTGCCCGGGCGTGGAACCACGCAGCAACGTTTCGGGGAGGCGCTCCGAGACTGGTCCGTAACGAGGAAAAGAGCAGCAGGGCAGGGCGCAGCCTTAGTGTCGACCGCCAGGCTGCAGAGGTAGTTCAGGGCCCGGGCCTTGCCGGGCTTGACGGAGATGCGCGCGTCGGGGTCGGCGGGCGAGTAGTGGGTCTTGTTGCTCAGCAAGCGGGCTTGGTCGTGCCGCGCGCCCAGCGCGCCGGTCTGCGCGCCCTGCCGCCGGCGCTGGCCAGCTGGCGCAGCTGGTGGGCCGGGGCCGTCAGCACCGAGCCCGCGGCGGGCGTCTGCACGCGGCCGCTTAGGTGGGGACCGGTCGGCCCAGCGGCCTGTTTTTCGCGCACGGCTTCCAGCGACGCGTTGGCCTTGACCGGGGCCGAGTCGACGGCCTGCGTGTCGCCGGCCACCAGGCCCCGGGCCACGCACTGGGCAAAGACGTGGTCGAACAGGCGCTCGAACACGGCGGCCGGGAAGAGCTGGCGGGTGCGGCTCACGGTCGAGTGCCACGGCAGCTCCTCGTCCACTTCGTAGCCGAGGAAAAGCAGGATGTCGAGCCGCAGGGCGCAGTGCGCGACCAAGCGGCGATCGCTGACCAAATTTTCCAGCCGGCCCACCAGCACCAGCTTGAAGAAGACCACCGGGTCCAACGAGGGCTGGCCCGTGTGGCTGTAGAGCGCCCGGGTCTCGTCGTAGAGAAACGACTAGTCGATCAACTCGGCCAGTCGCCGGTAAAGATTATGGGGCGGCACCCGTTCGGAGAGCCGAAAGCGGGTAACCTCTTTGTCGAGAAACAGCTTCTTGCCTTGCATCTTCCCGCTACGAATCTCGGGCCGAGCTGGCTACGACTTCTGCAACAGCCACGGTCTCAAGGTAAACGCGACAATATGGTTTAAGGAGCATTTATGCACCACCATCTTGGTGCTCATAGCTGACTATAGTCAAACAGGGCTTCCCAGACCGTCATCAGGACCGTGGCACGTCCTGCCCTATGCTCCAAACAGGTGCGCTGCTGAAGTACAATTGGATCCAGACGCGTAAGCCCGTGGCGCTCCACCACCTGCACAATGGCCTTGCCTTCCTCCGTGTCGAGTTGTTTAGCTGGGGTTTTCACTTCGGCGAAGGACCGATACAGCACGTAAAACGGACCCACCAGGGACAGCAGCAAATAATGCGCTTCCTGGCCCCGTACGGCGTAGGTAAAAGCGACTTCGTAATTCAGGTCGGTTGAGTCCTCCAGGACATAATCGCGGGCCAATGCATCTACGAGGGCTTGATAGGGCCGTCGGTTGTAGGCTCGGAGCGAAAACCCGTAATGGGGTTTCGTAGCCGAACCATAGGCGGCCACAATGGCCGCATTGACCACTTCCAAGGAATCTGGTTGCCTTGACAAATGGGAGACAGAAATGGGTATTCGGAGGGTGCGCCCTCTCAGTTCACGCAAAGGGTCGAAATCTTCCGCCAACCCTTCCCACGCGGCGGGGCGTACTAGCTTTGCTCCATGCGATTGTTTGAAACTGGGGACGGGCTGGAGAAGGTGCCGGGCGTGGTCTGGGTGCTGGCCATCGGCGTGGTGACGAGCGTGGTGGTCGCCGTGGGCGTGGCCATCGTGGCGGGCGGTTGCTGGCTGGCCGACTGGCTCGGCCGCGGGTGACCACGTCCAGTAGAAAGCTAGGTTTAGCCAAACGGTGGTTTAGATGAGGTACAACCCCCTTCTACGTGGTGCAAACGGCCAAGCATAGCTTGTAGATTACGGCCACGAACGACGCATTCAACCCTTAACGTGCGCGATCTGCCGCGTTCTAAGCGTGCTTAGGGGCGTTCAGCTGGCATTAATTAGCCGCTGGCTTTACGCCCCGCAAGCTCTGTAGAATCATAACCATCACGGCCAGTTGCACTAGGTACTGCACGACAAAAATGGCTGCGCTGGCAGGCGTGTCAAGCTTCGCGGTTACGCCTTTGAAATCCAGGAAAGTGAAGAGAACGGACAAGCCGGCGAAGGCAACATATGAAATCTTGGCCCACCGTTCGCCCTTTCGGATGGCGTAATACTGCACCAGTAGGAACGGAACCGCAATGGTAAGTGCCGCCGCTGTGGCAGGGGACGTTTTAAAGTCATTGGCAAAAACTCCGGTTTTGGTCCCGTAGCTTACCGCAACGCCCACCGCCAAGCTGGCGAAAAGCAGGTTTGACGCGACGACATCAAGTTTGGCTGGTGGGCGGGCATCCATGCGGGGCGTCGGGTTAAAAAAACAAAGCTACTCGGCAATGAATCAAGGGGGGTGTCGATCTGAAACCGCTGGCCGCCCAACGCTTGAAAGTGAGGTGGTCTAGCTAAGCCGCACAGAGTTGGGACGCAGTTTGAAAATGGGTTTCGAAGTGGTTGGGGGCGAGGTAGCCCAGGGCCGAATGCCGCCGTT
>NZ_MDZA01000363.1 GCF_001816125.1 Hymenobacter coccineus | reverse complement strand
GTGTTTTCGGCCTACCGTCACGCCCACCCTTCGACCCCAGCCACCTCGTGGGTACGCGACGGCCAAATCGTCGTCGCCCCAGCGCTGCTGCCGGCCACGAGCAGCTGCCACTTCGACCTGACGGAGGTGTTTTCGGCCTACCGTCACGCCCACCCTTCGACCCCAGCCACCTCGTGGGTACGCGACGGCCAAATCGTCGTCGCCCCAGCGCTGCTGCCGGCCACG
>NZ_MDZA01000362.1 GCF_001816125.1 Hymenobacter coccineus | reverse complement strand
GCAGGCGCACGGTGCGGGCGGTGTCGGGCAGCGGCGGGGCGGCGGTTTGGGGCGCGGGCCCCCAGCGGGACCAGCAGCAACAGGAAGTAGCGAAGCGTCTGGCCGTAGCCGGTCACGGGTACGTCGGGCAGGCGCACGGTGCGGGCGGTGTCGGGCAGCGGCGGGGCGGCGGTTTGGGGCGCGGGCCCCCAGCGGGACCAGCAGCAACAGGAAGTAGCGAAGCGTC
>NZ_MDZA01000361.1 GCF_001816125.1 Hymenobacter coccineus | reverse complement strand
GAGGGGGGAACTACGGTGGCAACCGGTGGCGGCTCGATAACCGCGGGGGAACTACGGCGGCAACCGCGGGGACCACGACGATCACCGCGGCGGCGGCTTTGACCACCGCGGCGGCTACGGCGACACCGAGGGGGGAACTACGGTGGCAACCGGTGGCGGCTCGATAACCGCGGGGGAACTACGGCGGCAACCGCGGGGACCACGACGATCACCGCGGCGGCGGCTT
>NZ_MDZA01000360.1 GCF_001816125.1 Hymenobacter coccineus | reverse complement strand
GGCCGAGCCAGGCCGTGTGGGTTGGCCAGGGTGCGGCTGCCGCCGCAGGAGCCGTCGTCGTAACCCGCGGCCCAGGCCAGGAAGGCTTCGGATTGGGCGCCGCGCAGGGCCAGCACCGGGCAGGCGAAGCGGCCGAGCCAGGCCGTGTGGGTTGGCCAGGGTGCGGCTGCCGCCGCAGGAGCCGTCGTCGTAACCCGCGGCCCAGGCCAGGAAGGCTTCGGATTGGGCG
>NZ_MDZA01000359.1 GCF_001816125.1 Hymenobacter coccineus | reverse complement strand
TACGCCGCCGATACCACGGCGGCCCGCGCCGGCCGCGTGGTGCGCCAAGTGCCGGCGGACGCGCCGCTGCCCCAGCAGCTGGGCCTGGTGATGCAGGCCCTGGGCCAGCAAAAATCATGTACCAGCTGCAATACGCCGCCGATACCACGGCGGCCCGCGCCGGCCGCGTGGTGCGCCAAGTGCCGGCGGACGCGCCGCTGCCCCAGCAGCTGGGCCTGGTGATGCAGGCC
>NZ_MDZA01000358.1 GCF_001816125.1 Hymenobacter coccineus | reverse complement strand
GCCCGGCGGCATCGGTCACCACGCAGTTGTGGCCCGGCGCCAGCCAGTGCGCGTTGGCCGCCACCACGGGCGCTTGCTGCACCTCGTACGGGCCCCAGGGCGGCGTGGCTGCGGGCCACCAGCACGGCGTAGCCCGGCGGCATCGGTCACCACGCAGTTGTGGCCCGGCGCCAGCCAGTGCGCGTTGGCCGCCACCACGGGCGCTTGCTGCACCTCGTACGGGCCCCAGG
>NZ_MDZA01000357.1 GCF_001816125.1 Hymenobacter coccineus | reverse complement strand
TACGAATTCGCCACCGTGCAAAAGGTGCGCGGTGAGGGCCCCGCCGAGGAAGCCTCCGACCAGCTGGCCGCCGAGAGCCGCTGGAATCCGCTGGCTACGCGTGCGGCGGCGGGCGGGCGCACCGCACGCTGTACGAATTCGCCACCGTGCAAAAGGTGCGCGGTGAGGGCCCCGCCGAGGAAGCCTCCGACCAGCTGGCCGCCGAGAGCCGCTGGAATCCGCTGGCTACG
>NZ_MDZA01000356.1 GCF_001816125.1 Hymenobacter coccineus | reverse complement strand
GCCGTGTCCCCGGCCCAGGCCGGCCTGCGGGTGCGGGGCGACATCGCAGCTTTGCCCAGGTGGGGCCGGTGCTGCTGGTGGGCCGCAGCGGCCAGGCCTGCTGCTGCGCGGCGACGGCCGGGGCCACTTCGCGGCCGTGTCCCCGGCCCAGGCCGGCCTGCGGGTGCGGGGCGACATCGCAGCTTTGCCCAGGTGGGGCCGGTGCTGCTGGTGGGCCGCAGCGGCCAGGCCT
>NZ_MDZA01000355.1 GCF_001816125.1 Hymenobacter coccineus | reverse complement strand
TGGTGGCGGCCGGCGCGCAGGCCCTGTTTCTGCGTCGATGCCGCGGGGCGGCAGTACCCCGGCTGGGGCCCCAAGGTGCTCGATTTTCCGCTGGCTGGGGCCGCCGCGCTGCTGAGCGTGGGCGGGCGCGACGTGGTGGCGGCCGGCGCGCAGGCCCTGTTTCTGCGTCGATGCCGCGGGGCGGCAGTACCCCGGCTGGGGCCCCAAGGTGCTCGATTTTCCGCTGGCTGGG